>JACCTC010000109.1 GCA_013812655.1 Deltaproteobacteria bacterium | reverse complement strand
CGGCGTCGCGGCGCTGGCTGCCGAGGTCGCGCTGCGCGGCTGGCTCGTCGAGCGCATGCTCGAGCTGTCGCCCGGCCCGGCGATCCTGCCCGTGCTCGTCGGTGCGATCGCCGAAGCCGTGATCATGCCGGGCAACCTCGCGGCGCGGCTCGGCGCGGGCCTGTTCGGCGCGGGCCTCGGCTGGATGTACGTCGCCGGCGGCCGCAGCATCGTCGCGCCAGTCGTCGCGCGCGTCGTGTTCACCGTGGGTGCCGTGATGCTCGAGTCGCTGCGGCTGATCGGCTGAGCGGCGTGGCACCTTGCCGACGGGCCGACTACACTCGATCGATGATGCGTGTGGTGCTCGGACTCCTCGTCGTCGCGGTGGGTGATGTCGCGGCGCAACCCGACGTCTCCAAGCTCGCCGCCGATGCACCGACCTGCGATGTCGCGCGCAAGACCTGCCTCGGCATCGCGCTCCACGTGCCGGTCACCGACGACGGACCGATCGCGACGCCGAAGTGGATCGCGGGTCAGCTCGCCGAGGCGAACCGCCACTTCGCACCTCTCGACATCGGCTTCCAGATCGTCCGGACGGGGACGTTGCCAGCGTCGGTCGCGCGGATCGAGGATCGCCAGGAGCGCGACACGCTCGGCGCCAGGCTCGGGACCGGCGTGATCGATCTGTTCCTGACCGGCCAGCTCGATGACATCGACACCGCGGGCGCGCAGGCCAACGGCGTGACCTGGCGCAAGGGCACGCGCAAGTTCGTGATCGTGTCGACGCGCGCGTGGGACCGCACGCTCGCGCACGAGCTCGGCCACGTGTTCGGGCTGCCGCACTCGACGCACGCGATCAGCATCATGAACAAGACCGAGCGCGCCGAGCCGCCGCACGATCAGCGGACGTTTCACGCGGACGAGCTGGCGAAGATGAAGCCGCGCGTCCGCCACCTCGTGCGCGCGAGGGTCTTCGCGAACCTCGCGGCGAAGCGCCGACGCTAGAGCTCGCCGGTGACGACGCGACGGAGCGTGGCCTCGTCGATGTTCGAGCCCGACAGGATGATCGCCACAGTTTTCCCCGCCAGCACGTCGCGTAGCTTGCAGAGGCCTGCGAGCCCGGCCGCACCGGCGCCCTCGGCGAGGTTGTGGGTCGCGCGGATCATCAAGCGGATCGCGGCAGCGAGCTCGGCCTCGGTGACCGCGACGAAGCCGGCGAGGCCCTCGCGGAGCGCATCCCACGTCAGATCGTAGGTCGCGCGCGTCGCCAGCCCGTCGGCGAAGGTGTCGGCGTGCTCGGTGACGAGCCGCGCCATGGCGTGCCACGAGTCGTGGATCGCCGAGGCGGCCGCGGCTTGCACGCCGTAGACGGCGACGGTGGGGCGCAGCGCGCGCGTCGCGACGAGCGCACCGACCGCCTGCGATCCGCCGCCGACGGCGACGACGATCGCGTCGAGCTGCTCGGCCTGCTCGCAGATCTCGACGGACAGCGTCGCGGCACCGGCGATCACGTCGGCATCGTTCGTCGAGTGCGCGATCGCGAGGCCGCGCTCGGCGGCGAGCCGCTTCGCGACGTCGACGGCCTCGTCATAGTCGCGGCCGGCCTCGACGAGCTCGGCGCCATGACCCCGGATCGCCGCGTTCTTCTCGGGGTTGTTGCCGTGCGGCACGCAGATCACGACGGGGACGCCGAGCTGCGCACCCGCCCATGCGAGGCCGGCGCCGTGGTTGCCGCGGGTCGCCGCGACGACGCCGCGCGCGCGCTGATCCGGCGGCAACGCGGTCATGAACGACAGCGTGTTGCGCGCCTTGAACGCGTTGGTCGGCAGGTGATTCTCGTGCTTGACGAGGACGCGCGCGCCGACCACCTCGTCGAGCACCGGGTAGTGGCGCAGCGGCGTCACTGGCAGATAGGGCACGAGCCGCGCACGCGCGGCAGTCACGTCATCAATCGTGATGGGCCAGGGCACGCGGGAAGTCTACTTGTGGGCCGCGCGCGTGGAACGCCAGCTATTCAGCCGCCTGGCTTTCGAACCCCGTCCCAGAGCTCCTCACCTGGGCCACATTCGTACATATCGATGAAGACCTCATATGTCTTCTCTGGACAGGGAACCTTGTACCGATCGACAGGCTTGCCGAACAACTCGCCGCAGCGACTCGTGCCGGTCTCGGCTGCTTGCCTTGCGGCGTGTGCTTTGTCCAGGTCCTTGGGCCACGGACGCGAGCCGTCGGCGCACGTGAGGCGAGTCAGGTACTTCACCTCGCCCATGAGTCCGCATACCTGAATGGGTGAGTCGACCGTGCTGATAGTGTCGCCAAACACCCGATCGCCGAGTCCTCGACGTAACAGAACATCCTCGCTGCTGAGGTCGTATGAGCCGTCCGGACGCTTCTTGCAGTTGGTGATGGCGCGGTCGCCACGCGCCGCACTTGCGGCGATGCGAAAGGCCGCGTCCACCTCGTCGCACGAGTCTGCGAGGCTGAGGCCGGCGAGGACGAGCCGAAACGCGTTTCGTTCCCTGTCGGAACCTGCCGGTCTTAGAGCCGACAGTGTCTCGCCGCATTTGTTCGACGACAGACCGAACTTCTTCAACGAGTCACAGCGCAGTTTGCCCGTTGGAGCGATCACGTTCTCGCAGGTTCGGCGCACGAACTCGTCTTCATCCGCCAACGTCCAGTGCTCGATCGTTCGTTCGGACTTTGGATACGTGACGGGTTTCCACGCGCCAGGCCGCGAGCTCGCGCAGGCAGCACTGATCGCCGCGATGATCGTGAATGCACGCGCAACCATCGGCTAAAGCATGCACGCGAAGACGCCCGCGCGGCAACGCGGCCGCCTTCAGACTGGCGTATCGGTATTACAACGTCGAAGTACGTCCGACGTCCGGGACGCTGCGTCCGAGATTCGTCCAGCTCGCGAAGCAACCACTCGAAATCACGCCGCGTCCCCTGTGGCGCTGCTCTTGCTGCAGCCGCTTGGTACGATGGTGGCCATGATTTCGCAACGCACGACAGACGCACCGGTCACGTTGGACGAACACGTACCGACTGCCGATCAGATCGTCGTGTTGCGCGGCATGAGCTGGGATGCTTTCGAAGTCCTGCTCGCAGCCCGTGGAGATCGCAGCGCACCTCGCATGGCGTTTCTCGACGGAGCTGTGGAGATCATGAGTCCCTCGCGCGATCATGAAGGTATCAGCCGGGTCATCGGAATCCTTGTCGGGGAGTACTGCCTGGCGAAGGGAATTCCGTTTTCCGCCTACGGAGGCTGGACTCAAAAGAAGCGGCGGAAGAAGGCTGGCCTCGAGCCCGACGAGTGTTTCGTGTTCGACGCGAATCCCAAACGCAAGAAGCAGCCCGACCTCGCGATCGAAGTTGTCTGGACAAGTGGTGGGATCGAGAAGCTCGAGATCTACCGGCGGCTTCAGATCACTGAAGTTTGGTTTTGGGAGAAGGACGAAATTGCGGTCTACGTCCTCGAAGGTGACGCGTACATCACGCAAGAGAAGAGTCTGCGTCTTCCGGATCTCGACCTCGCGTCGATCTGTCGGTTGGCCGCGATCGAGCCGATGAGCGCCGCGATCCTCGAGTTTCGTGAGCGCTTGAAGACCGGCTAGATCGCGGTGACGGCGCCGGTCTGGCCGCCCCAGGGCACGCCGGAAGTCTACTTGCGGGCCGCGCGTGGCATAGTGCGCGCGTGGAAGTGTTCTTCCTCATGATGGGCCTCTGGCTCGTCGTCGCGGTCGCACTCGGCCTGCGCCGGCCACAGGGGCTCGGCGGCTCGGCCTTGCGAGCGCGGCTCGATGCGGTCTACGGCGAGCCGCACGAGCTCGTGCGGGTGTCGCCGGCTGCGTTTCCCGAGGCCGATCTCGACTTCTACGATCGCGCGCGCAAGGAATTCGAGGGCCGCAAGTACCGCTGGATCGCCGACGTCGAGGACCTGACGATGTCGCGGATCTATCCCCAGAACCGCACGTTCGTCCGGCTGTTCGTCGACGCCGGCGGCATGATCCGCGCGAGCGCGTATCACCTTCACCCGCGCGGGGTCGTGGTCTCGCTGCTGCAGCTCGTGCAGCTGTTCCCGCGGCACCTCCGCGTCGTCGAGCTGATCAGCGAGATCCAGGGCACGTTTCTGGTGACCAGCAACACCCACGGGGTCGACCGGCTCGAGCCGCCGCCCGAGGCGAAGGTCGAGCGGCTGCCGCTCGCGACGCCGATCGCCGACGTCGTGACCCGCCACGAGGCGCGGATCACCGAGCTCGTGCGCGCGCACCCGGAGCGCGCACCGGTCAGCTTCGAGACCCTCGAGGACGTGCTCGCCTCGGCAGCCCGCGCGCACGTGGTGATGGCGCGGCACCGCCAGAAGGTCGGCGGGATCTCGCGCGACGAGCTCGAGCGCCTCAAGGGGCGGCCGCTGTCGGCGACCGAGGAGGCATTCCTGCGAGAAGTGCAGCGCAAGGAGCCGGCGCCGGAGTGATCCCGGGCCAAGGTGGCGGCAACGGCGCCCGGTGGCCCGGGATCGGTACTGAATCGATGATCAGACCCCCCTGGCATCCTCGTTGCCGATGCGGGTCCTGCACACGTCGGACTGGCACCTCGGGCACACGCTGCGAGGCGAGGTCACACGCGACCACGAGCACGCGGCGTTCCTCGCGTGGTTGCTCGAGGCGTGCACGCGCGAGGCAGCCGATGCCCTGGTGATCACGGGCGATGTGTTCGACAGCGCCACGCCGCCGGCGAGCGCGGAGCGGATGTGGTTCGAGTTCCTGGCGGCGGCGCGACGGGCGAGCCCGACGATGGACATCATCGCGATCGCCGGTAACCACGACTCGCCGGCACGGCTCGGCGCCGCGTCGTCGGTGCTCCGCGAGCTGAACGTCCACGTGATCGGTGGGCTACCGCGCAACGCGAGTGGTTCGATCGATCTCGAGCGCGTGCTGATCCCGGTCGCCGGCGGGCGTGGGCTCGTCGCGGCGGTGCCATTCCTGCGGCCGGTCGACGTGCCGACCGAGCTGATCGAGCGGGGCGATCCGCTGCTCGCGATCTATGGCGAGGTGCTTGCGGGCGCGCGGGCACGGCGCGGCGCCGACGTCGCGCTGATCGTGACCGGTCACCTCTACATGGCCGGTGCCGACGCCCAGTTTCTCAGCGAGCGCCGGGTCTCGATCGGCGGGCAGGAGTCGGCGCCGGTCCGGGTGTTTCCCGAGGACATCAGCTACGTCGCGCTCGGCCACATCCATCGTGCGCAGCGCGTCGCGCGCGACACGATCCGCTATGCCGGCGCACCGCTCGCGCTCTCGCTCGACGAGTCCTCGTACAAGCACCAGGTCCTCGCGATCGACTTCGACGGTGCGCGGGTCTCGGAGATCCGTTCGCTGCCGGTGCCACGCGTGATCGACATCATCCGGGTCCCGGCGCGGGGCGCAGCCGCGCTCGCCGACGTGCTCGCGATCCTCGACGCCCTACCACCGCAACAGCTCGGCGACGATCCGGCGCGACCGTACCTCGAGATCGTCGTCGCGCTCGGCAAGCCCGAGCCCAAGCTGCGCGCGCTGATCGAGACCGCGCTCGACGGCAAGCGGCCGCGGCTGATCCGGCTTGGCGTCGAGCAGACCGGCGATGGTGCGGCGCTCGGCGACCGGGTCAGCTCGCGGCGGCTCGCCGAGCTCGATCCGCGCGAGGTGTTCGTGCGGCTGTGGGCGCGCGGGCACGTCGAGCCGCCGACGCCCGAGGTGCTCGGCGCGTTCGATCGGCTGCTCGCCGAGCTGCGCGGCGACGTCGAGGACATTGCATCATGAGGATCCTCGCGATCCGCGGCGTCGACCTCGTTCGGAGCTCGTCATGAGGATCCTCGCGATCCGCGGC
>JACCTC010000001.1 GCA_013812655.1 Deltaproteobacteria bacterium | reverse complement strand
ACCGCCTCGGGATCGAGCTCGACGGCGACGACCTGTGCGCCGGCGCGGGCGAGGTGAAGGCCGATGCCGCCGACACCCGCGAACAGATCGACCGCGCGCATCCCGGGGCCTGCCGCCGCGAGCTCGGCGACGCGGGCGTACATCGCGGTCGCCTGCAGCCGATTGACCTGCAGGAACTCGCCGGCGCCGATCTCGACGCGTGCGCCGGCGAGCTCCTCGACGAGGAAGCCCTTGCCGAGCAGCACGTGCGCGGTCGATCCCGACGGCACGATCGCGCCATCGCGCCGATCGTTGTCGATCGCGACGAGCCCGCGGATCGCCGGGTGCTTCGCGAGCGCATTCGCGACCTGCTGGAGCTTGGCGCGCGCCGTCCGCGATGCGACGACGAGCGCGATCAACGCGTCACCACCCGACTCGCGGACGATCACGTAGCGCAGCTCGCCCTCGCGCCTGGACTCGTCGTACGGCACCAGGCCGGCTGCCTCGGCCGCGCCGCGCACCCAGGTCGCGACCTCGTCGATCACCGGCGCGACGACCTGACAGCCTAGCGTGTCGATCACGTGGTGGCTGCGCGGGGCGTAGGCGCCGAGCACGACGTGATCGCCCGAGCGACCGGCGACGTACTTGCCCTTGTTGCGATAACCGAGCACGTGCGGCGACGGGCGGACCTCGGCGACTGCGACCCGGCCTGTCGCGACCGCCGGGACTGTCGCGAGCGCCGCGACGACGCGCTGATGCTTGAGTGCGAGCTGCGCGGGGTAGGCGAGGTGCTGCCAGACGCAGCCACCACAGCGGCCGAATGCAGGGCAGGCCGGCTCGACACGGTCGGCGCTCGGCGCACCGATCCGGCGCACGATGTGCGCCCACGCTGAGGGCTTGTGCGGGCTCGCGTGGTCGATCTGGACCTCCGCGCGCTCGCCGGGCAAGAGGTCGATCACGTGGATCGCGGCCTTGGCCTCGCCCGCAGCGGCGGTGCCGACACCGAGGCCAGCCTCGTCGAGCGAGGCTGCCAGGACCTCACACCGGTTTCGCTGGGCCGACGACACGTCCGCATGCTAATACGCCTTCCGTCGCGCAGCCGCACGCTGACTGCCATGGTGACAATGACGCAGGGGAACGAGCTCGTCGTCGCGGCCCTCTCGGGCGGCGTCGACAGCGCGACCGCGGCCGGCCTGCTGGTCGAGCAGGGTCATCGTGTCGTCGGCATGACGATGCGGCTCTACGACGCGCGCGGAACCGCGGCCTCCTCGGGCGGGCGGTGCTGTGGCCCCCGCGATGTCGAGGATGCCCGCGCGGTCTGCGCGCACCTCGGAATCCCGTTCTACGTCGTCGATCTCGCCGCGGAGTTCAGCGCCGCCGTCGTCGACGACTTCGTCGAGGCGTACCTGGCCGGCGAGACGCCGAACCCGTGCGTGAAGTGCAACCAGCACATCAAGTTCACGCCGCTCCTCGAGCGGGCCCGCGCGATCGGTGCGGACGTGCTGGTCACCGGGCACTACGCGCAGATCCTCGCAGCGGGCCCGGGCGGTGACGGTCACGAGCTGCGCCGCGGCCTCGATGCCGGCAAGGATCAGTCGTATTTCCTGTTCTCGATGCCCGCGCACGAGCTCGGTTCGGTGCGGTTCCCGCTCGGCGGGATGACGAAGCACGAGGTTCGAGCCCACGCGCTTCGCCTCGGCCTGCCGAACGCCACCAAGGACGAATCGCAGGAGATCTGCTTCGTCCCCGATGGCGACTACGCCGGTTTCGTATCCGCCCAGGCCCTCCGCCGCGGCCGCACGCTACCGGTTGCCGGCAACATCCTCGATCAGGACGGCGCCGTTGTCGGCCGTCATGAAGGCGCGCATCGGTTCACGATCGGTCAACACCGCGGCCTCGGGAACCTCTCGACGAAGGACAAGCTGTACGTCACCGCGGTCGATCCGGCGCGCGCCGAGGTCCGGGTTGGCCCGCGCAGTGCGGCGGAGCGCCGCGAGCTCGTCATCCGCGATCTGCGATGGCTCGCACCTGCGCGCGACACCCTCGACGCGACCGTGCAGGTGCGGCACCGCGGCACGCCGATCGTCGCGACGATCGTGATCGACGGTGACCGCGCGATCGTCCAGCTCGCCGAGGCCACGGTCGCGGCGCCCGGTCAGGCTGCGGTGATCTACGACGCCGACCGCGTGCTCGCCGGCGGCTGGCTCGCCTGATCACACGTACGCGCCGTACCAGTTCGCGGGCGCGGCGTCATGCGCCGTCAACCGCCCGGGAGCAGCCGGCGGATCTCGGGAATCGCCGCGTACGCCGCGCGCCACGCTGGATCGACGAGCCCGTCGAGCTTCTTGCGTGCCGACAGGCGCGCGCGCTCCTCGACCACCCGCGCGCGATCGGAGGCGCCCGTGTTACGCAGCACCTCGGCGCACGTCACGAGCAGCACTTCCTCGCAGCCGTCGACGTAGCGCTGGTGCTCGAGGAGATCGAGCGCTCGGCTCGCGAGCACCTCGGCCTCCACCCTTGCACCGGCGCGCCATTGCGCGAGCGCGTGCCGCGCGAGGCCCACGATCTCATAGCCGACGAGCGTCGCCGCGTGCGCGACGGCGGTGCCTGCGGCCGCATCGGCAGAGGCTGCGGCGAGGTTACCGAGCACGAGGTGTGCTCCGGCGCGCGAGACCAGCGCGTTGGCCTCGAGGTAGCGGGCGCCGAGGCGGCGGGCTTCGACCAGTGCCTCGTCGAGCATCGTCAGCCCACGCGCGCGGCCGAGGTGGACGTCGCAGACGCCGGCGTAGATCAGGCAGTCGGCGCGGCTCCAGCGCGACGCCGTGTGCGCGAGGATCGCGAGCGCGTCGGCGAACGTGGCGGACGCGCGGGCATGCAGCCCGACCTCGAGCTCGATGATGCCGGCGACCGCGAGGGCATCGACTTCGCGGGCGCGGTCGCCGTAACGCCGACACAGCTCGAGCGAGCGCAACACCGACGCCATCGCGCGCGTGAAGTTGCCGAGGCACAGCTCGATCACCGCGACGTGGTTCGTGACGATGCGCTCGAGCCACGGATCACCGGTCTGCTCGATCAGCGAGACGACCGGGCGATAGGCTTCCTGCGCCAGCTCGTATTGCCCGCGCAGCACGTAGATCCGGCCGCGCCCGATCATCGCCGCCATCTCGTCGGTGACCGCACGCTGGCGATGAAACAGCTCGCGCGCCACGCCGACGACCGCGAGCGCCTCGTCGAACCGGCCGAGCCGCTCGAGGATCTCGCTGCGCACGCGCAACGCCTCGCCGCGCAGCCGGTCGTCGTTCGCGGCGAGCGCGTGATCCTCGGCGGCGATCGTCGCCATGCTCGCGTTGGCGTGATCGCCGAGCCGCAGCATGCGGTGTGCGCGGCGGATCGAGACGTCAGCGAGGCGTGCTGGCTCGCCTTCGGACAGCTTCTCCAGCTCGTCGAGATCACCCGGATGCGACGCGAGATCGCCGAGCAGGCGATGCGCCTCCTCACGCCCGGCCAGCGCCTCGCGGCGGCGTGCGCGCGATGTCGGCGTCGGTGGCAGGAGGCCGAGCTCGCGCTCGAGGCCGAGCGTCTTCGTGAAGCACGCGATCGCGGCCGCGGCATCGGACGCGGTCAGCGCGAGCCGGCCAGCACGCAGCCAGAACGCCGCGCCACC
>JACCTC010000497.1 GCA_013812655.1 Deltaproteobacteria bacterium | reverse complement strand
CCTCACCCGACTCGTACGCGGCCCATCGCCGATCGAGCTCGGTCTTCCACGCCGCGGCCCACGCAGGATCCTCGAGCGCGTCCAGCTCGGCACGCAGCTCCGCCAGCTCCTCGGGCGAGAGGCGCTTGGCCTGTTCGAGCACGGCTTTGACGGCGGCAGTCATCAGATCAAGCCTACCGCGTTCCACGGTACACCGCATCGCCCCCCACGAAACCCGCCTCGGCGGTCTGAGCAGAGTCGAACGTCCCGACCCACTCTCGATCGCTCTGCCCACGCTCTGCCCGAGGCCACCAGATCACGGCGGAGACGGTCAGATCACCCGGGACACCAAGCTCTTGAATGTGCAGCAAGCGCTCGATGTTGTTGGCGTCCCGGTAGATTTCGATTCCCGCCGCCTCCACCCGTATTTCGCGGATCACCGGCAAAATCGTAGGATGCCCGCATGAAAGCGGATGCAGCGCTCGCGAAGCTCGGGCGTGGTGAAGATGTCTGGGACGCGAAGACGCTGAAAGCCGCGCTGACCGCCGGCACGGATGCGTTGCTCGCCGCGTTCACAGGTGCGGTGAAAGCCAAGCAGGATGCGTACGCCGGTGCGCTCTCGCGCGTGATGGCGCAGACGCCTGCCGGGATCGTGCGGCTCGTCGAGCTCGCGTGCACCGAGCGAAAACCGAAGCTGCAGCTGATGGCGCTGCGCGCGGTGTTCTACGAACCGACCGGCGAATCGGCGGAGCCACAGATCCCGTCGAAGCCGCTGCTCGACAAGATCGTCGACAGGTTCGATCTCCTGACGTGGGATGGCAAAGGAGGCCAGGATGCGGAGCGCGTCTACGCGATGTCCTCGCTCGCGTTGTTCTGGCTCGATCCGACACGCGCGTACGAGGTCGGTGCCAAGCTGCTCTCGCCGAAGGCGCTCGCGAAGCGTGAAGGCGTCACCCGTGCCGAGGCCCTGTTCATGGGTGTACCGAAGCGTACCGAGGACGGCTGGCCGATGCCGAAGTTCGATCCACGCTGGCCGGCGCTGCTCGCTCCGCTCGTGAAGAAGCTCGAGCACTCGGTGTTGTTCATGCTCGACGCGCTGCCGCCGGATCCGATCGTGATCGAGCCCGTGCTCGCGTGGCTCGGCAAGCACCCCGACAAGGTGACGTACTTCGACAATACGAGCATCAGCATCCTCGGTCGCGTCGCCGACGCGCGGGTCGTGCCGTATCTCGTGGCCGCGCTACGCGCGAGCTGGGTGCACTTTCCGGCGGTGTTCGAGGGGTTTCGCGTGGCTGGCGATCCGGCGATGGCGCACGTGATCCGCGAGTGGCTCAAGACCAACGGAAGCAAGGAGCGTAACAAGCTCGGCAACGCGATCATCAAAGAGCTCGAGGCGAAGGGCAAAGCGCCAAAGCCTGCCGCACCGTCGCTCGAGAAACCGCCCGCACCGCCGAAGCGGCGGCCGACGCTGAAGTTCAAGAAGGCTCCGCAGTATCGGCCGATCAAGTTGCCGTCCCTCGACAAGCAACGCGCCGCGATCGTCGAGTGGCTCGGCAAGATCGGCTTCGAAGGTCGCGCCGGCGCGGTGATCACGCAGTGCTGCGTACTCGATCCCGTGCGCGTGGACGAGAGCACGCTCGCGATCGGGGCGTCGAAGCTCGGCGGTCATCCCGATCTATCGGCCAACACGCCGTGGCCGACCGTCGGTGTGCAGCACTTGGTGTTCCTCGCGCAGATCGATCTCGCCGAGGCCGCGCCGCATCTTCCGAAAGGCGCGCTTCCGAAGACGGGCCTGCTCTCGGTCTTCCTCGCCGATGATCCCGAGCGCCACTACCTCGACATCGCGCGCGTGATCTTCACACCGGCAAAGACCAAGATCGTGCGCCACGAAGTGCCCGCGGACTACACGCAATCGATCTATCAAGCGTGTCGCGTGACGATGCAACCGTACCTGAAGGTGCCCGCGTTCGACGATCCGATGATCCGCAAGCTCGGCATCGAGACCGCCGCCGACAGCTGGTTCGGACCCGCAGGCGTGAGCTGCCAGCTGCTCGGCTCGCGCGATCACAACTTCAACCTGTCACTCGGAGATGACGCGCGGCTCTTGTTCCAGTGTCCGAGCCACGATCAGGCCGACATGCAGTTCGGCGACGTCGACACCGTCGGGATCTTCCTGCCCGCCGAGGCACTCGCGAAGCACGACTTCGCGAGTGCCTATCCGTACGTCGGCGACTAGATTCACGCCGCCTTCAACAAGACTGCCGAGCTGGAGATCAGCGCGTGTCAGCCGGCGCGGACAGCCATACGCAGATCCGGGAACTGCGCATCGATGGCGCCGGACATCGTGTTGAGGTCGCTGTTCATCGCGCCCTGCTTGTTGTTCGCCTCGCCACAGGCGTTGGCGCCCTTCTTCAGCTCGGCCTGGATGTTGTTGATCTGCAAGATGAGTGTCGGATCGCTGGCCAGATCGGTGACGGACTCGACGTGGAGCTTCAAGCCACGGACGTTGATATCGCCGCCGCGTCCGTTGAGGTGCGCGTTCGCCGCGTTCAGCTGGAGGATGATCTTCATGTTCGCTTCGATCTTGGCCCACCGGGCGGCGTCACTCAGGATCGGGTGCTGACTGACCGTGGTCTTCATCGTGCAACGGCCCGGGCTCAAGCTCAGGCTGGCCTTCGCCTGGCAGTTGGCCTGGATGCCCCCCGACGCGGCGCCCGATGCCCCGCCACTGCCGGCGTTGCCCGCAGCGCGAGCGCTGGCGCTGGCGGTGCACTCGGAGACCAGACTTGCGCTGAAGCTCGGCGGCGAGCACTCGAGCGTCGTCTTCACCTGGATCGCGCTGCGAATGAAGTTGGCGATCGCATCGGCGTTGGCCTCGACGCCGAGCGCTGCGGCGAGGTCGGCGGTCGCTCGACCATGCATGTCGAACGCGAGGTTGACGGCCTGCAGGTAACCCTCGGCTTCGACGACCCACGAGGCGTACTTGGCCGGCATCTGGGCGATCGGGAGCCTGATGTCTGCACTCACGCTGACCGAGGCGCTGCCCCGGAACGACCCAGACCCAGCCCCAGCGCCGGTACAGGCGGATGAAAACGAAACAGCAGCGATCACGGCAGCAAGTGCGAAACGAGTCATTTTCAGTTTCCTTGTTTAATTGCCCGGAGGCGGGCCGCGCCATCATATGGCGCCTGCGGAGTCAGTGGTACTGACCTGGCCAGCGGTCGTGCTGACAGGTGTGCTCAGTGACGTTCCTGAACCCCGCACCATTCACCTTGCGATGCCCCAGGTGCGACGCGGCGCACGCGTGACGACCCGATCCCCACCGCGTGACCGTTGGTGAGGCGTCCGTCACGAACTGTCGTTCGGCACGGCGTCTCGCTCTGACGATCATGAAGCCGTTCTCGCTACGCGATAGGTTGGGACTTGGAAAGCTTGCGTCGATCGACGTTCTGCACCGTGCGCGCTGCCACACGGCGGGAGCGAAGCGCATCGCCCAGGCCCGTACTGACGACGCGACGACGCTGAAGGAGGGGCCATTCCCGGTGGCACATATCAGTCGACGTCGATGACGTAGACAACGCCTGCACGCTCGCTGTCGAATGCCCAAACGCCAGCACCATCGAACGTCTCGGCATTGCGGCCACCAATGCCGTGTCGTGCGGCGTGCGCACTCGTGAAAAACCGCGCATCCTCGGCGAAGCACTCGACGAATCGGCCGGCGAGGTATTCCGCGAGCCCGCTGACGATCATCGGCACCCGATACACGAGGTTCGTGGCGAGAGCGTGCGCAATGAGGTCACGAGCCACACCCGTCGTGATCTCGGCGTTACCCGGCGCCCCCGTCAGCCCTACCGCATCGGCGAGCTCGCCGCCGAGCCACTCGGGAGTCCGGCGCGGCGGTTGACCTATGTATCGACGGATTTGCGCGGACGCAGACCGCTCCGGCGGAAAATCCGGAAGCCGCCGCGCCGACCGGCCTCGAGCTCGTTTGCGAAGCGCCAGCGGCAGCGTCACGTGCTCGGGCTCGCTGCTGACCGCGACGCCGTCCGACTCGTGAGTTAGCTGACGGACGACGGTCGGGCTCGACGACAGCGCCGGCCCCGTCCGCGGCCTTTAACGAGCCGTCAGCGTGGCGATCGTCGGCGCACCCCACAGCTGGCCGTCGAACACGCGCAGCTCGATCTTGAAACGCCCTGCCAGGTCGGGGACGAAGGTCAGCGTTGCCTGGTCTGCGTTGGTGAGCATTGCCGTGCTGGCCTCCGGCCGGAGAGCGAGCCGCCACTGATATCCCTCGATGCGCGCTTCGGTGCTCGTGCTCGAGCTGCCATCGAACGTCGCGGCCTCGCCGATGGCGACCGTCATCGGACCGCCGACACGCGCAGTCGGACGTGCGCCGGCGACGGTAACGACGACGTGATAGGAGAGCTGCTCCGTGGCCTCACCGACGAACCAGCGGTCATAGACGTACACTCCACGGCTCAGCGGGGTCACCGTGATCGTCGCGGTCTGCGCGGCGGGTGGCGCGACGAAGACGCCCTCAGGAACCTGCGAGACGTCCCATCGATAGTGACCAAACGTATCCGGCACCCCGTCATCCGGTGGGGAGAGCTCGATGCTGGTCAATGCGGTCGTCGACACGCGCAGCGTCGGCACGTCGTCGGTGCAGCCGACGATCGAGAGCACGAGCACGAGCGTGGCTTTAGAGGTCACGGCCCACCGATCCGAGAAAAGACGTCGTTCCCGTGAAGGAAAAGGCGAAGCTCGCGCTGATCCACAGCACCGGAAGCGCGACGGTGCCGCCCAGTGCGAACGCGTGGAAGGTGCGCGCGTCCGAGAGGCGCAGCGTGTTGTCGAGCTCCGCCGTCAGCATCGTCGAGCGCGTGCCGAAGCCGATGCCGACGTTCGCGCGACCGAGTGCGTCGACCGCGTGTTGATCGGCGCCAAGCGGGAGATCCAGTCCGGCATCGGCCTGGACGAGGAGACGACCGCGCGTCGCGGTGAGGCTCGCCGCCGAGCGCAGGGTGAGCGGAGCTGGCATCGCGAAGGCGGCATCGCTCGGGCGCTGCTCGGCACCGGCGTAGCTCGCGACGCTACCGGCCGGGTCGACGTTCCCGAGCGGCACGATGAGACCGCCGGTTGCCGAGAGCGTCGCGAAGTCGAGGGTGCGATGGTAGGTGCCGGCCAGCGTCGACACGAGACGGCCCACGAGGGTCATGTCGTCGCTGACCGAGAGTCGCGTCTCCGAGATCTGCGCGAACAGACCGTAGCGATCGATCCGGTAGTGACCGTACACATCGAGGCGTGTCGCCGCGCCGAAGCCGAGCTCACCCGCGGTGCCGACACCGACCTGTGCACCGGCGCGCGCGGGCCCGGTGGTGCGATCGAGCGTCGAGAAGTAGGGGCGCGGCGCTGTTCGATCGTCGTTCCACTCCGACTCGGTATCGACGAGCATCGCTTCACTTGGCTCCGATCGCGCAAGTGCGGCGAGATGCTCCGCCGGCGGCTGCTCCAGCTTGTTCGCGGAGCGCCACAGCTCGAGATTGTCCACGTAGAGCGCCTGGGCGACGAAGGTCCCCTCCTCGCTGTAGAAGGTGAACGGACCGTGGCGTGCACCGTCCTTGTAGGTGCCTTCGCTTGCGAGCGCGCCGTTGCGATGCCAGGCCTTGCCTTTGCCATTCGGGATGCCGTCGCGCAGCTCGAATTCGAAACGCGCGCGGCCGTCCGGATATGCGACGCGCTCTGCGGGTGGACGCGAGGAGATCGCGCCGCCGCAGCCGGCGAGCTCGGCGAGCGCGAGCACGGAGAGCGTCATCGTCCTCATCGCGCCACCGTGTAGACGACGTCGCCTGCGGTCGTGCCCGCGACGATGATCAAGCGATGCGCGAACCCGTTGTCGTTGTACGCCATGAGCTTCACGGTGGGAGCCACGCCGTTCACCGTTGGCAGCGCGGCGGACAGCTTCAGCGGAGATCCCATACCGTCATAGATCTTCAGCTGCGAACCGGATGCGATCGCGAGCTCACCGCGAAGGGCCGAGTACACGCCTGCCGAGACCGGCGTCGCCAGGTCGTAGCGCAGCATCGTCGGTGGGTTGACCGCGAGGCCGTTGCCGGTGACTGCATAGGGCTGGTTCGTTCCGGCGGCGATGACAGGCGGCGCGTGGCCAGCGAGGCTCCCGCTGGAGATCACCTGCAGCGGAGGCGTCGAGGACGCGTCGTACACGTAGAACTGCGTCGACGCACCATCGACCATGTAGATCCAGCTCGGCGGCCCGTACGTGACATACGGTGTCTTCACGGGACAATCGATCTGCGTGACCACGCCGTCGCTCATCGTGACCACGCCGTCGCTCATCGTGACCGACGAGATCGGCTCGATATCTCCATCGACGGGCCAGCAATCGATGCGGTACGAGCTCGGCATCGTGACATGCGCCGCGGTGCAACCGGGAACAGCGCGAGAGTCGATCAGCACCAGGTTCGAACGGACCGCGACACGCGCGACCCTACCGGGGCCGCCGACCGCGATGACCTCATGGGTCTGGTCGATGGTGATCGACCTCGGCGTGAACGAGCCAATGGCGAGCGTGGTCTGCGTGCCGGTCGACGGATCCACCCGGACGACCTCCGCGGATGTGGTGCCGCGCACGTACACGATGCGATCCGCGACCTTGCTGTACGTGTACGCGACGCCGCCGGTTCCGAGCGAGACACCGGTAGCGGTCGCCTCGATCGTCACCGTGGCCTCGCGCGTTTCGTCACCGAAGCGTGCCTCGAGCGCGATCACATACATGCCGGTCGCGTCCGCAACGAAGGTTGGCGTCAGCGTGGCGCTTCCCTGGAGCGAGGCATTGGATCCAGCCGGCCGCGACACGAAGCTCCACACATACGTCGCGGTCTTCCCGGGCAGGTTGGTCACCGAACCAGACAGCTGTGCGGTCGCGAGCCACGCGACGCCCGCGCCGGGGCCCGCGTCGACGCTCGTGATCGCACCGGTCGAGACGATGCGCAGCTCGCTGGTGTCGACGTAGCCCGAGTCATCGGTCACCTGAAGCTCGAGCACGTAGGTACCGACGTCGTCGGGCGTGAGGGTGGCGATCGCCGCGTCTGGGACGTCGGGCACCGCGCTGGTGCCCGGTGGTCTCTCGCGGACTGCCCACCGGTACGCACGAATGGTTCCGTCGGGATCGAACGAGAGGCTGCCATCGAGGGTGACGGTCGTGCCCATCGGATAGAACGAGCCAGTTCCGGCGTTCGCGTGTGGCTGTGCTCCAGCGAGCGGCTGCGCCTGCCCTTCGAAGCCATTGCATGCAGCGACCAGCGCGATGATGGCCACGGCTCTCATTGGAACGGGTCCACGAGGGTCGACCGCGTGGTCGGTTTGACCGCACGCGCGGCCTCGATCGCTGCGTTCGCCGGCTTGGCGTTGCCCAGCGCACCGATGACCTGCTGGTCGGCGGCCAGCTCGTGCACGACGAAGGCGTGCAGGTCGGAGAGTGTCAGCCGAGCCACCGCCTTCGCGAGCGTGTTGTAGTAATCGTCATCGAGCTCGAAGCGCGCGAGGAACGCGAGCCGAGTCGCCACCGCTTCCGTGCTGCTCACGTTGACGAGCAACGACTCGAGCACCTTCTGGCGCCCGAGGACGAACGCGCCCCGATAAACCTCGGGCTCACGACGGAGGTCATCGAGGATCTCGATCATCAGCTGCCCTGCCTCGGCCGCTCGTGCCGCATCGACCATGCCACCGATCGTCCACATGCCACCGGCGCGGCGCGGCTCGTAGCTCGCGGTGAACCCATAGGTCAACGCCCGCTTCTCGCGCAGCTTGGCGAGCTGCGCACCGAGGACCGCCTCCAGCACGAGGCGCTTGGGATAGTCGCTGTCGACACCGCGGCCACCGACGAAACGCGCAACCAGGTGGACGGTCGGCGACGTCTTCGCGATCGTGCCGACCACGAAGCCCGGCGTCGTTCGCGGTGGCGTGCTGACGTCTCGCGTGCGTGAACCGGCGGCGACGTGATCGGTGTTGTACGCGATGTGGCGCCTGACCAGCTTGGCGTCGGCATCACCGACGATCACGAGTGTGGAGTTCTTCGCCTTGATGTGACGCCTCGCCCACGACTCGACATAGTCGTGCGCGAGGTGCTTCACGCCCGCCGCGGAGATCGAGCTGCGCGCATATGGATGTCCCTCGCCGTAGAGAGCTAGCAGGAGGTCGGTCTCGTAGGTTTCGCGTTCGACGACACGTGGATGCGAGAGCCGCGCGATCATGTATTTTTTCTGCTCGTCCGAGAGGCCGTAGCCAGGAAACCGCAGCTCGCTCGACACCGCCGCGATCAGATCGTCGACGCGCGTCGAGAGCATGTGATCGTCGAAGACCATCGCGTCCGCATACACGCTCGAGGCGCCGACGGTGTGCGCGACACCCTCCTTGCCGAGCGGGGCATCGGCCGCTCCAGCGTCGACCACCAGTTGCGCATGGGCGATCGGCGCACCCGTTCCTCGCGCGAGCACGACCGCGAGGCCGTTCTCCTGCGTGTATCGCTCGCAATGCAGCTGAGAAATCACCGGCGGCACCGGCAACGGCTTGTCCGCAAGCGCAGCATCAACGCGAGCGCCGTGTTGCTCGACGACGCCCTCGAACATGCCACCGGCGGTCCCGCTCCGAACGCCGGCGGGCTCGATCAGCAGGAACCTCGCACGCGCCACGCTGAACCAGCGCTCGGCGAGCGCGCGTACCTGCGAAGGCGTCGAGGATTGGAGCTCCTTGATCCGCATGACGATCGAGCCGCCTGGGTCGTACTGCAGGAAGTCAGCGGACAGCTCGTTGCGGCCGGCGAGCGATTCCCACCGCCCGAGCAACCGAGCCGCGCGTCGCTCCCACGTGCGCACCCAGCCGCCGTCGTCGGCTTGCGCGCCCGGGCGCGCAACCTGGTAGTACATGTCACGCAGCGCGCTACCGACGCGAGCTTTGGCCTCGTCGAAATCGCCGACGGAATCGAGGACGATACCGAGCGCGAGGACCGGCGCTTGCGGGCCGCCGATGATCGACGCCGACGCCGAGTGTCCCCATTGATACAGAAAAGCATAGTCCTCGAGCCTCATCGCGATGCGGGGCCAGGCGAGCTCGAGCAGCCGGTAGTCCTTGGACGCCATCGGCGGCAGCGGCCACGTCGCGAGCAGTGTCGGCTCGTCGACTGCGCCGCGCAGCTTCACCGTGCCGCCCAGCACCGGTGGAGGTGTCACCGCCACGAGCACCGCAGGCTGCCGTTTGGGTACGTTCGCGAAGTGCTTCGTCACCGCATTCTTCACGGCCGCAACGTCGACGGCACCGCTGATCGCGACGATAGGCGTACCCCGGTGGTAAGGACCGACGATGAACGCGCACACGTCCTCGTAGGTGATCGCGGCGACGGTCTCGCTTGAATCCACCCGCCGGTAGGGGTGACCCACCGGATAGATGGCTTCGTAGATCGCGCGCTGCAACTCGCTGGCGCCCCCGCCAGCGCGTTCTCGCAGCTCGTTGCGAACCACCTCGCGCTCACGTTCGAACAGCTCGCGCGGAATACCCGCGCAGCCGATCGTGATCCGTTCCGCCTCGACGCGGAGAAGATCGTCGAGTGCTGCGGGTAGAGCAGTCGCCTCGTACGTCGTGGAGTCGGTCGTCGTCCGCGCATTGAAAGAGAGGGCAACCGAGGCGAGCTCGCCGTCGAGCGAGGTCCGCGTTCCATCGCGGGTGACCTCCACCTCGGTGAGGAGGTGCTCGACCAGGTGTGCGAGACCTTCCTTGCCAACTGGATCGTCGGTCCATCCGACCGGGTATCGCGCGTCCACGCGCACCACGCTGGCACTTGGTTCGGGCAACACGACGAATCGGTAGCCGCGATCGGCGTCGAACGTCGTGCCTTGGACGTGAACGGCGAAGCGGCGATCTGGATCAGGCGGCCGAAGCACCGTCCCGCATGCCGCCATCGCCAAGACCGCCACCCCCCACTTCGGCATCGCGACGATGGTCGCAGGCGCGTGTGCCTGAAGCAACACACCAAGTGAGCGGCTCGAGTGTGGGTCCAGAAACCTCGACGCCAACCGGCGCCGGCTTGGGCATGCTCGACCGCGCGTCGAAGGTCGACAACCAACCTCAGAGCACGGGCAGGACCTGCTTCTGCTCGGCCGTCAGGTCGCAGCCGGCGAAGTTGTCGGTGGTCCTCACGCAGTTGACCGCGTCGGGTCCCCACTTGTCCTTCGTGCACGCGGCGGCGACCTTGTCGGCAGCGGCGCGCGACTTGCCGAACGCGGCGCTCTTCTCGCTGTCGGGCGCGTCGGCCTTCGTCTTCTGGAGCATCAGCTCCTGGACGTGCTCGCCGGCCTCCTTGCACTCGGGCGACGCGGCGACAGCGCTCTCGCCTGCGGCACCGGCCTCGGTCTTCTTCTTGCAGCCCGCCATCGCGAGCACGAACAACGATACGAACAGGATCTTCTTCATCTGCATTCTCCTTACTTTGCCGGCTTCCGGCAGTACTTGTTGTCGAGCATCTCTTCCGCGTCCTTGCCCTTCTTCGCGAACGCGGAGACAAACTCCGTTTCGGGGAGCTTCACGCCCTTCTTCGTCTTGTAGGTCGCGCCGGCGATCCAGCTCTTGCTCTTGATCGCGTCCTCGCGAAACTTCGCGAACCACTCGGCCTGCTGCTTGGCCTCGCCGAGGAACTTCTTGCACTTGTCGGGGTCTTTGCCGGCGTGCGCGGCGGCGCGCTCGAACGCGAACTCGACCATGTTGAACGCGGTGGCGCCGCGGGATCCGCCCGCCTCGCAGAACACCTTGCCCTTGCCGCACGGGTTGCCGGCGATCTGGAAGTTCTTCGAGTACACCGTGACGATCTGGTAGCGATGGAGGCGACCGTCGTCGTCGTCGGCCTCGATGTAGGGCGCACCCTTGGCCACGACGGTCATCTCGGAGAGCTTGAGCCCGACCTCCTCGGCGACTTCCTTGACGGCCGCGGTCATCGCCTTCGGGAACTTGTTCTGCTTCGCCAGCTTCTTGCAGTCCATCTCCTCCATCGCCTGCCGGCCGCCGACGGTGCGCGTGTACGCGGCGAACCTGCCACCGCCGAGTTGCACGCCGTCGATCAGGAAGTCCACCGCGGCGCAGCGCTTCTCGAGCGGCGCGGATTCCGCGGTCTCGGGGATGTAGCGGTCCTCGGCGTAGCCGGACGTCTCGGCGATGCCGTGCTCGCACGACAGCATGTCGGCCGGGATGTCGACGCTCTTGCCCAGATAGCGGAACGCGTTCGGGTCGAGCTTCTGGACCCGCGCGATCTCCTTCTCGTAGGCCGCGGTCTTGTCGGCGAGCTCCTTGCCCATGTCGCGGCTACCGCGAATGCTCGCCACGCTCTGGCACGCGGCGACCATCTTCTTCGCCGCCTCGATCGCGTCCTCGTCGGCCTCGCGCACGCGCACGCCGTCACCGACGTTCGCCGCGACGCGCGGGTACTTCCGGAACGCGATCGCGTCGAGGACGGCGAGCCGCTTCGCGACAAGCGCATCTTGCGACGGCTCCCGCCAGCGATCCTCCATGAACGCGAGCTTCGCGTGCTCGCGGCGGCTCTCGAGCGCGTACATCGCCATCTCGCCAGCCTCGATCCGCTTTGCGAGCTTCTCGAGCGTCTGCTTGCGCGGATTCTCGATCTCGTCCGGTGTGTCACCGACATCCGGCGAGCCGCTCGCGTGAACGGTGGAGGGCGCGGACGCCTTGGAGGAGGAGGGCACCGAGGTCGACTCGCCGCCGAGGCTCGCCTTGCCGCCCGCTATCATGCTGCAGCCCGAGAGCAGCAGCACCAACATGTATGTGTTTCGCATCGTCCCGGGTAGTTCCAGGTGCGAGCGATCCGTCGCACGAAATCGACAACGTGGCTCAGCGCCTCGGTTTCGAGCCCTCGAGCTGCGCCCGCAGGTCGCCCAGAGCCACCGTGGCGTGCGGCCACCTGTCGAACCACGCGAGCGCGATTGCGGGCCGCTTCGCCGCGAGCGCGATCTCCGCGAGCTTCTCGAGAACCTCGCGGTCGCCGTGGCGATCTCGCGAAGCCTGGGTGATCACGAGGGCAAGCGCGCGCTCGTAGAGCTCGAGCGCCTCGCGCGGATCGCGTGGTGCGACCGCCTCGGCGAGGACCAAGAGCGCCGCGGCGCGCGCCGACACACTGGCGTCGATCGCCTCGTACGCGTCGACCGCCTGCTTCGCGTGCGCCTCGGCGTCGCGCCACTTCTTCTCCGCGAGATCGACCCGGGCGAACGCCACGCCGAGCTCGATCTTCGCGGGCATCGTCGGCGGCGACTCGGCGAGACTCGTGCGTGCGCGCTCGAGCTCCGCTCGTGCCTCGGGGCGCTTGCCTTGCTCGCGAAGCGCGCGAGCGATCAGCGTGCGGAGCTTGTTCGTCTCGGGATGCGCCGGCCCGCGTACCGCGAGGTCGATCTCGAGCGCGACGCGCAACGACGCCTCCGACGCGGGCCAGTCCTCGCGCCGCGCGGCGACGCTGGAGCGGTTGAGCTCGATCTGTGCGAGGAGTGGATGCTTGTCGCCGAGCGCCTTGAGGGTCGCCGCGCGTGCGTGTTCGAGGACCGCCGTTGCCTCGTCGAGCTCGCCCGTCCCCATCAGCATGGCGCCGAGGTTCGACTCCGTGCTCGCGACGATCGGATGCTCGGCTCCATGGATCACGATCCGGCGGGCACGCGCCTCGCGCATGTGGTCGCGCGCCTTCGCGAGGTCGCCGCGCCCGTACGCGACGAGCCCGAGCGTGAAGGCCAGCTCGGCGACCTGTCGCGGGTCATCACCCGCCTGCGCGACCGCCGCACGCGCGGCCGGTTCGAGCTCCGCGGCTGCGTCGGGCTTGCCGAGCTCGAGGCCGACGAGCGAGACCAGGCGCAGCCACGCCGATGCGACCATGTAGTGATCGCGGATCGCCGCGGCATCCTGGACTGCGAGGCGCAGCGTCGCCGCAGCTTGCTCGTACTTGCCCGCGTTGCTCTGTGCGACGCCGAGGTTGTAGCGCGCGCGGGCGTGCAGCATCGGATCGTCGAGCGTCGCCGTCTGCTCGACGAGGTCCACCGCGCGGCGGAGCGCTTCCGCATGGCGGCCGAGCAGCTGCAGCGCCTCGAGCTCGCGCAGCGTGGCGCCGGCTTCCCGCCCGGCCTTCGACGTCGGCGCCAGCGACTTCGCGATCAGGCGATGCAGGTTCTTGCACGTCGTCGGCGGCTCCAGGCGATTCGCCAGATCTGGCGCGCGCTGAACCTCCGCCGCGATGGGTTGCGCGAGCAACGTGACGAGCGCGCTCATCGAGGCGGCGAGTCGATCGAGACAGTCGAGCCGCTTCTCGAGGAGCTCGACCGATTGCTCTCCGCGGATGTGCGTCGCGGACCACGCGTCCTCGCGCTGCGCCAACCAGGTGTCGCGATACTTGTCGAGGACCTTCACGAGGGCGTTCGCACGCTCCTCGGCCTTCGGCGCGCCGGTGGCGATGAAGGCGTCGCGCACCCGATCGCGGTCCGCCGCGCCCCAGGCCTGCGCGATCCGCTGCTCGCCGGCGAGGCGCGCCTCGGCGAGGCTTGGCTCGGCAGGCCGCGTGGC
>JACCTC010000455.1 GCA_013812655.1 Deltaproteobacteria bacterium | reverse complement strand
GCGAGGTGCGCGACGACCGGGCTCGCGAGCAGCGCGTCGGCGCGCGTGTCGAGATCGTTCCACATCACGAACTTCGCGAACGAGAAGATGCCGAGCTGGACGCCACGCTCGACGCGCCAGCCCGCACGGCTGACCGCGATGCCTTCGGCGGTCTCGAGCAGCGCAACGAGCTCGCTCGTGTCGTCGCCTGCGCCGGCGACGACGGCGTCGCCGGTGTCGGAAGTGTCGCCCGCGAGCGCCGCGATCGAGCGGCCACGAGCATCGAGGAGGATGTCGAAGTCGCGACGCAGCTTCTCGCCGAGCGTCGCGTTGAACCGCGGCTCGACGGTGTCGGCGATCACGAGGCGCAGACCACCATCGCGCGGCCCGGCGACGCCCGGCGAGCGCTCGAGCTCGACAGGTTGCAGCCACAGCGGCGCCGCGTGCGACACGCCGTCGGCGTCGCTCCAGTGAAGGAGCCCGAGCGCGAGCCACAGCGTGTGGACGCCGCCGTCCGCGAGCTGGGCACGCGCCGTCCGCCGCAGCGACGTCAACCGGCGAGCGAGCTCGGCGGGCGGCAGCGGCGCGCGCAGCTTGCCGGTATCGAAGCACGCGGGCGCCTGCGATCCCGACGCCGAATCGAGCGTCGACTCGAAGGCGAACGTGCTTCCCGACGCGATCGACGCGGCGAGCCGCACCGGATCGACACCTGGCAACGCGATGCTCGTGCGTCCCTCTCGCGCGTCGATCAGACGATTGCCCGTCGAGAGATCGAGCAACGACAGCTTCCATCGTTCGAGACGCGCCCGCGTAGCTGGATCGATCACGTCGCCAATCTACGCGATCCGATCGTGGAGCTGCCGATCGCACCGACGACAACACGCGTGGGAGCGATCCCCGGGATCGCGAAGAATCGCTCCCGAGATCACTCCCGATCGCGCACGAGCGCGAGCAGGTGACGCGGGTGATGCGCCGCCGCCCACGCCGCCGGTCCGGGCTGATCGACGCCGAGCACGCGCTCGCACCAGGCCGCCGGGATCGCCGTTGCACCGTCGCGCGCGCCGAGCAGCGCGCCGACGATCGCGGTGTTGGTATCGGCATCGCCGCCGCGGCTCGCGACATCGACGACCGCATCGCGCCACGAGGGCGTGTGGACGGCGTGCCAGAACGCGAGCCGGAACGCGACGCGAACGAAGCCTGCCGTGCGATGGACGTGCATGCCGGCGCGGTACACGCCGGGCTCGCGCGCGAGCGCCGCATCGAGATCGCTGTCGAGATCGGCGAGCGCCGACGCGAGGTGCTCGCGGTCGACGACCGCTGGATCAGCGCTGCTGGTGGCGCCGTCATCGGCTCCTGGCGTCGCCCACAGCGCGGCAAGCCGCTGCGCCCCGACATGGAGCGCCGCGCGCGCGACCTCGACGAGCGCGGTGCCATCGAGCGGCGTCCCGATCGCTGCCGCGATCGCGCAGTCGAATGCCGCGCAGGCGAGCGCGCACCGCGGATCGGCGTGCGTGATCAGCGACTCGGCGATCGCCGCGTCGATCAGCGCGACCGGCACGATGCTGGTGTCGCCGCCCGCAAACGCGACCGCGAGTGGCGCGGTGCGCATCAGCGAGCCATTGCCCGCCGGCTTGCGGTCCCACTCGCGCCAGATCGTGAGCCCCGCGCTCGACGCCGCGACGCCCGACGCGAGCAGCTGGATCGTCGCGCGCGTCTGGTTGCCGATGTCGAACGCGTGCGCGCTCCACGCGACGAAGCGCCGGCCGATGTCCTCGATGTCGAAGCCACCGCGCGCGACGAGGCTAGCCGCGATGCACACCGCGAGCTGGGTGTCGTCGGTGACCTGTCCCGCCACCAGCTCGAACGGCCCGCCGCCGACGACGTCGGTCGCCGGCCCTGTCGCGAGCTGTGGATAGTCTGGCTGGGTGATCGCCTCGAACTCGTACGTCGTCCCGAGTGCGTCGCCGACCGCCAGCCCGAGGAGTGCGCCCGCCGCCCTGTCGTTTGTCATAGTGTTCATATGACACCAAGGCGTCAGATCCGTCAACAGGTAATTGCTCTGGACGCTCGCGAGGTGATCGTGAGTCGTCGTTGACGTGCCGCGACAGCATGCGGGGGCGGCCGTAGGCTTCCCCCATGTCCGAGACCACTCACCAAGGCGGCTGTCACTGCGGCGCGGTCCGCTACCAGGTCGCGCTCGATCTGGAGAAGCCCGCGCTGACCTGTAACTGCTCGATCTGCTCCAAGCTCGGCACCATGCTGAGCTTCGTGCCGCCCGACAAGTTCACGCTCGAGCGTGGCACCGCCGAGCTGACCGACTACCAGTTCAACAAGCACAACATCCACCACCTGTTCTGCAACAAGTGTGGCGTGAAGTCGTTCGCGCGCGGCACCGGGCCGGATGGCAAGCCGATGGTCGCGATCAACGTGCGCTGCCTCGACAACGTCGATCTCGACAAGGTCCCGACCACGATGTTCGACGGGAGGAAGCTGTGATCTGCCGCGCGACGATCGTCATCGGGCTCACGCTCGGACTCGTTGCCTGCAACGCGGAAGACAAGAGGAAGGTCGAGACCACGACCGAGAACGCCGCGGACAAGATCCGCGCGGGCGCCAACGAGGCCAAGGACAAGGCGCAGGAGGTCGCGGGCGACGTACGCGACGAGCTCGCGCCGCGGCTCGCCGATCTCGAGGTCAAGCTGAAGAAAGCGACCGAGGATCTCGCGAATGCGCCGACCGAGACCGCGAAGGCCGCGGCACGCAAGGTCGTCGACCGGATCAAAGAGGAGAAGGACGCGCTCGAGGCGCAGCTCGCGAAATAGAGCGGCTTCGCAGCTCGCTCGTCAGAGCTTCTTGTTGCGGCGCTGCTGGAACGAGTACGGCCGGTGCGACGGGCCCTTCTTGTCGCCGTCGTCGTCGTCGATCGGCGTGCCGGTCAACGGCTCCTCGGCGCCCGGGCGGAACTTGATCGCGGACAGCGGGCTGTCCCCGACGAGCACGCGATCGCCCGACGCGAGCAACGTCTCCATGCCCTCGAGCTTGTCGATGTCGTCGAGGATGTCGTCGACGGTCGCGTAGCGCTCGCTGCGCGAGTCGCGCGTCATCCGATCGAAGATGTCGTCGATGCCTTTCGGCAGCGCTGGATTGAGCTGCGATGGCATCGGCGAGCGCCGACCCGGCAGCTTCCGCGTGAGCAGCTCGTAGAAGATGATGCCGAGCGCGTAGATGTCGCCCTGCGGCCCCGTCATCATCGGATCCGAGTAGAGCCCGGGCGCCATGTACGCGACGTTGCCCATGCCGACGTAGATCTGGCGGATCACCGCGTGGTCGCGCTCGACGATCCGCGAGAACCCGAAGTCCGAGACCTTGACGTTACCGTAGCCGTCGATCAGCAGCTGCTCGGGCTTGAGGCCGCGGTGGTACACGCGCTGGGCGTGCGCGGCGCGCAGCGCGTGCAACGTCTGTAGCAGGTACTTGAACACGAGCTCGACCGGCAGCTCCTCGGCGTCGTTGATGAGGCGGCGGCCCGAGCCGTTCGGCGCGAGCTCGGTCACGACGTTCGGGTACTCGGTGTAGAGGTTGACGTCGTGGATCGGCAGGATGTTCGGGTGCGCGAGGTTGCCCCACGCACGCACGACGTCGGTGAACCGCCGCACGATCTCGTTGCGCTGGTCCTCGCTGAAGAACGCGAACAGGTCGCGGATCTCCTTGAGCGCGACCTCGCGGTTGAGCGCGACCTGGCGGGCCCGGTAGACCGTGCCCATGCCGCCCGAGCCGATCGTGACGAGCTTCTCGTAGCGGTTCTCGACGTCGCTGACCTGGATCTCGCCACCGGCCATCGCCGACGACCGGCCGCCGGACGATGCAACCTTCGGATCCTTGCGCGGCATCGGATTGGCGCCGGAGAGCTGCTCGACGCGCGGCGCGGGCGGCGCAGACATCACGCCCGACTGCGTGCCCATCGGCACCGCGGAGCCGGGAACGGCCATCGCGCGACTCTGCCGCAGCTTCTTGAAGTGCGAGACCGCGCGCTCGGTGAACTCGACGAGGTTGCCGCCGTTGACGACGGCCTCACCCTCGGGCGAGACCTCGAGGCTCTCGTTGGCCCGGTCGTGGCGCAGGTATCCGGACTTCTCGAGGAAGCCGATGTACTCCTGGAACGGGATCGAGACCGCGCCCTCGCAGACGCGGCGGATGTCGTCGTACCGGTTCTGGCGGCCGTACCTCGCCTCGGCCATCACGTTGGCGAGGATGAAGCGAGCCTCTTCGCAGAGGACTTCCTTCGTGACCTTGGCGCGGCCTTCCATGTCGGCGAATTGTAGGCACCTGCCGGAGATAGGGTCAATTCGGCGGACCCTCTGCGATCAGACGATCGACCAAAGGTCGGTCGGCCGGCAGGATGTCCCAGGACCCGGGAAGCTCGGCGGTGGCGACCCATGCGAGGTCGGCGACCTCGATGGTCCGTGGCAGTTCGCCGGGCACGAGCCGGCACGCATAGACCAGCATCACGAGATCGAAGTCAGGATACGCGTGAAACAGCACGTCCCAGATCCGGCCGACGACCGCGGTGACGCCGAGCTCCTCGCGCAGCTCGCGGGCGAGCGCCGCCGTCGGCGCCTCGCCGGGTTCGACCTTGCCGCCGGGGAACTCCCACTGCAGCGGCAGTGCCTGGTCCGCACGGCGCTGCGTGATCAGGATCCGGCCGTCGTCGCCAGTGATCAGCCCGGCGACCACCAGCTTGCGAGCACGCGGGGTCATATGGCCGCGCCCTCGAGGAGGTGCCGCTGCTCGACGAAATGGGTCGTGCACGGCGGTCCGTCGGTGTGGCGATACGACAGCACGCGACCGGGGGCGGCGGCGATGATCGACGCGGACCGCGTGCCGTAGTGGTCGCTGTGGATGCAGGTCGCCGTCAACTCGCGCGCCAGCTCGGGTGGCAGGTGCGACGGCGGCGTGTCCGCGAGCGTCACCCGTGTGTGATCGCCGAGCAGCGCCGAGAGTGGCTCCGCGATCGCCGGCCAGCTCGGGGCCACCGCGACCGCGCGCTCGATCGCCGCCGCGAGCCGCTCGCCACGCGGGAAGCCATCGGCGTCGACGCGATCGTTGCACAGCACGTGGATGCCTGGCGGCAGGGAGACGACGTCGACCGTGCGATCCTCGCGTCGGATGTACGCGATCCGGACTCCCGTCGCGTCGCCCCACGCGAGGTTCATGCTCGCATACGCTGCAGGGTCGAGCGCCGCGACGTACGCATCCGGATCGGGTGCGGCCGCGAGCTCGAGGACCGCGAGGCCGCGTGATCGAAGCCCGAGCGGCGGGGTCGCGAGCGCGCGTTGATTGGTCACCGCCGCGAACCGCGCGTCGGCGCGCACCGCGAGCCAGGTCCCTCCAGATAGCACATCGAGCCCGCCGGCGATCCGTGAGGTCTGGCCGGAGGTCGGACTCGATGTCGCGCGCAAGACCTCGGGACTTCTCGTCGGTCGCGCGTACAGCTCGTCACGATTCGCGGCGATCACCAGCGGTGCGCCGGCGACGATTTCGATCAAGAAAGCGATGGTACACATCGACGAGAAAACCCCGCGAGAGTCTGCGCCGAACCTTGCATGTGACGGGTTCGCTGCCTACAGTGCCGCGAGAATGAGACTGTATCCAGGCAAGGTCGATACCATCGCCGCGGAGATCATCACTACGCTCACGCAAGCCGGTGATATCGAAGTCAGCGACAACAACGAGGCCCAGCTGGATGCGGCGTCCGTGCTCAAGGAATACATCCGCGTTGATAAAGAATTGACGGAGCGCGCGAAGGACATCCTCGAGATTCGCGGCCTCCCCTACTCCCACCTCGGCCGCACGAAGCGACAGCTCGCGGATCAGAAGGAGTTCGGGCTCGGCGAAGACGGTCTGTCCTGGATCGCGAACCAGATGCTCGAGGCCTTCATGTCCTCGCGTCACGTCGAGGAGGTGTTCGCCGAGGACGCCATCCTTCGCCGCAAGATCAAGGATATCTGCAAGAAGCACATGCAGGTGGACGAAGCGATCGATCAGGAAGTCCGCGACCGGATCAAGAACCTCGAGGAAGGCACCTCCGCGTGGGAGGTCGAGTACGGCAAGGTCCTCGATCAAATCAAGTCGAAGCACGGCATCAAGGAGTGAGCACGCGCGCTTGACGCGCTGGGTCGCAGAATCCCCGCTTGGCGGATCGCGACGATCGGACAGAGTTAGAGGATGGTCGCGCCTCGTTGCGAAGCCTGCCTCACGACTCCGGTGATGCGGTGTGGGCGCTGCACGACCACGCGTTGCGCGGCGCATGCGATGGGTCCCGGCGAGCGCTGCGATCGGTGCGAGCAGGACTGGCAGGCCGAGGAGACCACTCGCCGCAACGCGAAGATGATCTTCGCACCCGCGATCGCCATCATGACCGGCGGCCTGCTGTTCGGCCTGCTACTGCCGGTGTCGATCGGCGGCGTGATCGGCGCGACGTTGATGGCCGCATTCGCGTGCGGGACCGGGGTCGGAGCCGCCGCGGGTGCGTGTCGCGCGGTCGACAAGACCTCGCGCGCGATGTTCCTGCGCGAGCGCGCCGGGGTGCTGCCGCCCGCGCGGTTGCTACCATCGCCGCGACGCTGATCCGGGCGGCGCTGACTGCGCGTTGACTACGGCAGCCCGAGGGCTTCGCGGATCTCGCCGACGACCATTTCGGCGAGCCGCTGGATCAGGTGCTCGCCCTCCTCGACCGAGGCCGCCGCCGGATCGCCGGCGTACGCGAGCTCCATGCCCATCGCGGTGAACGTCGTGACCCCGGCCGCGAGCTTGTCAGAGAGGCTGATGGGGACCGGCTGCAGCGTCGCGCGTGTCGTTTCGTCGACGAGCTCCGGTGCCGCCGCCATCATGATCGAGGTCTCGTACTGCCCGGCGTGACATGCGCCGCTCTTGAACTCGGCAGATAGTGTCTTCGCCCACTTCCTGGTCAGCGGACACGCGACGCTGACCTTGCCCTCGCGGCTGGCGACCACGGCGCGGACCGCCGCATCGTGCGCGGGCTCGAGGTGGTTGTTGACGAGGCAGACGTGCCGGAGCCCCTGCGCCAGCAAGCCGTCGCAGATCGCCGCGACGTACGCGGTCAGCACCGGCGCCGGGATCGAGACGGCGCCCGGAAAGCCAACCGCGCAGTCGGTGACGCCGTAGCTGACGGCCGGCGCGATGACGGCGACGAGCGGGCCCTTCTTCTCGAAGAGCTCGACCGCGCGCACGCACGCGGCCGCCGAGATCAGGACGTCGGTGCCGAGCCCGAGGTGCGGACCGTGGGGCTCGGTCGAGCCGATCGGCACGAGCGCGACGACGGCCCGCTTGCCACCCAGCAGCATGAACAGGCTCGCGGTCGTGTGTCGGGCCAGGAACTTCTCGGTCATTCGGTGAGCTCGCCGCGCTTCTCGCGTTCGATCAACAGCTTCTTGTCGACCTTGCCACGATCGTTCTTCGGAAGCTCGTCGACGAACACGACCCACCGCGGATACTTGTGCTTCGAGAGCGAGCGCTGGACGTGGGCCTTGAGCTCGTCGGCGAGCGCGCGGCGGTCGCGGTCGCGGGCATCGGGCCGCAGCACGACGACGGCCTTCGGCTTGGTCAGCCCATGGTCCTCGCCGGGAATCACCGCGACCTGGGAGACCGCGTCGTGGCCGAGCAAGCAGTCCTCGACCTCGCGCGGCGCCACGAAGATGCCACCGACCTTGAACAGATCGTCGGCGCGGCCCGAGAACCACAGGTATCCGTGCTCGTCGATGTGAAACAGATCGCCGGTGCGGCACCAGCGGCCATGAAAGGTCCGCCAGCTCTTCTCGCGGTCCTGGAAGTAGCCCTCGGCGACGCTGTCGCCCTTGACCCACAGGACGCCGATCTCGTTGGGCGGAAGCTCGGGCGTGCCGGCACCCTCGGCGTCCTCGGGGAGGATCTTCAGCGTGTAGCCCTCGACTGCGCGACCGAGCGAGCCCGGCATGACGTCGCCGGGTCGGTTCGTGCAGTAGATGTGGAACATCTCGGCGCTACCGATCCCGTCGTAGACCTCGCCGCCGAAGCGGTCGATGAAGCGCCGCAGCAGCGGCTCGGGGAGCGCCTCGCCCGCCGACAGGTGGAACCGCACGCACGACATGTCGAGGCCGGGCTCGCCACGCGCACGTCGCTCGTCGTCGAGATCGAGGAGCTTGCCGAGCATCGTCGGCACGTTCGTGACGATCGTCGGCTTGTAGCGCTCGATCGCCTTGGCGATCGTCTCGGGCGTGGGCCGCTCGCTGAAGAGACCAACGGTCGCGCCGACCGCGAACGGGAACCAGAGGTTCGTGCCGGTCGCGTAGCCGAAGAACAGGCGAGGCACGCTGATCGCGATGTCGCTCTCGCGATAGCCGACGGTGCGCTTGGCGTAGACCTCGGTGTTGAACGCGAAGTCGCGGTGGCTGTGCATCGCGGCCTTCGCGCGGCCGGTCGAGCCCGACGTGAACAGCCAGACCGCCGGATCGTCGCGCTTGGTCTGTGGGAGCTCGGTGATCGACCGCTCCGCGAGATCGAGCGCCTGGTCGAGCGAGAGCACGCGACGTTTCGTCACGTACTCGCGCATCATGTCGGGGACGTCGCAGCGCGCCTCTGGATCATCGCCGGTCGCGACGTCGGGGACGAGCAGCACGGTCGTCAGGTTCGGCAGGTTCTCGAGGTGTGGTGCGAGCACGGTCGCGACCGCGGGTGTGGTCACCAGGATCGTCGCGCGGACGTATTCGAGGACGGATCGCAGATCCTCCTCGGGCGCGTTCGGGTTCCCCATCGTGAGGACGCCGCCGGCGGCGAACGTCGCGAAGATGGCCCACGCGAACGGGGGCACGTCGGGGAGCACGACGTAGACCCGTTGCTCGGGCCTCAGGCCGGCGTCGACATAGTAGCGAGCGAGCGTGCGTGCGCGATCCGCGATCGCGCCGTAGGTCCACGAGCGCTCGCCGAACTGCAGCGCGACCTTGGTCGCCTTGCCATCGCGCTCGCGGTTGAACAGGAAGTAGTCCGCGAGGTTGAAGTCCTCGGGGAAGCTGATCGTCGTCATCAGGTAGCTCCCCGTGCGAGCGCGCGACCGATGATCGTCCGCTGGATCTCGCTCGTGCCCTCGTAGATGCGGAGCGGCCTGATCGCGCGATAGAGGTGCTCGACGACCGCGCCCGTCATCACGCCACGCCCGCCGAACAGCTGGACGGCACGGTCGATCACGCGCTGCGCGGCCTCGGTGGCGCCGAGCTTGGCGATCGAGACCTCGGTGGTGACGCGATCCTTTGTGGTGTCCTTGAGATAAGCGGCACGCAGCACGAGCAGCCGGGCCGAGTCGAGGTCGACGACCATGTCGGCGAGGTGCGCCTGCACGAGCGGCTGCTCCGAGAGCAGCTTGCCGAACTGCGATCGCTGGGTCACGAACCCGACCGCTTCATCGAGTGCACGGCGCGCCATGCCGACCGCCGCGGCCCCGACGGAGACCCGGAACGCGTCGAGGGTCCGCATCGCCAGCTTCATGCCCTGCCCGACCTCGCCGATCCGCGCCGCGGCGGGCACCATCACCCCCCGCAGCTCGAGCGAGCCGATCGGATGGGGCGCGATCGCCTGCATCGGCTTGACGGTCACGCCCGGCGTCTCGAGCGGGAGCCAGAATGCGGTCAACCCGCCAGCGCCGAGCGTCGGATCGGTCGTCGCGATCACGGTCGCGTGATCGGCGATGCCGAGGTTCGAGATGAACAGCTTGTCGCCATCGAGGCGATAGCCGTCCGCCGTCGCGGCCGCGCGGGTCTGGATGCTGGCGACGTCACTGCCCGCCTCGGGCTCGGTCAGCGCGAACGCCGCGATCCCTGCGCCGCGCGCGAACGCCTGGAGGTGGAGCCGCTGCTCGGCATTGCCGGCGAGCACGATCGGATGCGTGCCGAGCCCTTGCACCGCGAAGATCGAATCGGCGCGCGGCGACACGTAGCCGAGCATCTCGCGCGCGAGGCAGAGGGCACGGGTGTCGAGCGTGCCGGTCGGGACGACGAGCTCGAGCAGGTTCGCGCGGGCCAGCGCATCGACGGCGGCGCGATCGCGGCTCGCCTCGTCGGCGTGCGCGCCCGGTGCCTCGATCGCCGCAAGCGTTGCCGCAGCAGACCGCAATCGATCGGCGAGCGCGCGATGCGGCTCGGCGAAGAACATCGGCAGGTCGTCGCTCGACAGCTTCATTCGGGCGCTCCCCGGAAGCGCGCCGGCCGCTTCTCCTTGAACGACGCGTGCGCCTCGGCGAAGTCCGGGTGCTGCATGCACAGCGCCTGTGCCTGCGCCTCCGCCTCGATCGCCTCCGCGAGCGCCATCGTGTGCTCGCTCTCGAGCATCTGCTTGGTCATCGCATGACCGAACGCCGGGCCCTTCGCGAGCCGCAGCGCCCACTCCTGCGCCATCGCGACGGCGGCCGCACCATCCTCGACGACCCGGTTGACCAGCCCGATCTCGAGCGCGCGGGTCGCCGGAATCTGCTCGCCGAAGAACAGCAGCTCGGACGCGTGGCCGAGCCCGACGATCCGCGGCAGCAGGTACGTGATGCCCATGTCGGCGCCCGATAGCCCGACCTGCGGGAAGATGAAGCCGAACCGAGCCGTCGTCGACGCGATCCGCAGGTCGCTCGCACACGCGATCACGGCACCGGCGCCGACCGCGACGCCGTTGACGGCCGCGATGATCGGCCGGCGGCACTTCCGCATCGCCGCGATCAACCGCCCGGTCATCCGCGTGAACTGCAGGAGCGCCGGGGTATCGCGGCCGAGCAGGTGCTTGATGATGTCGTCCTGATCGCCGCCCGAGCAGAAGCCCGCGCCGCGGCCGGTGATCACGATCGCGCGAACGTCGTCGTGGTGATCGAGCGATTCGAATGCCTCCGCGAGCTCCTGGTAGACCTCGAACGTCAGCGCATTGCGCCGCTTCTCCCGATCGAGCGTCAGCGTCGCGACGCCGGCGACGAGCTCCGAGACGAACGACGTGGTCGTGATCATGGCGTGCCTCCAACGTACGCGACCGCCTGGATCTCGACGACCGCCTCGGGCTCGACGAGCGCGGATACCGCGACCAGCGCCATCGCCGGGTAGTGGCGGCCCATCCGCTCGCGCCACACCGGGGCGAGCAGGCTCTGGCCGCGCCGGTACTCGTCGACGTCGGTGACGAACACCGTCATCGAGGCGATGTCCTCGGGGGCACCGCCGGCGGCGCGGATCACCGCGAGCACGTTATCGAGCGCCTTGCCGAACTGCGGCGCGAGGCCGCCGGCGACGAACTTGCGATGCTCGTCCCAGCCGATCTGGCCGGCGACATGGACGGGACGGCCCTCACCGAACCGGCCGTTGGCGTAACCGCGCGGCGCCGGCCACTCGGTGACCGTGATCTCGGGCGCGCTCACTTCAGCACCGCCCCGCCGTCGATCACGATCGTCTGGCCGTGGATGCCGCGGGCGTCGTGCGCGCACAGCATCAGCGCCGCGTGTGCGACCTCGTCGGCGGTGATCATGCGGCGCTGCGGGCTCATCGACGCGAGCGACGTCCGCGCCTCGTCGCTGCTGCGGCCGGTCTTCGCCGCGATCCGCGCGACCGCCTCCTCGGCCATCCGGGTCTCGACCCAGCCGGGGCACACCGCGTTGATCGTCACGCTAGTTCGCGCGAGATCGATCGCGAGCGCGCGCGTCATCCCGATCATCGCGTGCTTCGCGGCGCAGTACGCCGTCGAGTAGCCGTAGCCGGTGAGGCCTGCGTTCGAGGCGATGTTCACGATCCGGCCCCAGCCTCTCGCGATCATGCCGGGCACGAGCGCGCGGGTGACACGGAACGGCGCGGTGACGTCGAGCTCGAGGATGCGATCCCACATCGCATCGGTGGTTCGATCGAGCGCGGCACTCTCGGCGGCGCCGGCGTTGTTGACGAGCACGTCGACCGGGCCGATGGTGCCGAGCACCGCGTCGGTCGCGGCGCGGTCCAGCAGATCGACCGCGTGCGCGGACCCGTCGATCGACGTCGCGATCGCGTCGAGGTCCAGCTTGCTGCGGCCGCATACGACGACGCGCGCCCCGGCGCCCGCGAGGGCCCGCGCGATCGCCGCTCCGATCCCGCGGCCACCGCCGGTGACCAGCGCGACCTTGCCAGCGAGGATGCCTTGCATTGGTAGATCTAACCTTTCCCCGTCGATAAACGGGTGCCGGTTAGACCCCCTTTCAAACCGTGCATGCGGATTTCCCGCACACGGCTTACGGGCGGTCGTTTGCAGACGTGATGTGGCATTAC
>JACCTC010000437.1 GCA_013812655.1 Deltaproteobacteria bacterium | reverse complement strand
TCCGGATCCTTCGTGAGGTAGAGGACGCGCTTGCCGGGGGTGAGCGCGAAACTGCCCTGCATCGTCGAGAGGTGTACCACCCAACCCACGCCCGCGGGCGAGGCGGTATCATGACGCGGTGCGCGTGATGCTCCTGCTCCTGCTGGCGGCGTGCGACGCGCATCCGTCGCGGCTCGACGCGATCGTGGTGACGCACGGGCCCGATCCAACGCCGCGCCCGCGTGGTGCCCGGCCGATCGGGGAGCCTCGCGCAGAGAAGCGTGACGAGCGCGATCGTGATCTCGACCGCAGGCTGCGCGAGGTCGCGTCGCGCGACATGCCGGACGACGACACCGGATCCGGAGGTGTCCCGCTCGCCAGCGTGCTCGGAAGTACGCCTGGCCCGTTCGGTCCGCTCGCCGCGATCAAGCCCGGCATGACACGCACCGAGCTACTCGCCGCGCTCCCGACCGCGCAGCGTGATGGCGAGCTGATCTGGCTCCCGACCGGCATAGACGGCATCGCAGTCGAGCTGTCCTTTAATCGCACCGAACGGCTCGCCGAGATCGTCTATCACGTGCCCCTCGCCGCACGCCCGCTGCTCGTCGGCGCCTGGGGCCCGCCTGCCCACGAGACCAACGTCTGGTTCGATCCGACACGCGGCTGGCGCGCCCGCCTCGGCGAGGATCCCGTCAACGGCAAGATCGAGCTGGCGATCGCCGCCTATCGCCCGTTCGCCGACGTCATCGGCCGTGGTCCGGACGGCCTCGCCGACCCCGCACCGATCCTCGGTGCCAAGGTCGCCGACGTCGCGCGCCGGTTTCCCCTCCTCGACGAAGCCGGCCCCGAGGACGCCGAGCTGTTGCTCTCCGCCACCGACGTCTGCGCCGAGCCCACGCGCCTCGTCGCGCGCACTGCCGATGGCGTCGTCACCGGCCTCGAGCTCCACCAGTGCTACGACGGCTGGGACGTCCAGCGCCGCGCCGCCCTCGCCGCCATGGAGCAGCGCTGGGGCCGCGCAACGCCGACGCGGACCGCCGACGATCGCCTCGTCTTCGCATGGACCCTCGGCACTCGCCGTCTCGAGGCCGAGGACACCCACGACGCCCACGCCGGCACCGCCGCCTGGAAGGTCGCGATCAAGCCCCGGTAGGGAGGCGGCCAGGCGCGGGAGCGCCAGTCTTCGCCGCGTCGGAGCTGTGGCAAACTGACCCAAGCGTCGTGGTAGGCCTGCCGCGACCGAGCGGCTCTACAGCTGCGCGAAGCGTACGCGGCCTCGCATCCCGGGCGCTCATCGCGAGATCGCATACGCGCCACGCGCGGGCATCCGACATGCCTCCGTGGCCGCGCAGTGACCACAGACGATCGGGATTCCGCAGCAGCCAACCAGCTCGGCAACTACCTTCTGGGCGACCGGCTCGCCGCCGGCGGCATGGCCCAGGTGTTCCACGCCGAGCCTGTGGCCGGGCGCCTCGATTGTCCCATCGTGCTCAAGCAGATGTTGCCGGCGCTCGCCGAGCTCCCCGAGTTCGTCGCGATGTTCATCGAGGAAGCCCGGATCTCGACGACGCTCGACCACCCCAACATCGTCAAGGTCCGCGACTTCGAGGCGACCGACCGCGGGCTGTTCCTCGTCATGGACCTGGTCGATGGTCCCGACCTGCTCGCCGTCGTGAGCCGGTGCGCCACCCTCCGCCGCCCGCTGGCGCCCGAGCTCGCCGCCTACATCGCGTGTCACGTGCTCGAGGCGCTCGACTACGCGCACGGTGCGGTGTCGCCAAAGGGGCAGCGCCTCGACGTGGTGCATCGCGACGTCTCGCCGAGCAACATCCTGATCACACGGCGCGGCCACGTGAAGCTCGCCGACTTCGGCATCGCGCGCGCGTCGTCGCTCGGCCGCACCCAGGAGATCGCGTCGGGAACGCTCAAGGGCAAGTTCGGTTACATGTCCCCCGAGCAGGTCCGCGGCGAGCCGCTCGACGGTCGCTCCGACGTGTTCTCGATGGGCATCGTGCTCGCGGAGATGATGATGCTGCGGCGGCTGTTCAGCGCGCCCAACGACGTCGACCTCCTGCTGATGGTACGGCGCGGCGATCTGCGCCGGCTCGACATGTACGGCACGCACATCCCGGATCCGCTGCTCGCGATCATCCGCAAGGCGCTCGCCGTCGATCGCGACGACCGGTTCGCGACCGCGGACGCATTCCGCAACGCCCTCGTCGACTGGCTCCACACCGGCGAGGTGCGCACCGGCGCCGGCCGGCTCGCCGAGTTGCTGCGCGAGCTCGAGCGCGAAGGCGGCGACCTCTGCAAGTGGTCGGCGAAGCGGTCGCCGCAGACGCCCGACGCGACCCTGAGTGGCACGCAGACCGTCGTCGATCGGCGCGCTGCCTCGCAGGCCGCAGCCGCCGGTCGCGTCGCGTTCGCCCGCGCGGCGCTGGTGCCCGCGGTACGCCGGGCGTCGAGCCCGACCGCCGAGGACGAGCTGTCGCTCGCGCCGTTCCATGGCCCGGCCACCCCGCCGGCGACCAGGCCGGTCGCGCCATCGACCGCGCCGAGATCGGGGACGGCGGCGCCCGCCGCACCACAGGTCCGCTCGCTCGATCCCGGCATGGTCGTCGACCTGCTCGGGGCGATCGCGCGCGAGCAGCGCACCGGCGCGCTGCTGCTCCGCACGGGCGACCTCTACAAGGAGGCCTACTTCCTCGGTGGGCATCCGGTGTTCGTGCGCTGCAACGTCATGGAGGATCGCTTCGGCGAGTTCCTCGTGCGTCGCCGCGCGCTCACCCGCGATCAGCTCGACCGCGCGCTCGCCGTCCTCGATCACTTCGGCGGGCGGCTCGGGCAGGCGCTCGTCAGCCTCGGCCTCGTCGAGCCGGTCGAGGCCGTGCGGCTGCTCGCAGCGCAGGTCGCGGCGAAGCTCGTCACCGCGTGCGCGTGGCGCACCGGCACCTACGAGTTCCGCGAGGGCGAGCAGAACCCGTGGCCGGCGCTCGCGCTCGAGCTCCGCACCCACCCGATCATCGGACGCAGCCTCGCGTGCATCCCCGAGGATCGCCTCGTCACCTGGGCCACCCGCGTGCTCGACCGCCCCGCGCGGGTCAACCTCGAGGCGGCGCGCGCGTTCGAGCTCGAGCCCCGGCTCTACGACCACCTCGGGCTCCTGACGCGCGACCGCCACACGCTCGGCCACGTGATCGACCGGATTCCGACGGGCGCCGAGCGCCTGCTCGTCACCGCAGCGGCGTACGTGCTGTGGCGCGCCGGTGTCCTGCAGCTCGCGCTGATCGCGTGAGCGGCCCGCGCGCCGGGTAGTTTTCTGGCGGTGTTGACTCGACTTCGTGCTGTCCCGCCCGCCGAGCGGCTGCTGTCCCTTCGCGGCCCGCGATAACTTCGGTATGACCTCGCGATGACGCGAGCTCCTTACGTGCGGCTGCACGTGACCACCGGCGAACGCCGCGCGACCGCGGCCGATATCGTCGCGAGCGTCGGTCGCGAGATCGCGAGCGGCGCGCTGCCCGCAGGCAGCCGGCTACCGCCGGTACGCGCGCTCGAGAAGCAGCTCGGGCTCTCGAAGAACACCGCGCAGGCGGCTTACGACGAGCTGGTGGCGCGCGGGCTCGTAGAAGCGCGTGAACGCGAGGGCGTGTTCGTGCTCGCGGCGACCCAGCACGCGACGCCCGCGCCGATCGTGACGCCGCCGCTGCCGATGTTCGTGCCGTCGCCGCTCGGCCATCCCGATCTGCCACCGCGCGGTACCACGGCGCTGTCGACGGTGTTCATCGATCCCGAGCTGCTGCCGACCGAGCGGATCGCCGAGTGCGCGCGCAGCGTGCTTCGAGAAAAGATGCCGAGCCAGTACGACGCGCAGGGGTACCCGCCGCTGCGCGAGGCGATCGCGAAGCGCCTGCGCGCCCGCGGGCTCGACGTCGAGGCCGACGAGGTCGTGATCACGACCGGCTCGCAGCAGTCGCTCGACATCGTCGCGCGCTCGCTCGCGGAGCGCCGGATCGCATGCGAGTCACCGGTCTACGCGTACGCGAAGCTGCTCTTCGAGTCGCTGGGCGCCGAGCTCGTCGGGCTCCACCTCGATCCATTCGACGGCATCGATCTCGACGCGTGGGATCGCGCGCTCGCGGCGCGGCCGTCGCTCGCGTACCTGATCCCGAGCTTCCAGAATCCGACCGGCTACTCGTACACGAGCGCCGAGCTGCAGGGCGTGCTCGAGCTGTGCCGCAAGCACGGCGTCGCGATCCTCGAGGACGACTGGGGCAGCGACATGCTCTCCGACGGCGAGTACCGGCCGATGCTGCGGATGCTCGGCGGCAAGCACGTGCTCTACGTCAACTCGTTCACCAAGAAGCTCTTGCCCTCGCTGCGCGTCGGCTTCGTCGCCGCATCACCTGAGCTCGTGCCGACGCTCGTCGCGATGAAGCGGCTCTCGACGCTCGGCAACGCGTGGCTCACCGAGGCCGTCGTCGCCGAGTTCCTCGACCGCGGTTACTACGACACGCACCTCACGGCGCTGCAGCGCGCGCTCGATACGCGCTACGCCGCCTGCCTCACCGCGCTCGACGAGCTGATGCCCGATGGCGTGCGGTGGACGCGTCCGGGCGGTGGCCCGACGCTGTGGCTCGAGCTGCCGCGCACCGTCGACATGCCGGCGCTCGAGAGTCACCTCGCGCGACGCGGCGTGCACATCTCGAACAAGGCGGCTGCATTTGTGACCTCCGCGGTCGCTCGGCCAGACGGCCTCGCTCCCCTTCGGTCAAATCTGGGCGTCCCGCACCTGCACGGCTTCCGGATCGCGTACGCGTTTCTCTCGGAGACCGAGATGCGATCGGCCCTCACGATCCTCGCTGACGCGCTGCGCGGCCGCGCGCTCTGACGGTGCCTGCACGGTCGGGCGCCGGCACGCCATAACGCGGTGTTGCGCCCTGCCGCTTGTGCAAGTGGCGCGGCAAGGGCAGAAAGGTACGGTGACGCTGTCGCCGTACCTCGCCGTCGCTGTCGCGCTCGCGACGGGCGCGTGCAACTCGGCACCAGCGGCGACCACAGAGTTCTTCGGCCCGACGATCGAGCCGCCGCGCGGCCTCGCGAAGATCTCGCCCGGCATGTCGGTCGCCGAGGCCATGCGCCACGTGCCGCAGCTCCGCGAGGATCACGGCGGCGTCCGCGATCGGCTCGTCCTCGACTCGGGCGTCAGTGACGTACGGCTCGAGGTCCGCGTCGATACCGGCACCGTCGCGAGCATCTTCGCGATCGTCCAGGGCAAGGGCGCACGCGAGCTCTTGACCCGCGCGTGGGGGCAGCCGCAGATCGAGCGCGACTCGCTCGGCCAGCCCGAGGTCACGTGGGAGAGCGAGGCCACCGGCTGGAAGGTCGAGCTCGACTGCATCGAGCGCAACTGCCTCGTCGAGTACGTGCCCTACCACGTGCTGACCACCGACTTCTTCGGCGCGCATGTCGTGCCGCCGGGCGACCTCTCGCGGCTCCACATCGGCATGACGCTCGCCGAGGCTCGCAAGATCGCGCCCGGCCCGATCGACGTCCGCGGCGGGATGCCCACCGGCGTCGACGGTGTCCGCCAGTACGTCGCGATCGACGACAAGCGCGGCGTCGTCCGCGCGATCTATTTGAACCTGCCGCCACGCGCGAAGAGCCTGATCGAGGAGGCGTGGGGCACCGGCTTCGTCGCGACCGAGCCGGTCGGCAAGACCGTCCTGGTCTGGCCCGATCCGACCACGAGCTGGCGCGCGACGCTGCGGCCCGCCCTCGGCCTCAGCCACGATCTCGCCTACGACAACTACCTCCCGGCCGCCGAGCTGTTCGGCGAGCAGCCCGACGTCCTCGACGCGGTCCCCGTCCTCGGGATGACCGTCGAGGAGGTCAAGCGCGACTACAGCATCACGCCGCAGGGCAAAGATCTCGTGCTCACGCTGCTGCCCACCGAGTGGGAGCGCACCGCGACCCGGATCACCCTCGGCGTCACGGGCGGCCGCGTCCGCGAGCTCGCGTTCTCGATCCCCTTCAAGGCCCACCCCGAGGCGCGCGACACCCTGTTCGATCTGTTCCGCGCGAAGTGGGGCGAGCCACGCCCCGCGATGCACGATCCCAAGCTGCTCGTGTTTCGCGATGGTCGGCCGCGCGTCGAGGTCCGCGAGGGCCCCGAGCACGGCGTCTGGAAGATCGAGATCCGCTAGATCGCGCGACTCGCGATACGCGTGGCCAGGATTCGGCCTTCGCCGGAGCGAATCTCGTAGTCGAATTGCCGAAGGAAGCTCGGTCCGAGAAGGCCCTGGATGCCAAGGGTGTCCGGCAGGTCGTGCACGTGGATCCGGAAGTTGGTCAACGTGAACCCGAGCGCCGCAAAGCGAGTGACGGGCATCATGTAGCCCGGTTCGTCGCCGACCGCGGAGGTGATCGAAGTGATGCGATCACCGTGTTGCGGCCCATAGCCGATCAGGTCGAGGAACTCGGGCACGACGTGTGTCTGCGTCGCGGCTGTGTCGAACGCGAGCGAGAGCTGCTTGTCGCCGCGCGGTCCCCAGATTCGTGCCGTGACGACGATCAGGGTGTCGTCCGGATCGAAACGCGTGACCTTCACGGAAAGAGCAGTGGCGTCATCGGCGCGCGCACGCGACCCGTATAGAAGTGTCCCATCGAGCTGTAGCGCGTCGACCATGCACGCGCCTGCTCGTACTGCTCGCGCCGCGAGCCGTGCCCGATCACTCGGGCCGTGCCGAAATCGAAGTCGCGATCATTCACCCAGTCGATCTCCACGAGGGCGACCCATTCGTCTGGGTAGCGTTCGCAGATCTGCTTCCACGTCATCGGCTTCGAGATTGTCGGCTCGATCATGCGTCGATCTTCGGGCCGCCGCCCTTCGGGTCAAGTTTTCGGCGCCGCGTTCTTCGATCAGCAGGACGAAGGGTCCGTGGACGAACCCATGACGCCAAGTGAAGGGCTTCGCCCTGGCGTGAGCAAGCTCGACTACGCCCAACCGAGGAAATTATCAAACGTCTGATCTTCGTCGCCGGCGGGGCCTCGTACCATTCCAGCGCTCTCGCATTGGAGCTCGAAACCAGCGTTCGCGTCCTTTACGACAGTGACGGCCGGATCGGCGTCCTACCGCCGTCGAGAAAATGAATCAGCTTGGACCCACGGCTAGATCGCGTTGCGCTCGATCGCCGTGCGGGCCTGCTCCGAGAGCAGCCGGACGCCGAAGATCATCTGTGCAAACCGCGCGTCACCGGTCAGGCCCTTGGCGTAACGGTAGTAGATCTGCTGCGCGATCACGGCGGTCTTGAGCAGGCCGAAGGCGTAGTAGAAGACGAGGGAGTCGGCGCGGCGGCCGGAGCGCTCGAGGTAGCGATCGGCGACCTCCTGGCGCGTCATCATGCCGGGGCGGGCAGTGGGGCCGAACGGCAGCGCGTGGTACGCGGGCGGATCGCTGGCCTGTGCCCAGTAGGAGAGGGCGGTGCCGAGATCCATCAGCGGGTCGCCGATCGTCGTCATCTCCCAGTCGAGGACGCCGGTGATGTGCGCGAGCGCGGGATCGAAGATCACGTTGTCGAACTTGAAGTCGTTGTGGATCAGCGCCGGCGCGCCGTCGGCGGGCATGTGCGCCGCGAGCCAGGCGGCGACCTCTGTCACGGCGGGGAGGTCGTCGGTCTGCGACTTGGCGTAGCGCTCGGTCCAGCCGGTGACCTGGCGCTCGATGTAGCCGGCGGGCTTGCCGAAGTCGCCGAGGCCGGCCGCGGTGTAGTCGACGGCGTGGAGCTCGACGAGCGCGTCGACGAGCAGCTCGCAGACCCGGCGGATCTGCGCGTGATCGGCGGCGAGCGCGGGCGGCAGGTCCTTGCGAAGGATCACGCCGCGCCGGCGCTCCATCAGGTAGAACGGCGCGCCGAGCACGTCGCCAGTCGCCTCGTACGCGAACACCCGCGGCGCGCGCGCGTAGACCGGCGCGAGCTTCGACAGCACGGTGTGCTCGCGGCCCATGTCGTGCGCCGACTTCACCTTCGAGCCGAACGGCGGGCGGCGCAGCACGAGCTCTCGATCGCCGGCGCGCACGAGATACGTCAGGTTCGAGTGGCCGCCCGGGAACTGCTCGACGGTGATCGCCTCGGTGACGCCCAGCTCCTGCTCGAGGTACGCGGCGAGCTTGCTCGTGTCGAGCTCCTCGCCGGCGCGGACGGGACGTGGTTGGTCCTCGCCGATCGCCGTCACGAGTACCTCGCGAGGATGCGCTTCGCGACGACCATCTTGTGGACCTCGTCCGGGCCGTCGTAGATCCGCGCGCCGCGCTCGTGCACGTAGTAGTGAGCGAGCACGGTGTCGCTCGTGATGCCGAGTGCGCCGTGCAGCTGGATCGCGCGGTCGACGAGCCGCAGCATGACATCGGCGACGTAGAACTTGATCAGCGAGACCTGCTCGCGCGCGACGGCGAAGCCCTTCTTCTCGATCGTCCACGCCGCGTGCAGCACCATCAGCCGCGACGCCTCGATCTCGGCGCGCGCCTCGGCGATCCACGCCTGCGCGATCTGCCGGGTCGCGAGCGTCTTCTCGTCGTCGATCTTGCGCCGCGTGATGTGCCGGCACGTGGTGTCGAACACGCGCTCGCAGATCCCGATCCACCGCATGCAGTGATGGATGCGGCCGGGGCCGAGCCGCTCCTGCGCGATCAGGAAGCCCGCGCCCTCGGCACCGAGGCGGTTCGTCACCGGCACGCGGCAGCCGCGATACCAGATCTCGGCGTGGCTGCCCCAGCCCGAGCCCTCGTCGCCCATGATCTTGATGTTGCGGACGCGGTCGAAGCCCGGCGTGTCGGTCGGCACGATGATCATCGACGCGCGCGCGTGCGGCGGGGCGTCGGGGTTCGTCACCGCCATCACGATCGCGAACGCCGCGCCGTCCGCCGAGGTCGTGAACCACTTGTGGCCGTCGACGACGTAGTGCTCGCCGTCGCGCACCGCGCGGCACGACAGGATCGTCGGGTTCGAGCCCGGGTTCTCGGGCTCGGTCATCGAGAAGCACGAGCGGATCGCACCGGTCGCGAGCGGCGCGAGCCACGTCGCCTGCTGCTCGGGCGTGCCGTATCTGTGGAGGATCTCCATGTTGCCGGCGTCGGGAGCCTGCGCGCCGAACGCGTAGTGGCCGAGCGGCGAGCGGCCGAGCCGTTCGGAGACCAGGCCGTGCTCGACGAGCCCGAGCCCGAGGCCGCCGAGGTCCTTGGGCAGCTGCGGTGCCCACAGCCCGGCCTCCTTGCAGCGGCGGCGAAGCGCGGCGAGCTGCGGCGCGGCGCCGGCGAACCCGCGCTCGAGGATGTCGCCCTCGGCGGGCATCACGACGTCGGCGACGAACTTCTCGATCTTGTCGAGGAGTGGCTTCACGGTCTCGGGCGGATCGAAGTCCATGGCGTCTCCAGTCAGCGTGCCGTGTCGAGGCCTTCGGGCAGGTGGGCGGTCAGGTTGAACGTCACGAGCGAGAGCTGGTCGGGCTGCCAGTCGAAGCCCGCGCTGCGGAACTTGAGCTCGGTGATCGACGCGTTGCGGATCACGATGCTGGTGCGAACCATGCGCTCGTCGGGGATCCCGAACGTCAGTCCGACCGCGACGCCGATCGGACCCGCCGAGGTCACGCACGCGATGCGGGCACCGCTCGCCCCGCTCGCCAGCGTCCGCTGGCTCGCTCCATCTCGGCCGGCCGCGCGCAGCACGCGATCGAGGCCGGTCCGCACGCGTGCCACGAACGCGCTCACGCGCTCGACGCCCTCGACGGTCCACTCGTCGCGAGACCACTTGCGAAGTATCGTGTGGAACGCGTCGTCGAGCAGGCGCGGCGTCGGGGCCGAGGTCAGCGCTGCGAACTTCGGATCCTCGGCGACGAGGCGAGGCACGAGGTGCTGCAGCATCTCGAACGCGGGGTACTCCGCGAGCTCGGGCAGCGTCTGCACCGCGGGGAGCGTCGCGCCGAGCGTGGTGGCCTGCGCGGCCGCGAGCTCGATCGTCTGCTGTTGGCGGCGGAGCGGTCCGGCATAGATCGCGTCGAACCGGCCCTTCGCGAGGACGTGACCGACGGCACGCGCCTGATCCTGGCCGCGCGTCGAGAGCCGGTCGTAGTCAGCCTCGCCATAGGACGCCTGGCCGTGGCGGATCAGGTAGAGGGTGCCCACGCGGCGGCATCCTACCAGCGCACCGTGTCCCACATCGGCCTACGTGCCGCGATCGCATGCATCGTCCTCACACATCTCCATCCTCGTCGGCACGCGAACCTTGCTAGGGTTGCGCGCATGAGGCTGGCATTCGTCTGCGCGTTCGTCTTCGCGATCGGTTGTGGACCCACTGCGGGTACGGGGGGCGGCGATGACACGCCGGTCGAGGATACCGACGGTGACGGCATCACCGACGCCGACGAAGGTCGCGCATCGAACGTCGACACCGATGGCGATGGCCGTCCCGACTACGACGACGCCGACAGCGACGGCGACGGCATCCCCGACAGCCGCGAAGCCGGCGACGCGGATCCTGCGACCGCCCCGGTGGACTCCGACGGCGACGGCACGCCGGACTTCCGCGATCTCGATAGTGACGCGAACGGGCGCGAGGATCGGATCGACGGTGATGGCGACGCCGACGGCGACACGCTCGGCGACTACGCCGATCCCGACGACGACGGCGACAACATCTACGACGTCGACGAGCTCGGACCGAATCCGCTCGCGCCGCTCGACACCGACGGTGACGGCACGCCGGACTATCGTGATATCGACAGCGACGACGACACGATCAGCGACGTGCTCGAGACGAACGCCGACTTCGACAGCGACGGCACCGGCAACTTCCAGGATCTCGATAGCGACGGCGACTGCATCACCGATCAGCTCGAGGCACGCGGCACACCGCCCGCCGACACCGACATGGACAACCGGCCCGACTACCTCGATCGCGACAGCGACAACGATGGCCTTGCCGATGGCACCGAGGACGCCAACTGCAACGGCATGCGTGACGGCGCAGAGCCGAGCGCGACCGACGACGACACCGATAACGACGGCGTCTCCGATCTCGTCGAGTCGGTCGCCGGTACCAACGCGAACGACCCGAACAGCAACCCGCAGGCGAACGGCGACTACGTGTTCGTCGAGCCGTACATGAAGCCGCAGACGCCGGTCGACGACGATCTCGATTTCTCGACGAAGCTGCAGGCCGTCGACATCTACGTGATGCTCGATCGCTCGGGCTCGATGTCGACCGAGATCACCGCGATCAAGAACAACCTCGCCGCGGTCGTGAATCAGGTCGCGTGCCCGCCGCTCGGCAGCGGCGCCGCCGGCAACTGCATCCCCGATCTGTGGGCCGGTGCAGGCACGATCGGATACTCGGGCACGAACGGGCAGGCGTTCACGCACTCGGTCGATGTCCAGCCGAACCCCAGCTTCGCGAACGTGCCGATCACCGAGCCGGCCGGCGGTTGCTGTGCCGAACCGCTGACGTTCGGGGCCTACGCCGCGGTCACCGGCCTCGGCGGTGGCGCGAACTTTGGCCTCGGGACCACCGTCCCGGCCCGCGCGTCATGCGCCGGCTCGCCGGCCGCGAACGGCGGGTATACGACCTTCGGCTATCCGTGCTTCCGCCAGGGCGCGTTGCCCGTCGTGTTGCTCGCGACCGACGAGCCGCCGCTCTCCGCGGGCGACACCAACAAGAACCCGAGCTGGGACAACGTCGTCAAGCCGCAGTACCTGTCGACGAAGGCGCGCGTGATCGGCATCCTCGGCGATAACATCTCGACCAACACCGACGTCGATCTCCGCAAGATGGCGACCGATACCGGCGCCGTCGACGCCGCGAATAACAACGCGCCCCTCGTCTTCAATGGCTCGGGCGCCGGTGCGCCGGCCGCGATCAAGACCGGAATCCTCGCGCTCGCGAATGGTCTCCCGCTCGACATCAATGCCGTGACCGCCGACGTTCCGGGCGACGCGGTCAACGCGGTCACCGCGTTCGTCGATCACATCCAGACCCTGCAGCTCGGCACCGCGCAGTGTGCGAATGGACTGACCGATGTCGACACCAACGCCGACACCTTCAAGGACAAGTATCTCCAGGTCCGCACCGGCACGCCGGTCTGCTGGAAGGTCGTCAGCAAGCCGAACACCACGGTTCCCGCCACCACCGAGCCGCAGCTGTTCCGCGCGACGATCACGGTGTTCGGCGACGGCGTCACCCAGCTCGATCAGCGCGACGTGTTCTTCCTCGTCCCGCCCGAGCCAATCGACGACCCGCTGCAGTGATCAAGGGCGACGCCGAGCCCTCGACGCCACCAGACCGACGACGCGCACTTCGCGGAGCCGAAGACGAACGCGGTAGATCAAAATGTGGTCGCGCCCGGCGAGCGACAGACACCTCACGTTCTGAGATCCCGCCCACTGCACCGCGACGCCAGCATGCGGGTATCGCTCGAGCAGCTCGAGAGCCTTAGCGACTTCTTCCTCGACGCTGACGGCTGCTGCCGGTCGGTGTTGTCTTCGCCAGGCGCTGGCGTTTGCGATCTGTCGCTGCGCTGTGAGGCTGAGTCGACTGACAAATCCCGTTGCGGACGTTCGCGATGAACTCCGCCCCCGTGATTCCTTCGCCGCGGTCGATTTCGGCTTCTGCCGCGTCGAGGCGAGCCACGTCTTCGGCCGTGAGCACGTACGGGTACTCGTCCAGTGACACCAGCTCGACCGTGACAGGCGTACCGTCCGGAATCTTGACGTCGCGCACGACGACGGTGCCGTTCTCGACGGTCGTTCGGTACCTCTCCACCATGCCTCCAGCGTATGTGGTGCGCTCGGCGTTGACCAGCACGAGTGATCTGACAGCGCCTGCACCTCCAAGATCCGAGCAACTGGCACGCCACCGATAACCCGCTGATCGATCATGCGCGGCCTGCCGCCCTGGCCGGGGTTCGGCCGGACATGTCCGCGAACCGGACGCGGTCAGAAGTACATCTTGCAGCTCTTGCAGTAGAAGCGCAGGTGGGCCTCGACCCACGCCATCGGCGCCTCGCACTGCGGGCACGCAGGTGACGGTCCGCTCGACGCCGCCTGCTTCTCGCTCGGTGGCGGTAGCGAATCAGGCGCGGTCGACATCGAGACCTTCGCTGGCGGCGAGGACTCCGGTGGCGGAGTCACGACCGGCGCCGATGTTGGCGCTGCGGAGGGCAGCGGCAGGGGCGCATCGATCACCGAGGACGTCGGGCCCGGTGGGGCGTTCGCGATCGAGATATCGGTTCCGGTGATCGAGACCTTCTCGCGCGCCATCGTCATCAGCTCGTCGTCGTCGTCGGACGGCGGCGCGGTTGTCGTCACCGCGGTCGCGGTCGCGGGCCGTGGCGGCGCTGACATCGACGTCGACTCGTCGCTGACCTCGGGCGGACGCGGCGGCGGTGCGAACGACGTGGACTCCTCGGTCGAGGTCTCGAATAACGGGCTCGCGACGTCGTGCTCGCCGACAGCCTGGTGCTGGAGATCGGTATCGATCTCCTCGCGCTCGCCGAGCAACGGCGCGGGCTGCGCGGGCAACGGCACCTTGCGCAACGGAGTGCTCGGCGCAGCGGTGCGCGGAGG
>JACCTC010000415.1 GCA_013812655.1 Deltaproteobacteria bacterium | reverse complement strand
ACAACGAAGAGCTGCGCCACGCCAGCCAGGTGATCGCGTTCTCGGTCTCCGACACCGGGATCGGCATTTCGCCCGACAAGCAGCAGATCATCTTCGAGGCGTTCCAGCAAGCCGACGGCTCGACCTCGCGCAAGTACGGCGGCACCGGCCTCGGCCTGGCGATCAGCCGCGAGCTCGCGAACCTGCTCGGCGGCGAGATCCGCCTGGTCAGCAAGCCGGGCCAGGGCAGCACGTTCACGCTGTACCTGCCGACGGTTTACAAGGCGCAGACGCGCGAGGCCAAGACGCTGCAGCAGGCACGCGTCGCGGCGGCAGCGCAGGCCGCGATCGAGGCGGGTTACCAGCCGCTGCAGGTCGAGAACGGGCAGTCTGCAGGGTCAACCGAACGCACCGACGTCAGCGAGATCTCGAAGGAGGTCACCCCGCTCACGCGTTCGGTCCCGGATGACTACGACAGCCTCGAGCCGGGCGACCGCGTGTTGCTCGTGATCGAGGATGACGTGACGTTCGCGATGACGATGCTCGAGATGGGCCGGCAGTCCGGCTTCAAGGGTGTCGTCGCGCAGAGCGGCACGCAGGCGCTCGAGCTCGCACGGACCGTCAAGCCCGATGCCGTGACGCTCGATCTCCGGCTGCCGGATATCGATGGCTGGGTGCTGCTCGATCGGCTCAAGCACGATCCGGCGACCCGCCACATCCCGGTCCACGTGATCTCCGGTCTCGACGAGGAGCGTCGTTCGCTGCAATCGGGCGCGCTCGCGTTCCTCCAGAAGCCAGCGACGCAGGAGAGCCTGATGGATGGCCTCTCCGGCGTCCGCGAGTTCGTCGAGAAGCGCGTCAAGCAGCTGCTCGTCGTCGAGGATGATCCGGTGCAGAGCCAGGCGATCACCGATCTGATCGGGGACGGCGATGTCCAGACCACGACGGTGTCGTCGGGTGAGGGCGCGCTGCAGTCGCTGCAGGACAAGAACTACGACTGCGTGGTTCTCGATCTGCGGCTCCCCGGGATGTCCGGCTTCGAGCTGATCGAGCGCATCAAGGCCGATCCGCGGCATCGCCGGCTCCCGGTCATCGTCTACACGGGCCGCGAGCTCACCGACGAGGACAAGGAGCGCCTCCACGGCCTTGCCCAGACGGTGATCATCAAGGACGTCACGACGATGGAGCGGCTCCTCGACGAGACCGCGCTGTTCCTGCACCGCGTGGAAGCCAACCTCCCCGAGCGCAAGCAGCGCGTCCTGCGGCGGATCGCGAAGAGCGACCCGCAGCTCGCAGAGCGCAACGTGCTCGTCGTCGACGACGATCTGCGCAACATCTTCGCGCTGACCTCGCTGCTCGAGGGTCACAAGATGCACGTGCAGTACGCCGAGAACGGCCGCCGCGCGCTGGCGAAGCTCGAGGAGAACCCCGAGATCGACGTCGTGCTGATGGACATCATGATGCCGGAGATGGACGGCTACGAGGCGCTCCGCAAGATTCGCGAGCGTCCCGAGTGGAAGGACCTGCCGGTGATCGCGTTGACCGCGAAGGCGATGAAGGGCGATCGCGAGAAGTGCCTCGAGGCCGGCGCGTCGGACTACATCACAAAGCCGGTCGACGCCGACCAGCTGCTGTCGCTGCTCCGCGTCTGGCTCTATCAGGCGTAAGGGCGCTCAGAGGTACGCGGCGTACGTCGCGATCTTGGCGCGAATGCGCGCATCGAGCTGGGGGCAGACGCCGCCGAGCGCATCGGCGATCTGCATCGCCTCGTCGCGGTAGGCGACGCGCTTGTCCCGGCTCCAGCCGGCCGGCGGCGGCGCGAGGTTCGTGATCCGGTCCGCGAGCTTCACGATCCACACGGCGGGTGGCTGTGCGCGGATCCGCGCGAGGCTGTCAGCCATCCGATGTTCTTTGAGGATGAGGCTGTCGCTGGAAGCCTTGGTGAGGGCGCTGACCCCGGCCGCGATCGGCTCGCCGAACCGCTCGACGAGCTCCGCTCGGGTCGTCGGCGTGTCCTCGAGAATGTCGTGAAGCAACGCACAGCCGATCGCGACGTCCACGTCGACGCCCTCGGCAGGCAGCGCGGCGGTGACCTCCGCGGCAACCGCCACCAGGTGCACCAGGTAGGGCAGCTGGCTCTCCTGCATGTGCTGACCGTGATGGCGCTCAGCGGCGAACCGCAGCGCGGCGACGTAGCGATCGGGAGCGAACATGGGCCACGGTAACGCAGGCTGACCCGCGGCAAGCACCGAGATCTGCACCACGACTGTCGCTACACATCGCGTCGCGCCGGCCGATCCGGTGAAGCATGAGCAAGCAGGCGGATGCGCGGCGCGAACACGTGAGAGCCCTGGCGCTGCTCGCACGGCTCATCATCCTCGCTCCCGACCGTGCGACGTTCCGCCGCCTGTTCTTCGTGCTCAGCGCGAACCCGACCTGAGCGCCGCGATCGCGCGCTCGAGATCCGGACGCGGTCCGATCTGCTCGCGGATATCGCCGGCCTGGGGAGTCCCGGTGGCCCGCAGCAGCTCGCGGAGCTCGGCGGGTGGCAGCACGCGCCCGCGCTGTCGTGCGATGCCCTCGAGGAGCACCGCCGCGCCCGCGACGATCGGTGACGCGCTCGAGGTCCCCGAGAACTCGCCGGTGTAGTGACGATCCGTGTAGTGGCGCTCGGAGCCGTCGCACGCCTGGAGGTCCCCGTAGTCGAGGGTCGCGACCTTGCGTCCCCAGCCCTGGACGTCGACGCGCGTGCCATGGTTCGAGAAGTCGAGCCGCTCGCGATCCGAGAAGCCTTCGCGCGGTGGCGCGCCGGCACCGACCATGATCGCGCCGGAGTCGCGATAGCTGCGATCGAAGGCACGCTGGTAGCCGGGATGATCGAGGTTCTCGTCGCCGTTCCCTGCGGCCTCGATCACGACGACGCCGCGATTGGTCGCCGCCTCGATCGCGAGGTAGATGTCGTCCCAGTACTCGACCGGGATGTAGCGGCCGCGCGGGCCACCGCCCTGGAGCTCGATCAACAGGACATCGCCAGGTCGCAGCCGGCTCGCGACGACATCGATCGCGTCGGCGACCGCGATTCCGCCGATCGACGCGGTGAAGATTCGCTCGACATCCGGCGCGATCCCGACGACACCCTTGCCGTTGTCACGGCCGACGACCTCGCCGAGCACCGCAGTGCCGTGCGCGCGCCAAGTGCGATCGGGAATCGGCTCGCCGACGACGTGGGTGATGCGATCACCGGGTAGATCTTCGTGGGCCGCATTCCAGCCGCCCTCGACATCGGCGAACCACACCCCGGCCCCACGATGACCGCGACGCCATGCCGCCGGCGCGTCGATGCCGTGCGGTGCCGGTCCGAGGTAGCCCTGGTACGACTCGAACGACGGCGTCGTGATCGGACAGCTCGCGTCGTCCTCGACCGCGCGGAACGAGCTGTGAGGCGACCGCGGCAGCGTGATGTCAGGGGCGACGAACGCCTGCGCGATCCGCGGGTCGTTCGCGAGTAGCCTCAGCGCCGCGGCGACGTCCGCCTCCGCCACCTCGACGCGCGCCCATCGGGCTCGCGGATCCGACGCCGCGAACGTGCCGACCCGCGAGAACATCGGCTCGAACGCGGTCGCCGTACACGCGCGCGTGGCCTCGACGGCGTTGGCAAACTCGACGTGGAGATAGCGAAGCGGACCCGACGCGCTGGTGATCGATGCCGGCAGCACGGGGTTGGTGCGCAGCCACGGCCACATGTGATCGGCGTACGGGTCGGCGCTCGGCGCCTGATCGATCGCCACGCGGCTCATGCATGGCGACCACTGCTGCACCGTCGCGACCGTCATGGCGATCACGCCTGCGAGCGCGAGCTTCCACGGCGGCGTCCCGACCTTGTCCGCGACCATCTGTCGAGCGTAGCCGACGACGCCGCGCCGCGCCTGCAGAGACTGCGGCGGCTACTTCGCGAGCTTCGAGCCGATGTAACCCTGCAGCATCTCGGCAAGCGTGCGGTGCACGGCGAGATCCATCTCGCGGGAGGCCTGGCGCCCGAGCGCACCGACAAGCGCGTACTTCCCGATCGCATAACCGTACGCCGCGGCGACAGCCGTCATCAGCGCGAGCTCGACCTCCTCGATCAGCGCCTTGCTCGGCGAGGGCTCGAGTGCATTGGCCACCTGGTGCGCGATCAGCTGGAGGCCGTGATCGCGAAGCGCGAACGCGTGCGCGGCCGCGGGCCGTTCGCTGGCGAGGAGCCAGCGAGTCAGTCGCAAATGAACAGGGTCCTGCAGCGCGTCGAACAGCGTCGCCAGCAGCTCGGCAGGACGTGCGAGCACGCCGGCCTCCTGGAGTCGACCGATCATCAGCTCGCGGAGGGCGCGGATCCGGCGCTCGAACACGGCCTCGATCAAGCCGGCGTAGGTCCCGAAGTAATGAGTCACCAGCGCGTGGCTGACCCCCGCCTCTCTCGCGACATCCTTGAGGCCGACCTGGTCGGGCTGGAACTCGACGAACACGCGCTCCGCCGCCTCGAGGATCTCGAGCCGAGCCTGCTCGGGTGGTCGCCGCCGGCGCGCAGCGACCCGTGCCCGCAACGGCACGAGACGTCGAGCACTACCGGTTCGCCGCACGCGCGCCATCTATCACACAGCATAACCGGCCCCGCGGTTCCGCGGCTATTTTCACATTGACAATAGCACGTCCGGCGCTATTGTCACACTGACAACAAGGAGACACCGATGCTCACCGCGCCAACCGCCACGCCGTCCGCCACTGCCCCCAACAC
>JACCTC010000374.1 GCA_013812655.1 Deltaproteobacteria bacterium | reverse complement strand
GCGATCGCGCGGTCCCGGCTCGCGCGCGCGACGCATGCCGCCGACGAAGCTGCCGTGCGTGGCGAGCTGAGCGCGCTCGCCGCGAAGCTGGCCGCGCCGCCCGTCGATCCCAAGGTCGTCGCCGTGCTGCTGCCGCTGACCGGCCGGTTCTCGGCGATCGGCAGCGAATTCAAGGTCGCGATCCAGCTCGCACCGAGCGAGGGCGCGACGTGGCTCTTCCTCGACACCCGTGGCGAGGTCGACGGCGCGATCGCCGCGGTCGAGACTGCGTTCGCGAAAGGCGCGACCGCGATCCTCGGGCCGGTCGGCGAGCGCGAGGCCGTGGCGGCCGCACGCGCGGCGACGCTGCGCGGGATCCCGATCGCGCTGCTCGCGCCGGCGGATGGTGCCGATGCCGCGGCCGGGGTGTTCCGGCTCGTCGATTCGCCCGCCGACGAAGGGCGCGCGGTCGCCCAGCTCGCCGCCGACGATCAGTTCCCGACGGTCGGTGTGTTCGCGCCGCGCGACGACGTCGGCCAGGATGCTGCCGAAGCGTTCGTCGCCGAGGCGAGGCGACTCGGGCTCGCGGTGACCGGGCAGGGCACCTACGATCCGACGGGCGGCAACCTCGAGCCCGAGGTCAAGGCGTTCCTGAACCTCGTGCCCGCGCAGAACCCACGGCTGGCCCAGCACCTGCGCCGCCACGGCAAGAAGGGCTGGACGACGTTCTCGCCCGACCTGCCGTACTCGCTGCTCTACATCCCCGATCGCTACGATCGCGCCGCGCTCGTCGCCGCGTACCTGCCGTATTTCGGCGTCGAGCTGCGGACCCAGGAGTTCGCCGATCCGATCCGGCTCGCCCGCAAGCACGGCGGCAATATCCCGCAGGTCGTCCAGCTCGTCGGCGGCGCCGGCTGGCATCACCCGTCGCTGCCGGTGCGCGGCGGTGCGGCGCTGCAAGGCGCGCTGATCGTCGATGTGTTTGCGGCCGAGCTCGGCGGCGATGTCGGGGCGCAATTTCTCCAGGCGTTCCAGCAGCGGACGAGCCGGGCGCCGAGCACCGCGGCAGCCCAGGTCCACGATGCGGCCGCGGTGATCGCGCGGGCACGCCGCGAGGCCGCCGCGTCGATCGATGTTCGCGAGGCCGTACGGGCCACGCTCGCGCGCGCGAAGCTCGACGACGGTGCGTGCGGGCCGGCCGCGATCGGCGCCGATGGCGAGCTCGTGCGCGAATTCAGCGTGCTCGAGGTCTCGGGCGATCACCTGATCATCGCGCCCTGAATCGCGACCGGCCTGCGTCCTGGCCCGCCCAGCTTCGCGACCGAACCACGCTATGCTGACGGCGGGTGACGACTCGTAAGCTCGCGATCCACGCCGGTCTGTTCGCCGCGAGCTGCGTGACGACGTACTTCGCCGGTGGTCCGTACTTCGCGGGCACGCTGATGACGATTCTCGTGTGTCACGAGGCCGGCCATTACCTGGTCGGGCGCCGCCACGGCGTCCCGGTCTCGCTGCCGTACTTCATCCCGCTGCCTCCGCAGATCTCGCTCGGCACGCTCGGCGCGGTGATCAGCATGGCCGAGCCGATCAAGGATCGGAACAAGCTGTTCGACGTCGGTGCCGCGGGTCCGCTCGCCGGGATGGTCGTCGCGATCCCGCTGCTCGTGATCGGGCTGCAGCTCTCCGAGGTCGGGCCGCCCGGACCGGACTCGGTGATCGAAGGCAACTCGATCCTCTACGCGCTGCTCAAGCTCGCGGTGTTCGGCCGCTGGCTGCCGGCGGACGGCGTCGACGTCCAGCTCCACCCGATGGCGTTCGCCGCGTGGGTCGGCTTCCTCGTCACGATGATCAACTTGCTGCCGCTCGGTCAGCTCGACGGCGGGCACGTCGCGCGCGCGGCGCTCGGCCAGTCGCACGAGCGGTGGTCCCTGCGCCTCCACGTCGTGCTGCCGATCATCGGGCTCGTGGTCGGGACGGTGATGCTGATCGCGGCGCTCGATGCCGGCCGCGACCTGCTCGGCGCGCTGCGCTACGCGAGCTACGGCGTGATCCCGTGGACGATCTGGGCGATCCTGATCGCGGCGATGAAGCGGCAGGGCGACGGCGAGTACCACCCGGCCGTCGGTGACGAGCCCCTCGCCCCGAGCCGGCGGCGCGCGGCGATCCTGGTCCTCGTCGTGTTTCTCCTGATCGCGACCCCGGTCCCGTTCCGTCCCGTCCTGTGATCCCGACCGGTTGACGGTGGGCCGGGGCGTACCGAACCCGGCGATCTGTGCCAAGATCGACACGTGCAAGCGGCGGCCGCGAGCTGTCCCAAGTGTGGCGCACCTCGTGACGAGTCGCGTGCCGCGTGCGTCAAGTGCGGCCTCGCGCACGATCGAATGGCCGCATTCGCCACGGCGCGCGACAAGGATGCCCCCGAGGCACTGACCGCCGCGTGGACGCGGGTGTCGGCCGGCTGGGACGAGCCCGCGCGGCACGACGCGCTCCTCGCCGTGGTCACCCAGCTCGACGCCTATGCGTGGGCGGCCGCGCGGTATCGCGATGCCGCGCGCGAGCGCCCGGACGACAAGATCGCCACCGCGCAGCTCGAGCGGCTGCGCAAGGCAACCGAGGCGACGCTGCTCGCGACCGCGACGGCGCGCGCGGCGAACCAGCCGAAGCCGTATCGAGCGACCACCGCGGTGCTCGCGATCCTGATCATCGCGACGATCGCGGGCCTGGTCTACGCGTTCGCGCGCGGCACGTCGACGCCGGACACCGAGCCGCCGCCGACATCCCCTGCCACCCAGCCTGCGGGCAAGTAGGGTAGGGTTCACCGTGGCCCAGGTCGACTTCACCGAGCGCCAGCTGACGCTGAAGCTCGTCTACTACGGGCCGCCGCTGTCGGGGAAGACCAGCAACCTGCGCGCGCTCTACGGCGCCGTCGACAAGCTCAACCGTGGTCGGCTGATGACGCTCGACACCCGCGATGACCGCACGCTGTTCTTCGATCTGCTGCCGATCTTCTTCCGGACCTCGGGCTTCTCGTTTCGTATCAAGGTCTACACGGTGCCCGGGCAACCGGTGCACGAGGCGACGCGCAAGGTCGTGCTCGCCGGCGCGGACGGCGTGGTGTTCGTCGCCGATAGCGAGCCCGATCAGCGGGACGCAAACCTCGGCTCGTGGAAGAACCTCGTCGCGAACCTCGCCTCGCTCGGGCTCGCGGAGCTGCCCGTGATCGTCCAGTACAACAAACGCGACCTCCCCGACGCGGTGCCGATCGAGACCGCGGACCGCTTCGGCGACCCCAAGCGCAAGCTCCAGGAAGCATGCGCGAAGGGCGGTGACGGCGTGGTTTTGACGTTCTTCGACCTGGTGGGCCGCAGCTGGGACTTCCTCGACCGCGATCGCACGCTCTCCGAGAAGCTCGGGATCGATAGCGCGACGTTCCGGCGAGCGCTCGCCGAGCACGTCGGGATCACGAACCCCGGTTGAACCGGCAACCCAGCGAATCTGGTAGACTTCCCGGGTGACGACAGGCTCCCGGGGTCACGGCCTGGATGACCCACTCGAGCTCGCCCGCCTGATCCCTGCTGGCGAGCTGGAGGAGCTGGTCGTGGCGATCACCCGCGCGCTCGGCGGCGCCCTCGCGATCTTCGATCTGGCCGGTTCCCGCCTCGCGGGCAGCGAGCCCGCGAGTCCCGCGCGCCATCTCGTCGTCCACGAAGGCGAGCCGCTCGCACAACTCGCCGCCACCGGCCCGCACGCCGACGCCGCGCTCGAGCTGATGTCGGACGCGCTCGGGCTCGTCGTCCACCACGCGCGCTCGCGCGAGCTCGCCGCGGTGACCCACGAGGAGGCGATGCGGCTGACGTTCGCCGAGCTCACCGAGCACAACCAGCGCTTGCAGCGCGCCGTCGCGCGGCTCGAGGAGCTCGACAAGCTGAAGTCGAACTTCCTCGCCACGATGTCGCACGAGCTGCGCACGCCGCTGACCTCGGTGATCGGCTACGCCGAGATGATGAGCGAGGGGCTCGCGGGCCCGGTGACCCCCGAGCAGCGCGAGTACCTGACGACGATCCTCGGCAAGGCGGATCAGCTGCTCTCGCTGATCACTGCCGTTCTGGACGTCGCTTCGCTCGAGTCCGGTCAGCTCGCCGTCGAGCGCTGCGTGCTGTCGCTGAGCGAGCTGGTGGCGAACGAGGTCGCGACGTATCAGCCGCAGGCGAGCCGGCGTGGCATCACGATCCAGCTGGAGTCCGCTGGCGAGACCGTCGTCTACGGCGATCGCAAGAAGATCCGCCAGGTCGTGTCGAGCCTGATCTCGAACGCGGTGAAGTTCACGCCGGATCGCGGGCGTGTCGGCGTCGCGGTCCAGCCCGGCCCGCTCGAGCCGCACGCGGAAGGCACGCCGCTCACCGCGGTCCAGCTCGTGGTCACCGACTCGGGGATCGGCATCTCGCGCGACCAGGTCGACAAGATCTTCGAGCCGTTCTTCCAGGTCGACTCGTCGTCGACGCGTGCGTTCGGTGGCACCGGCCTCGGGCTCACGCTCGCGAAGGCCTACGTCGAGGCACACGGCGGACGGATCTGGGTCGATACCACCCCCGGTCAGGGCTCGACGTTCACCGCGACGTTCCCGACCCGCGTCGGCGAGCCTGCGCCATGACGCTGTCCGAGCTCTCGGTCGCGGTGCCGCTCGCCGCCGTGTGCGTCCTGATCTCGGCGTTCTGCTCGGGGACGGAGGTCGCGCTGTTCTCGCTACGCCGCGTCGATCGCGAGCAGCTCGGGCGATCCGAGCGGTCCGCGGATCGGCGGATCCTGGGGATGCTCGAGCGGCCACGGCGGCTGATCGCGACGGTGCTGATCGGCAACCAGGCGTTCAACTCGGTGCTCGCCGTGATCGCGCTCGCCGTCGTGATCCGGATCCGTCCCGTCGAGTCATCCTGGGGGCTGGGCGCGATCGCGCTCGGCGTGTCGTTACCGCTGATCGTGCTGATCGCCGAGGTCACGTCGAAGCCGCTCGCAGCCAAGGCCCCGCTCGCATGGTCGCGGGTCTGCGCCGCGCCGCTCGCGCTGTTCGCGTTCCTGGTCACCCCGGTCCGCATGGTCATCCAGCTCGTCAGCGAGATCATGCTGCGGCCGCTCGGCGAGCACGTCCGCACCCGGCCCGCGCGCGATCTCTCCGAGGAGGAATTCCGCAACCTGCTCGATGCCGGCTCGGCGCAGGGCCAGGTCGATGCGCGCGAGCGCCGGCTGATCCATCGCGTGTTCGAGTTCAACGACAAGAACGTGGGCCAGGTGATGACGCCGCGCGAGCGGATCTTCGCGTTGTCGTACGAACTGTCGACGCAACGGCTCGTCAAGGAGATCGCGGCCCGCGGGTTCTCGCGCGTGCCGATCTATCAGAAGTCGCTCGACAACGTCCGCGGCATCCTCAACTCGAAGGACCTCGTACGCACCGCGGCGGGCCAGCCGCTCGGTCGCCCGCTCGGCGAGCTTCTCCACGAGCCCCTGTTCGTCCCGCGCACGACGCCGGTCAAGCGGCTGTTCCTGACCTTCAAGCAGAAGAAGGTCCACATGGCGATCGTGGTCAGCGAGTACGGCAAGGTGCTCGGACTCGTCACCATGGATGACTTGCTGTCGCAGATCTTCGGCGTCCTCCGCGACGAGCGTGCGGAGCTGCAGAGCTCGATCCCGGGCCGCGTGCGGGCCCGCACGCCCATCGCCGGCTCGCGCGTGCCCTCCGAGACCCTCGGCCAGGACGAACCCCATCACGGACCGCAGGTCGAACGCGACAGCACCGGCTCGATCCTGCGTCCCGACGAGACCTCGGTGCCGTTCGACCGCATCGAACCGACGGTCGATACCGGTACCGAGCCCGCACTCGATGCGGCCGAATCGCCAGTGATCCGGCGCGATACGCCGGTCGGGCTACGTCCGATCCACGTCGTCGACGAGGTCACGCCGCCCGCGGTCGACGTCAGCGAGCTCACCGACCAGGGCCGGGAGATCAAGCGCTCGTGATGACCACGCAGTCGCTGGCGTTCGTGCTCGGCGGTTGCGTCGTCGCGCAGGCGTTCTTCGTGGGCTCCGAGGTCGCGTTCTCGGCGTGCGATCGGAACCGGCTACGGGGGCGTGCCGCGGGTGGCGCCGCGAAGGCCGCACGCGCCGAGCGCATGCTCGCGATCCCGCAGGTCACGCTCGCGACCACACTCGTCGGCGCGAACCTCGCGACGTTGATCGCCGTGCTCGCGATCGGTATCGAGCTCGCGGAGCGCGGCAAGTCGCTCTTGTGGGCGCCGCTGTTCGCGGTGCCACCGTTGCTGGTGCTCGGGCACCTGTTGCCGAAGGCGATCGTGCAGGCCCACGCGGACACGCTCGTCGACTCGTTCGCGAATCCATTGCGGCTGATGTCCTTCGTGCTGCGGCCGATCGTTGCGGTGGTCGGCGGCTACGCGGCGCTCCTCACGAAGATCACGCGGACCGATCGCAAGAAGGCGTTCGTCACTCGCGACGAGCTCGCGCTGCTGATCGAGAGCGAGCCGCAAACCGACAAGCCCGAGATCAGCGCGGACGAGCGCGAGATGATCGCGAACGTCTTCGAGCTCTCCGAGTACAAGGTCGACGAGCTCATGGTGCCGCTGTCCGAGCTGACGGCGCTGCCCGAGGACGCGCCGATCGCCGAGGCCGCGCTCGAGGTCGCCGACAAGCAGCACTCGCGCATGCCGATCTACCGGTCGCGGGTCGACGACATCATCGGCATCGTCCACGTGTTCGACATCCTCCAGGCGTCGAATGCGATCGATGCGCGGACGGTCGGCAGCCTCGCGCACCCGCCGATCTACGTCCCCGAGACGATGAAGGCGAGCGATCTGCTCGTCCAGCTGCAGTCCGAGCAGCAGCACCTCGCGGTCGTCGTCAACGAGTACGGCAGCGCGGTTGGCATCTGCACGATCGAGGATCTGCTCGAGATCATCGTCGGTGACATCGACGACGAGTACGACACCGAGCCGTCGCCGATCCGCGTCGAGAAGCCCGGCGCGTGGCGGATCGAGGCGCGCACGAGCGTCGCCCGGGTCAACGCCGAGCTCGACCTCGGCCTGCCCGAGAGCGAGGACTACGAGACGATCGCCGGGCTGCTGATCGAGAAGTTCCGCCGGATCCCGGATCGCAACGAGTCGCTGACGCTGCCGAGCGTGATCATCGAGGTGATCGCGGCCACCGATCGCGCGATCGAGGCCGTGCGCGTCACCAAGCGCAAGAAGTGATCAGCGGCAGGGCGACGAGCCGCGGTCGGTCCCCTCGAGCTTCCACGACACGCAGCTCTCGTTGATCGTCACCTTCACGGTGTCGACGCCTTCGAGCGTGTACGAGCCGCTTGCTCCGCCCTGGGTGGCGACGATCTTGCCGCTGACCCGCGCGCCACCGGCGCCGACAAGCTCGACGCCGCTGTTGCCGACGGTGCAGCTGCTACCGCCGCAGTCCATGAAGATGTCGGAGCGCACGACGCCGCCGAAGCTATCGACGGTGAGGTCCATGTCGAGCTCGCCATAGCCCGAGCCGATGCGAAACACGCCATCGTACGAGCGCCGCGTGCCCTGCTGGACGTAGGCGAACTGCGAGAGCTCGTAGATGCTGTCGTCGCCGAAGTCGTACTCGAGATCGCCCCAGTTCGTCGGGTTCGTGAGCTTCGCGGAGCCCTCGATCGTGATCTCGTCGAGCGTCGTGCAGCCGCCGGTGATCGTGACCGTGTTGCCGGCGATCGCGATCGCCGGACACGGGTCGGGATCGATCGGATCCTCGAACGCGCCGAGCTGACCCTGGGCCTGGAAGCCCTCGCTGCCGGATGCCGCGTTGATGAGCCGGCTGATCTCGGTGTCGTCGAGGTCGGCGAACCGCAGCGTCGGTTCGATGTCGGTGCTGCCCCCGATTCCGCCACAGGCGGCGAGGTGCGCGATCGTCAACGCAAGGCACGTACGCTCGAACATGGTCATCCCCCCGAGGGCACCAGTAGCAGCCCGTGTACCAGCGCGGGTCCCCGACGCGCGGTACCTCCAGCGTACCTGCCGTGACCGTCGGTTCACGCGGTACGTGTCGCGATCCGCCCGGTCTCACGTTCGCTGCAGCGGTCGGGCGGGATGTAGTCAGGCCGGCGGCGGTGTGCCGCCATGCCGGATGACGAAGTCGTCGAGCCGATCATCAGCGAGCCACGACGGGCGGACCTCGCGGCGAAGCCGAGGAGGTGTGGTACGAACCGGACGTGGATCGCCAGCAGCTGCTCGACGTGCTCGCCGCGGTGCGCGCGGGCACGCTCAGCCCCGAAGCAGCCGCGCGTGACATCGGTGGTCTGCCGTACGCCGAGGTCGCACACGCCGTCGGCTCGACGCTGATCGATCACCATCGCGAGCTGCGCACCGGGATTCCCGAGATCGTGTACGGCGCCAGCAAGACCGCCGAGCAGATCGCCGCGGCGATGACCGAGATCTCGCGGCGAGCCGGCTGCGCGCTCGCGACGCGCGTCGATCCCGAAAAGGCCGCCGCGGTCCGCGCGCTGGTTCCCGCGGTATCGGTTCATGACCTCGCGCGTGTGCTCGTGCTGGGCACGCCCGCAGGTCGCCCGCACGCGGCACCGATCAGCGTCGTCTGCGCGGGCACGAGCGATCTGCCGGTTGCCGAGGAGGCCGCGCTGGTCGCCGAGTTCCTCGGTGCGGCTGTCACCCGGATCAGTGACGTCGGCGTGGCGGGTCTGCATCGCCTGCTCGCGCGGCTCGACGACATTCGTCGCGGCACCGTGGTGATCGCGGTCGCCGGCATGGAGGCGGCACTGCCGTCGGTGCTCGGTGGGCTCATCGATCGCCCGCTGATCGCGATCCCGACCAGTGTCGGCTACGGCGTCTCGGTCGACGGGCTGGTGGCGCTCGGCGCGATGCTGACGTCATGTGCGCCCGGCATCACCGTCGTCAACATCGATAATGGCGTCGGCGCCGCGGTCGCCGCGGTCCGGATCGCGCGACTCGCCGGATCATCTTCAGCGTCGGCATCGCCGCCTGCCAGGAGCCTCCCATGACCACCAACGTCCGCGGGCTCCATCTCCATGTCGACTGCGCGAGCGGTGCTGCCGGCGACATGATGCTCGGCGCGCTGATCGATCTCGGCGTGCCGGTCGACGTGATCGGCGCGGCGCTCGATGCGATCGGCGCCGGCCGGCACCGGCTGCAGATCACCCGCGTGATGAAGCACGGGATCGCGAGCGTCGATCTCAAGGTCGACACGACAGGCGAGCTGCCGGGGGTCGGCCGTCACGAGCACCCGCCGCACACGGCCGCGCCGGCATCGGTCCCGCCGCCACTGCCGCCACGGCTGCCCGGCGTCCAGCCGATCTTCGACGACGCCTCGGACGCATCGGAGACCACCGAGATGGGGCAAGCGCCGCGCCCCGATAACGAGCGCACGATGTCGTTGCGCATCGAGGATCTCGAGGCGCTCGTCGAACGCAGCGCCGAGCACGATCACCGCGCGCATCCCCATGCCCGTCCGCGCCTGCGGGTACACGGTCGGCCACCGTCGGCACCTGCCCACGATCACGAGCACGAGCATGCAGAGCACGACCCGGCCGGCGAGCGCACGGTCACGCGCGCACACCAGGACCCGGAGACCAAGCACGACCACGTGCACGGGCCCCACTCGCCAGCGTTCGCTGGCTCGCTCCATCTCGGGCCCGGCAAGCCGCACGCGCACTATCACTACGGCGACATCCGGCGCCGGATCGACGAGGCTCCGCTCGGCGACGGCACCAAGCGCCGCGCGCTCGACATCTTCGATCGGATCGCGCGCGCGGAGGCCAGGCTCCACGGTACGAGCCTCGAGGACGTCGCGCTCCACGAGGTCGGCGCGATCGACTCGGTGGTCGATATCGTCGGCACCGCGGCCGCGCTGGACTGGCTCGCGCCGTCGTCGGTGAGCTGCGCGAGCGTCGCGATGGGACATGGCGAGCTGCACTGCGCGCATGGCGTGCTGCCCATCCCGGCGCCGGCAGCGCTCGAGGTGCTACGCGATGCCGGCGGTGTGATCGCGGACGGCGGCGTGGCGCGCGAGCTGTGCACGCCGACCGGCGCGGCGATCCTCGCGAGCACGGTGACGAGCTGGACGGCTGCACCCGTCGGTCGGCCGATCGCGGTCGGGTGGGGTGCCGGCGATGCCGACCTCGCGGATCGCGCGAACGTGCTGCGCGTCGTCGTGCTCGCACCTGTCGCGACGCCTGCCGACGCGGTCTGGCAGATCGAGGCGAACCTCGATGACATGAGCCCCGAGCTCTGCAGCCCCGCGGCGGATGCGGTGTTCGCGGCAGGCGCGCTCGACGTCTGGTGGTCGCCGATCACGATGAAGAAGGGCCGCCCGGCGCTCGCGTTCGGAGCCCTCGTGCCCGAGCCCGCACGCGATGCGGTGATCGCGGCGATCCTGCGCGAGACCACGACGATCGGCGTCCGCTACGCGCGGGTCGAGCGGACCGTGCTCGCACGCCACACCGTCGAGGTGACAACCCGCTACGGGAGCATCCCGGTCAAGGTCGCGGCCGACGGCGACACCGTCGTCAATGCGGCTCCCGAGTACGAGGCATGCGCGGCCGCGGCGAGGCAGCATGGCGTGCCGGTGAAGCTCGTGTTTGCCGCCGCCCTTGCGGCCTTCGACCGAGGCTGAGCGGCCAGCGATCATGTCCTGGCGTGGTACGGTCGCCGCGCGTGGAGGTCCCGATTGTCGTGCTCGGAGGTAGCGAGCAGGAGCGAGCACTGCTCGTCTCGCAGCTCGAAGCTAGCGGCCTGCCCGCGGCCAGCGCGACCCAGGTCTTCTCCGCCGGAGGACTGCCCCCGTTGATCATCGTCACCGGTTCCGAGGCCGCGCACCTGGCCGCCGAGGTGCGCGATGTGCCAGCGCTCGCGGACGTCCCCGTCCTGGCGGTCGTGCCCTCGATTCCGCCCAGCGCGGTCGCCGAGGCGCTCTCCGCCGGCGCGACCGACGTCACCCGGCTGCCGGTGCCGCCAGCGGTGCTGTCGACGCGCTGCCGCAACATGATCAAGCTCGCGCGCCGCGACGCGACCGGCGCGATCGAGCTCTCCAAGATCAACGAGGTCCTGACGACCGGCGGCGATGATGCCGGGGCCCTCGTGCAGGTGCTGACGATCACCGCGTCGCTGCTCGGGTTCGATCGCGCGTCGCTGATCGCGCACGTCGACGGCTCGGAACACGCGTTCGTGATCGCCGCGAACGATGCCGAGCCGCTGTCGCGGTTCACGCTCGCGATCGCCGAGTACCCCGAGGTCGGCGAGGCCATCCGCACGCTCAAGCCGGTGCTGATCGATGACGTGCTGTTTCATCCGCTGACCCAGGCGATCTCGGAGATGCTGTCGTCGCGCAGCGTGCGCGCGATCGCCGTGTTCCCGGTGCAGTGGCGCGGCCGTGCGCTCGGCGCGATGTTGCTCCGCAAGCGCAACCCCGGGCTCAATCACCTCGGGCCGCGCGGCCTCGACATCGGCAAGCTGATCGCGAGCATCACCGCAGGCCACCTCCGTCACGGTGCCGTGCTCGAGAGCCTGCGTGACCAGACGCACCGGATCTCTCGCGCGCGGTACGAAGCCGAGCGCCGGCTGCGCGGCATCGACTCGCTCAAGGAACACTTCGAGGCCGGCGCCGACGGCGTGGTCGTGCTCGACGATGCTGGCCGGATCCTCTTCGTCAACCGCGCTGCGGAACGGATCACCGGCTTCGCGCGCGACGGCCTGCTCGGCAGCGAGCTCGTCGACCTGGTCGCGAGCGACGGCCAGCGCGCGCAGATCTCCGACACCGTCGCGCGGGTGCTCGCCGGCGTGAACGTCGACGCCTTCGACCTCCAGCTCTCGACGACATCCGGCGCACCGGTATGGGTCTCGGTCTCGACGTCGACGGTCCTCGCCGGCACCGGCGCGATCATCCTCGCATTCCGTGACGTCACCGCCGAGCGTGGCCTCGAGTACGAGCTGCGATCGACGAAGGAGTTCCTCGAGCGGCTGATCGACTCGACGGTCGACGCGATCATCGCATCGGATCTGCGTGGCCAGATCATCCTGTTCAACCAGGGTGCCGAGCGGCTGTTCGGCTATCGTGCCCGCGACGTGATCGGCAAGCTGACGGTCGGAAGCCTCTACGAGGAGGGCGGCGCGAAGCAGATCATGCGCATGCTGCGCTCGACCTCGCATGGTGGCGTGGGTCGCCTCGAGCAGACCCGGCGCGAGGTGCGCATCGCCTCGGGCGAGATCGTGCCCGTCAGCATGACCGCCTCGATCGTCTACGAGGACGAGCGCGAGGTCGCGAGCGTCGGCATCCTCACCGACCTCCGCGAACGCATCCGCATGGAGCAGCGGCTCCTCGACGCCCAGCAGAAGCTGCAGCTCTCCGAGAAGCAGGCGCTGGTCGCCGAGCTCGCGGGTGCCGCGGCGCACGAGCTGAACCAGCCGCTGACTTCGATCATGGGCTACGCGCAACTGATCGAGCGCCAGAGCGCGAAGGAAGCAACCCACCTCCGCGCGGTGGGCGTGATCCTCTCCGAAGCCGAGCGGATGGCAGGCATCGTGAAGAAGATCGGCAAGATCACGAAGTACGAGACCACCGATTACGTCGGCTCCGCCCGCATGCTCGATCTCGACCGCGCCGCGGCCAGTGATCCGGCGATCCCGCTACATGTCGGCGAGGACAGCCCCGAGCAGGAGCAGACCGGCGAGTTCCACGCGGTGACCCCCGGCACCGAGCGCGCGATGCACCCGAGCCTCGCCGAGCTCGTCGAGCTCGACGCCAAGGTGGACAAGTGACGTTCTCGCCACCCACGACCGACGCCCAGCTCGCCGCGTGCCAGACGCTCGCGATCGAGCTCGCCCGCGCGACGTCGGAGCCCGCGCTCGTCGAGCGTGCCCTCGACGTGCTTGCCCAGCTGATCCCGAACCGCGCGCTGTGCGTGCGCGTCGTCGACCTGCGGACCCGCGAGCCCGCTCGCGCCTACGTCCGCGGCTCGGCCATCCGCGAGAGCCTGATCGGCGACGACATCGTGATCTCGGAGGTCGCGCTCGCACACGCACGGCTCAAGAGTGCGGTCGCGGCCAGCGCGCGGGTCCGCGTTCGCGATCGCTGGGACTCGCCGTTCACGGGTATCGCCACCGGCTTCGCGATTCCGCTCGCGGCCGCCGGCGAGATCTATGGCGTGCTCGACGTCGGCTACGCACCGGGCAACGACGCGCGTGCCGGTGACGAACCGGCGATCCACACGTTCGCCGTGCAGCTCGCCGTCGCGCTGCGCACGGTCAAGCTGCAGGACGACGCGCTCGGGCTGCGCGACTACCAGGCGCGGCTGCTCGAGAGCGCGAACGCGCTGATCCTCGGCATCGATCGCTCGTGGCGCATCACCGTGTGCAACCGCGCGCTGCTCGACCTCACCGGGTTCGCGCGGGACGAGATGCTCGGCCGCGACGTCCGCGACTTCATCCCGAGCGAGCAGCGCCAGCACCTGACGAGCGCGTTCGCCGCCGCGTTGCTGGGGCAGCACCACACGGCAGTCACGGTCGCGCTGCCGACCCGCGCCGGATCCACCGTGCGCACCGTGTGGAGCATCGCGCCCGTCGGCCGCGCCGGCGCGCCAGGCGGCCCGATCGATGCCGTCGTCGCGATCGGCCAGGACCAGTCGAAGATCGAGGCCCTGCAGGAGCAGATCGTCCGTGCCGAGCGGCTCGCGACCCTCGGCGAGCTTGCTGCCGGCGTCGTCCACGAGCTCAATAACCCGCTGACCTCGATCACGGTGTACGCCGAGTACCTCGTACGCAAGCTCGAGTCGCAGGGCGCCGAGGCCCCGGACGTCGAGAAGCTTCGGCGGATCGGCGCGAGCGCCCAGCGGATTCTGCGGTTCTCGCGCGACCTCGTGCAGTACGCTCGACCGTCCGGGCGCGACCTCGAGCCGGTCGACGTCGCCGCCGTCGTTCGCCAGTCGGTCTCGATCTGCGAGCACCTCGTCGATCGTGGCGGCATCATGCTCGGCGTCGAGGTCGATCCCGAGCTGCCGATCATCCGTGCGATCGCCGGCCAGCTCGAGCAGGTGCTGATCAACCTGATCACGAACGCGGTGCACGCGGTGGAGAGCGTGGCACGCGAGTCCCGGCCAGGCGATCGATCAGACGGCCACGTCATCGTGCGTGCCCAGGTCGAGGGCCCATCGACGATCGTCATCGAGGTGGCGGACTCGGGGCCGGGGATCCCGGAGGCCGATCGCGAGAAGATCTTCGAGCCGTTCTTCACGACCAAGCCGGACGGCAAGGGCACTGGCCTCGGGCTGCCGATCGTCCGCAACATCATCGAGCAGCATCGCGGTGAGATCTCCATCACCTCCTCCGATCTCGGGGGCGCTGCCTTTCGCGTCATCTTGCCGGTCCTCTGAGCTCGCGACACGCCCTGAACGCGATGGCAAGCACTGGCTGGGGCTGGGCGCGCCGGCGCGCGCTGGCGCGCGCATAGACGATCTCGGGTCGTCCGCTTCTCGGACAGAAAGGTTGCGCGATCGATCGAGCCTGATAGTGTGGGACCTGCCCATGAAGCCGGATGTCCTCCTCGAGCTCCTCGAAAACGCTGCTGATCAGCTCGGGATTCGCGTGACCTACGAAGCGCTGCAGTCGACCGTCGTCCACGGCGGGCTATGCCGGGTGAAGGGGCAGTACCGGATCATCGTCGACAAGCGAGCGACCGCCGAGGAGCGTGTGGTCACCGTCGCGACCGCGCTCGGCGGGTTCGATGGGACGAAGCTCGACGAGCTCGAGCTGCCGCAGAAGGTGCGCGACGTCATCCGCACCTACGAGCCCGGCACCAAGCATCGCGTTCACGCAGCCTGAACAGCGCTATAACGTGGCGGTGCGCTGCATCGCCTTGTTGATGATCTGTGCTGCGCTCGGCGCGTGTAGCCGACCGGAGCCGGCGAAGCACCTCGATCTCGATCTCGTGCGGGTGCCGGGCAACGCGCGAATGCGCACCGACACCGTCGGCGGCGGCAAGTTCACCGACACCGCGACGTTCGTGCTCGTCGACGCCGAGAACATCTCCGACACCGGTGCCTACATCACGCTCGGCGGTTCGCTGACCGACGCGAGCGGTGCCGTGACCGGCGCGCTCAAGCCACAGTCGCTGTGGGTGCCGCCGAAGGAAAGCCGGACCTTCGCGCTCGTCGATGCCGCACGTCAGCCACGTCCGGACTCGACCTCGGCGAAGATCGAGGTGCGCGGCGCGCTGATCGCGGAGGGCCCGCGCGCCCGGATCGAGAACTTTCAGAGCTTCGACGACCACGGCCAGATCGTGGTCAACGCCTCGGTGGTCAACCCGAGCGATCGGATCGGCCGGATCATCGTGATCGCTGCGTTTCACGAGCGCGATGGCCGGCCGATCACGCGACCGTTCTCGCTGGTCGAGCTCAAGCCGAAGTCACGCTCGACGGTGCAGTTCGTCGGCCCGGCCGGGGCGGTTCGCGGCACGATCTTCGTCGGGGAGGAGAACTACTAGACCTGGCGGGCGAGGGCGCCGAGGTAGGGATCGTTCGCGACGAGATCGGTCAGCATCTCGCGAAGCTCGGCGCGCTCGGCGGGATCGAGCTCGGGGCCTGCGGCTGCCTCGACGAGCTGCTCGATCGCCTCGCGGGCAGTCAGCCGGCCGGCCGCGACCTCGGCGGACATCGCGTCGATATCCGGTGACCGGGTCGTCGCGCTGGCGCGCTCGATGCCGGCCCCGACCTGAGCTGCCGCATCGGCGCCGCCGGGGCCGTCTGCGCCCTCGGGACCATCGAGCCCGTCGGCACCGTCGGGACCGTCCGTTCCAGACGGCCCTTTCGGGCCATCGATGCCGCCGGGTCCACCGATGGTGCTCATGCCGTGCCTCGCCAGAGGATACCAGGGCGTGCGGAGATGATCATGATGGGTGCCGCTATCGACCGGCGCGCGCGCGGGATGCGTGGCAAGTTCGCGGTCCATGCGGCTGACATTTCATCGCCTTGGCCTCGTTGCCGTGCTGTTCGCCGGATTCCTCGGATGTGGTGGGAGCTCGCAGACCGCGGGGCCCAAGGCAGCCCAGGCGGTCGGCCCGTATGCGGCCACCCGGTGGATCCCCGCGAGGCCGAGCTATGCGGTCGCGGCCCGGACCTTCCGCGATGCGCAGCGCGGGCTGCGCGATCTCGTCGAGTCGTTCGGGCCGCTGGTCGACGTCAACGCCGAAGCGATCTCGCAGGGGCTCCGCGCGGTGCTGCGAGTCGACGCGCTGTCGCCCGATGCGGTCGCGGCGGTCGGCGTCGACCTCGAGGGCGGCTTCGCGGTGTTCTCCGAGGGCATCAACCCGACGGTCGTGGTCCGGCTCGCCTCGGCCGCGCAGTTCCAGGCGTTCATCGAGCAGCAGCAGCAGGCCGGGCTGCGCACGCAGTCGGTGGTCTCGGCTGGCGTCGAGGTGTTCACCGCGCCGCTACCGAACCAGGTCTCGATCAGCTGGGCGATCGCCGACGACTGGCTGTGGCTTCACATCGGCTTGCCGTTCGCCCCCGACGACACCGCGACGTGGTTCGCGGCGAGCCGGACGCCCGGGGCACCGACCTGGAAGGCCGACTGGCAAGCGGCGCAGGGTCTGGCGGAACGGCAGCCCGCGGTCGCCGGCTTCGCCGATGTCCGCCGCATCGTCGGCGAGCTCGGTCCGCGTGCCCCTGGGGCCGCCGCGTGCACGCGCCTGCTCGAGCCGGTCTCCAAGCTCACGCTCGCGCTCGACGGCGACGCCAAGCAGATGTCCGCGCGGTTCGCGTTGGACGTTGGCACCTCCGCCACCTCGATCACGAAGGCGACGCTCGCGGTGCCCGAAGGCTGGGCCGCCGCGACCGCGCAGGTACCGCTCGCCGCCGAATGGAACCTCGACCTCGCGGTTGTCCGGCCCACGGTCGCACCCTGCACGACGGCGCTCGGCATCGATCTGCTGCGCCGGTTCGAGGACCTCGGCGTGCGCGGTGGGCGAGCGTTCCTGCGATCGTTCGATCCCGACGAGCGGTCTGGCTCCGGCGTGGCGTCACTCGAGCTCGCGCACAAGCGGTTCTTCGCCGCGCAGCTCGACGACATCCCGATGCGCTCGGTGCTCGAGCGCAAGCGCCAGTTCGGGCCGTACGCCGGCAAGGCGCTCGCGATCCCGATGTTCATGACGATCGACTACGTGCTGACCGATGCCGTCGCGTTCGCCGCGGTCGGTGACGGCATGCTCGCGAGTGTCGTCGGCAAGGGCAGTACCGTGCCGGGCCCGGTGGTCGCGCTCGCCGTGCAACCGCTGGGGCTATCGCGGGAGGCATGGATCGGTCTCCTCGACCTCGTCGATGTGCCGTATCCGGACCGCGTCGCGGATCACCTGCTGCGATGGCGCGACGCCCGCCTCGCGGTGACGGTGGATGGCGCGCGCCTCGTGATCGCCGCGTCCGGCACCCGGCGATGACCCCCAGCGCGACCCGTGGTACGGTCCGCGCCGTGGCTGTGGCCTCTGTCGTTCGGTTGCGCGATGTGACCAAGAGTTACGGCGCCGGTGCCGCGAAGACCCAGGTCCTGCGCGGGGTCAGCATCGACGTCGAGCCGGGCGAGTTCGTCGCGCTCGTCGGCCAGTCCGGCTCCGGCAAGTCGACGCTGCTCAACATCATCGGCGGGCTCGATCAGCCCGACTCCGGTGAGGTCGAGGTGCTCGGTATCGATACCCTCAAGGCCGGCGATGCGAAGCGCGCGCAGCTGCGTAACCAGTCCATCGGCTTCATCTTCCAGGCCTTCAACCTGATGGATCACCTGACCTGCCTCGGCAACGTGGTGATCCCGGCCTCGTTCGCGCACGACGCGAAGGATGTCGAGGCCCGCGGCCGCGAGGCGCTGCGCCGCGTCGGGCTCTCCGACTTCGCCCACCGCAGGCCGGGCGAGCTGTCGGGTGGTCAGAAGCAGCGGGTCGCGATCGCGCGCGCGCTGTTCGGCGCCCCGACGCTGCTGCTCTGCGACGAGCCGACCGGCAACCTCGACTCCGAGACCGGCAAGGGCGTGATCGACTTCTTCCGCGAGCTCAACGACAAGGATCGCGTGACGCTCGTGATCGTCACCCACGAGCGCCGGGTATCGAGCGTCGCCAAGCGCGTGATCGCGATGCGCGACGGCATGATCGTCGAGACGTCCGACGAGGAGCTCGCCGCCGCGCACGCCGCATCGGGAGGCGGTCCGTCATGATGCCCGCGAAGAACCTCGTCCGGATGGTCGTGGCGAACACGCTGCGCAGCCCACGTCACTTCATCCTGTCGGCGTTCGGGATCGTGATCGGGATCGGCGCGTTCGTGCTGTTCCTCGCGCTCACCCAGCGTGCCGGCTCGGTGCTCGAGAAGGTGTTCCCCGTCGAGGAGGTCCGCGTCGTCGCGCCGAGCGTCTCGCTGCTCGGCAAGGACGCGAGCAAGCGGCTCGACGACACGACCGTCGAGACGATCCGCGCGCGGCCCGAGGTCAAGAGCGCGGTCCCGCGCCTGAGCCTCGCGTTCCCGGCGGCCGGGCGCGGCAGCTTCGAGGGTAGTGATCTCAAGTTCGAGGTCGGCGGCTTTGCCGATGGCGTCGATCCGAACTTCGTGCGCGACGACGACCGCATCCGCGAGCTCTTCAAGGACTGGGACGCGCTGAAGGACGATCCGAACCGCGTCGCCTGCGTGCCGCCGCCGCCGGATCCGTACGAGGACGTGATCCATCCGCCGGGCGCGCCCCCGAAGGCGAAGAAGCCACGCGACTCGGCATGGGGCGATCATCCCGCGCCTGGTGCGGGCAGCGCACCCACCTCGCCGGCGCCGGGCAGCGCGGGCAGTGCGACGACGCCCGATACCGGCAGCGCGTCGGCGCCCACGACCGGCAGCGCGACCGCGCCCGCTGGTGGCACGATCGCCCCGGCGGCGGGCACGTCCGCGGGCAGCGCCGTTGTCCCCGCGGTGGGCTCCGCTGCGGCCACGTCGGCTGGCTCGGGCAGCGCCGCTGGTGCACCCCCCGCACCGCCGGTCCCAACGAAGTACTACAACCCGTGCCCCGAGCCCGATCGTTACTACTGCGACGAGGCCGAGCGGATCTGCAAGCACCGGGTGCCGGTCGTGCTCTCGGCGACCGTGGTCGAGCTCTACAACAACCAGTTCGCGAAGTCGCACGGCCTGCCGATCGCCGACAAGGATCTCGTCAATCTGTTGATCCAGCAGCGCGGGCTATCGGCGATGCGGTTCTCGATCGGCCTCGGCAACACCACGATCTCGGGCACCGCGAAGATGAGCAACCGGCGCCCGCACCGCGTCGAGGCCGTGATCGTCGGCGTGTCGACCCGCGCGATGCCGGTCGGCGTGACGATGCCGATCCAGTACATCAAGCGCTGGAACGAAGCATTCCTGGGCGTCGAGGCGGCGTCCTCGTACTCCGCGATCATCGTCACGCTGAAGGATCAGAAGCAGCTCGCGCCGTTCAGCCAGTGGCTCATCGACGAGCAGGGGCTCCGCCTCGACGACAACATCGGCGAGCGGTTCGCCACGGTCGTGTTCGTGATCAGGCTCCTGTTCCTCATCATCTCGGTCGCGATCCTCGTGATCGCCATCATCAACATCGGCCACAACTTCTTCATCCAGGTCTCCGAGCGCCGCCGCGAGATCGGCATCATGCGAGCCGTCGGTGCGACCGAGGGTGACGTCCAGCTCATCGTGCTGGGGGAGGCGGCCGTGATCGGGGTGGTCGGAGGCCTCCTCGGCATCGGCCTCGCCGTCGGGATCGGGATGACGTGGAACGCCTACGCCGCCTCCAACATCCCACGGTTCCCGTTCAAGCCCGAGTCGTGGTTCGAGTTCAAGACGTGGATCTGGGCGAGTGCGCTCGGGTTTTCCACGCTGTTCTGCATCCTGGGCGGCTACTTACCCGCCCGCCGCGCCGCCAAGATGCAGCCGGCGCAGGCGCTCGCGCAGAATTAACCTGTGGATCCCCGATCTCGATGGCATGACGGGGGTGGGGAGATCAAAACTGCTTGTGGCCCAAGGAATCGATTTCAGATAGGGTCCCACCTCATAGCGCCTCTCGTTTCGGCGCTTTGGATGCACGCACCGTGAAGAAACCGGCGCCCTTCGGCAAGTACTACCTGCTCGAGCGGATCAACGTCGGCGGCATGGCCGAGGTGTTCCGCGCGAAGGCCTTTGGCGTCGAGGGCTTCGAGCGACTCGTTGCCGTGAAGCGGATCCTCCCGAACATCGCGGAGGACCAAGAGTTCATCCGCATGTTCATCGAGGAGGCGAAGCTCTCCGTCCAGCTGAACCACGCGAACATCGCGCAGATCTTCGATCTCGGCGTCGTCGATGGCGCGTACTACATCGCGCTCGAGCACGTGCACGGCCGCGACCTCCGCGGGATCTTCGATCGCTGCCGCCAGCTCGGCGAGGCGATGCCGGTGGCACAGGCGTGCTTCATGGTGATGAAGCTCTGCGAGGGCCTCGACTACGCGCACAACAAGCGCGACCAGTCGGGCCGCGAGCTCGCACTCGTGCACCGCGACGTCAGCCCGCAGAACGTGCTGATCTCGTTCGAGGGCGAGGTCAAGGTCATCGACTTCGGGATCGCGAAGGCAGCCGGCAAGGGCAGCAAGACCCAGGCGGGCATCCTCAAGGGCAAGTTTGGCTACATGTCACCCGAGCAGGTCCGTGGCCTGCCGGTCGATCGCCGGAGCGACGTGTTCTCGTGCGGCATCGTGCTCTACGAGCTCTTGACCGGCGAGCGGCTGTTCGTCGGCGAGAGCGACTTCTCGACGCTCGAGAAGGTCCGCAACGTCGAGATCTTGCCGCCGTCGACCTACAACCGGAAGATCCCCGACGAGCTCGAGCGCATCGTGCTCAAGGCGCTCGCGAAAGACGTCGAGGAGCGCTACCAGAACGCGATCGATCTGCACGACGAGCTACAGGCCTTCGTGTACACGGCCGGCGAGTTCTACTCGCGCAAGGATCTCGCGGGCTGGATGAAGAAGACCTTCGGTCGCGAGATCGAAGAGGAGACCGCGAAGCTCGAGACCTATCGCCAGCTCAAGCCGCCGTCTACGGAGTCGCGCGACGCTCCCGCCGTCGCGCGCACCGCGACCGGTAGCAAGCCGCCCGCGCACACGCCCGCACCGCGGCGCTCGACGCAGGGCATGGCCGTGCCCGGTACCAAGCCGCCACCGCCGCCGGCGCGCGTCTCGCAGCAGCTCCCGGTCGTCGCTGCGAAGCCATCCCGCAAGGATGACTCCGGCGATCTCGCGTGGGACGACGACGAGCTCGAGACCCAGATCTACGACAACCCCGAGGACGATCCGCGCAACAAGGACAAGGACAAGGGCGCGGGCCCACGTGGCAAGGCGCTGCCGCTGCAGGCACCGCTGACGCCGCAGCCGCTCGTCGCGTCGGCGACCGTCGGTGCAACCGTCCAGTCGTCGCCGCTGCCGAGCCTCGCCTCGCCGCCGTCACCTGCGTCCACGCTGCCGGGCAGTGGTGGACCCGACCTGTCATCACTGGTGTCGTCGACGGCGAAAGGCTGGGAGGCCGGTCCGGCCGGCTCGCCGTCGCCGGCGTCGACGCTCAATGGTCTCGGAGGTCTCGGAGGTCTCGGAGGTCTCGGAGGTCCCGGGGGGGCCGGCGCCTCGGGCACCGGCACCAACGGCGCGTCAGCCAAGCAAACCACCGGCTCGAACAAGACCGTCATGCCGCCGGTTGCCGCCGCGCCCTCGTTCACGTACGAGCCACGCGCGAGCACCGGACCGCACGATCTGTTCGATCCGATGGCATCGTTCGGGTCGGGCATCGTTGCCCGCAAGGACGGCAAGCGCGGCATCCTGATGATCGTCGTCGGTGGCGCGGTCGCCGCCGCGATCGCTGTCGTCGCGGTGATCGCGTTGACCGGCAACAAGCCCGAGAAGCAAGTTACGGTCGCCAAGGACACCGGTACGCCGGCGGTCGCGCCGACGCCGGCAGCTTCGGACCAGAACACCGGCTTCGATCTCTACGTGCGGCCCGCGGGCGTCACCCAGTGGAAGCTCGACGGCGAGGCGCGCACCGACCGGCTGCCGTCGCGAATCCGCGGGATCACACCGGGCACTCACACCGTGCAGATCGATCCGCCGCCTGGCTTCATGAGCGAAGCGCAGCAGGTCACCGTCGAGAGCGGCAAGGCTGGCCGGGTCGACATCACGCTCCAGCCGATGCAGGGCATCACCGGGATGTTCGAGAGCACGCCGCCGGGCGCGACGGTCTCGCTGATCATCGACGGCAAGCGCGAGGTGCTCGGGCCGTCGCCGGCGAAGGCGCCGCTCGATCCGCGCAACACGTACCAGGTGCTGTTCGAGAAGTCGGGCTACGTCTCGGTCAACCGGCCGATCACGTTCAGCGGCCGCCTCGAGGAGAAGACGCTGGTCAACCTCGAGAAGGCTGGCTCGGTCGCCGCGACGGAGCCAGAGAAGATCCCCCAGAAGACGCCCGAGAAGGCACCCGACAAGATCCAGGAGAAGACGCCCGTCAAGGTCGCCGACAAGACGCCCGTCAAGGTGCCCGAGGTCAAGGTGAAGACCGGCGGCGACAAGACCGGCCCGATCAAGACGCCGGGCGAGGTCGTCAAGACCGGTGGCGATGCCAAGACGGGTGGCGACACCAAGATCGACGACACCAAGGTCGGCAGCACGGAGCCCAAGGTCGACACCAAGCCCAAGGGCACCGGCACGCTGATGCTCGGCTCGAAGCCGTCATGCGAGATCTACGTCGATGGCTCGGCGACCGGACTCCACACGCCGCAGCGCGAGATGAAGCTCGCCGCAGGCAAGCGCCGCATCACGCTGATCAACAACGAGTTCGGGATCAAGGAGAGCTTCGTCGTCGAGGTGAAGGCCGATGACACGACGAAGATGATCAAGGACTATAGCGACCGCCTGCCGCAGTAGCGGCGTCACGCACGAAAGATAGCGACATGCGACGGATCGGCATCTGGTAGGTGATGTTCGCCTCCTACCGCAGCGGCCTTGCGATCAGCTTCGGCGCCATCCTCCCGGCGGCGATGATCGTTGCCATCATCGATGGCCTCCTGACCGGCAGCAACGAGGCCATCATTCCCCTCCTCGGGTTGTGGTCCATCGTCGCGGTGCCGGCGGCCCTGCTTGTCGGGTTGGCGATCGGCGCGACTCGTGCGACCTGGGCCGGCGCCGCGCCGAGCAAGCTCCTGCGGCGCCTGCGCGAGGATCTGGAGTTCGATCGCGCGGTCTTCGCGGGGCTCGCGAGCGGTCTCGTCGTGGCAGTCGTGTTCGCGCTGGTGGCCGGACGACTCGCCGACGTGTTCGTCGGCGATCTTCGAACCCACTCCGGCGGATGGTTCGAGATCGCCCTGCTGGGCATCGCGGTCGTCAGCGCGCTCGTCACGTTGATCCTGTCGCGCATCATCCGTTGGATTTCGCGCAAGCTGACCGCCGAGGTTGCATTGTCACCGCCGTTGCTCGTGGTGGTCGTGGTCGGCTTCGCGGCGGCGGCCGCCGCAGGCGCGTGGCTCGTGGTCCTCGCACCGACCGACCCGAGCTCGGCCGCGTTTGCCGCCACGGTCCCGGTCATCGCGATCGCGCTGTTGGGTGCCGCATACGGTCCACTCGATCAACTGCGCCTCTCGGTGCCGCGCAGGCCAACCATCGTCGCCATCCTGACCGTCGTGGTGGCGGGGCTTCCGCTCGTCACCCTCCGCGCGGTGCCCTCCGTGCAAGTGAGTGTTGCGGTAATCGATCGATCCGCAATCGGTAGCCTCGTAGATCAACTGCGGACACGCCTCGATCACGACGACGATGGCTTCTCGGCGTTCTTCGGCGGCCCTGACTGCGACGACGATCTCGGTCGGGTCCATCCGAATGCGACCGAGATTCCCGGCAATGGAATCGACGACAACTGCTTCGGCGGTGACGCTGCCGTCGAACCGTCGACGGCAGATCCGCCCGTCGCGGCCCAGCCGCCGGCACCGCTCCAAAGAAGGAACCTCCTGATCGTTTTTGTCGACAGCCTGCGGTTCGACCGCCTCGGGGTCGCCGGGTATCGACGTGACGGCAAGAGCCTGACACCGCGAATCGATGGGTTTGCCGCGGAAGCCGTGGTCTTTCGAAAAGCCTTTGCACAGGCCCCGGCGACGCTCCGCTCAGCACCGTCATTTTTGGGTTCTCGTTATCCCTCACAGCTGGCCGTTGATCGTCCTTACGCTGACTATCCGACCATCCTCGACAGCAACGATTTGCTCTTCGAAGTGCTGCAAGCGAGCGGATTCACGACCCTCGGCCAGTCCAGCCACTTTTACTTCTGCGATGACGAGCGCTACCCGAGGGTCTGCGACAAATTTCCTCGACGCATGCGTAGCAACGTCCTGCAGGGCGCGGACGAATGGGACAACACCGGCGCCGTGGACATCGCCCCGTCCAACGCCGACGTCGCAGGCCCACGGATCGTGGCGAAGACGGTCGCGCGGCTCGAGGAGCTTTCGACCAGCGCCCGCCCATTCGCCATGCTCGTTCATCTGTTTGATCCGCATTCGACGTACATGCCGCACGCGGAGTGGCCGATCACGGAACGTGGCGAGCGAGGTCTTGCCCAGAAGTATGACTACGAGATCGCATTCGAGGACCAAATGGTGGGACGCATCCTCGATGCCCTCGAGCGCACCGGCTTGGCCAAGACCACGGTGGTTGCCCTCGTGTCCGATCATGGAGAGGCGTTTGGCGCGCACGCGATCGCTGGCGAACGCCTGTTCTTCCACGGCCACTCGCTGTACCGCGAGTTGCTCCACGTGCCCTTGATGTTTCGGGTGCCCGAGCTACCGGGCCGCGTGGTGGACGATGTCGTGGAGCTCGTCGATCTGGCGCCCACGATCTGTGCACTGTTCGGAATTCCACCCGCGCGCAGCTGGATCGGTCGCAGCTTGTTACCCCTCATGCGAGGCCAGCCGCTGAGCGCAAAACCGGCGTTCGCCGAGTTGATCCCGGCGCCGTGGTGGAACCACGAGATGAAGTCGATGGTGAGCTCCGACGGGACTCGCCATGTCCTGTATCGCGTCACCGACCGGCGCTGGGAGATCTATGACCTGGTCAACGACCCCGACGAGAAGATCGACATCTCACGAACAGATCCGCGCGCGGAGGACCTCAAAGCGGAGCTGCGGCGCTGGATCGACGGACCCTTGGTTGCAGGCGGAGGCAGCTGCATGAAGTGTACTGCCGAGCGCCGCAGCGCGAGATAGGGCCGGTGTGATGCGCTGCTACTCGATGCAGGCCGCGGGCGAGTGGCGACGCATCGACGCGATCATCTTTGAGCGGCTGGTCAGTCCAGCGGTTCGAACGCTGGTTCCGCCGTCTCGCCGAGCGGATCAATGATGCGATCGCGGCCACCTCCCGTCGCGAGGTCGCCGAGGTCGAAGCGCGGCCCGTGGGGCGGGCCGACGAGGATGTAAAACGATGGTGGCACGGCCGGGCGCTCCAGCTTCCAGCGGCGCTCGAACCTGAGCCGCGCGATGAGCAGCTCCGTTGCGATCGCGTCAGTGCTCTGTTCGGAGAGCTTCGCGAGCTGGTCCAGAATCCGCTGACGCGCGGCATGGTCGTTCGTGATCAGCAGCAGCTCGCGGAGGCCGTTCACGGCGCGCTCGTGCTGGCCTAGCTTGGTCTGGAGGAACGACGCGGTGAGCGCGTCCACAGCCGGCGCGTTCGGCTTGCGCGCTGCGGCCTCGAGCAGGCGAGTCCCCTTTTCGTCCCACGCACGGCGCTGCACCGGATCTTCCGTCTGGAGGTCGACCAGGTAGATCTGGCCAGCGAGGCTCGGGAACTTCCAGTGCGCGGGGTACGCGCGTCCGCCGGCCTCGAGCAGCGCGATCGCACGCAGGTGGATCGACTGATCGACGCCGGTCCGTGCCGCTGACATCGCGAGTGCGCCGACCTCGTAGACCCGGCGGAAGTGCGGATCGAGCGTGGCGATCGCCTCGGCGATCGCAGCGAGGCCCTGCGCGGTGTTCTGCTCGCTGCCGAAGTACCCGATCAGGCGCACGAACAGCAGATCCGCCGCGAGCTCGCGATACCCGAGCGTCACGATCGGCGCGGCGGCGGGCGAGGGCGCGTAAGGAACATCGAGCGACTGCTCGCGATCGCCTGTGGTGGCGAGGTGCCGCGCGCCGCGGGCGGCGGCAAGCGCGATCATCGCGACGAGCAACGCGACGACCGTCAGCCTCACACCGGCATCATAGCGGTCCGGAACGAAAAACGCCGCCCGAGGTGGGCGGCGATTCGAGTTGGTCGAGTCGGAGATTAGTCCGAGTTCGGCGGTGGCTCAGTGATGCTGACGGCCGGATTACCGGACGTCGACGAACCGTTCATGGTGTAGGTGATGCTCGTGGCATCGCAATCCAGGTTACCCACTGCGGTCGCCGCGAAGGTCACGCCGCTGGCGGCGGGCGTGTACGCGTACTGGAACAGGTGGGGCTCGTCGATCTGAAAATCGAGATCCGTCCAGCCACCACTCCAAACGTTGCCAACCGGGCACTTCTTGCCCGCACCATCGCAGCAGGGTGCAGTCGGCGTCAGCGCCGCTGCGGTCGCCGGATACGCCGAGGCTGTGATGTAAAAGGTCTTGGCGTTCTTGCCGATCTTGTTGAGCTGCAGCGACGCTTCCGTCTTCTTGGACTTCTTCATGTAGTCCATGAACGCCGGAATGGCGACAGCGGCGAGGATGCCGATGATCGCCACGACGATCATCAGCTCGATCAGAGTAAATCCACGTTCCTTGAGCTTCCTAATCATGCGGGCCCTCCTAGGCGTTCGAGTCCATCAGCAAGCGATATGCCATGCGCACGATCGCTCGCAGGGGGGTGCAGAGGCAACTTTCCGCACGTCGTGAGCTCGGAAGTGCCGAGAAACGTCACTTCGCGGTGCCAATTTACGCAGCTTACTTATCGTCTTCTGTAGGCGCTTCGTCATCGGTGGGTGCATCGCCCTTCTCGATGCCGAGCTTCTCGAGGCGGTAGCGCAACGAGCGAAAGCTGATGCCCAGCAACGCAGCGGCGCGCTTGCGGACGCCACCGGTTTGCTCGAGTGCGCGCATGACCCAGCCCCGCTCGAAGTCGCTGAGCACGCGATCGAGATCGACACCCTCTGTGGGAAACTCCGCGACCGGCTCGCTACGAGGGGCCTTGACCGGGGGGAGATCACTGACCCCGATGACCGCGCTCGAGGACAGTGCAACCGCCCGCTCGAGCATGTTTTCGAGCTCGCGGACGTTGCCGGGGAAGTCGTAGGTCTCCAGCTTGCGCATCGCCTCGGTGCTGAGCTGAAGCGACCGGCCGTGCTCCGCCCCAAACCTTCGTAAGAAGTGCTCGGCGAGCAGCGGGATGTCCTCGCGGCGATGACGCAGCGGGGGGATCCACACCTCGATGACGTTGAGTCGGTAGTAGAGGTCAGCCCGGAATGCACCACGCGCGACCTCGGCCTCGAGATCGCGGTTGGTCGCCGCGATGACGCGTGCGTCGACCTCGACTTCCTCGGTGGAGCCGACGGCCTTGACCCGGCGTTCCTGAAGGACCCGCAGGAGCTTCACCTGGAGTCCCATCGACAGCTCGCCGATCTCGTCGAGGAATAACGTGCCGCCGTCCGCCTCCTGGAACAGGCCGGACTTGTCAGTCACGGCGCCCGTGAACGAGCCGCGCTTGTGTCCGAACAGCTCTGATTCCATGAGGTCGTCAGGGATCGCGCCGCAGTTGACCGCGACGAAGGTGTGATTGGCGCGCAAGCCCTCGGTGTGGAGCGCGCGCGCGACCAGCTCCTTGCCGGTGCCGCTCTCGCCGGTGATGAGCACGCTCGTGCGCGCCGAGTGGATCTTCGTGATCAGCTCGAAGAGCTTTTGCATCGGCCGGCTCTTGCCGAGGAGGTTCGCGAGCCGCACGCGGCCGGCGACGCGATCGCGCAACGCGAGATTCTCTTCGACAAGGGCGCGCTTCTCGAGGGCGCGGCCGATCACGGCGTTGATCTCGTCGACCTGGAACGGCTTGGTCAGGTAGTCGTAGGCGCCTTGCTTCATCGCGGCGAGTGCTGTGTCTGCGGTTGCGTAGGCGGTCACCAGCAAGACCTCCGGATCGATGATCGATGGCGTACCGTTCGGAGCGGCGGTGTAGCGCACGTGACCGGACTTGATCGCCGTGAGCAGGCCGAGCCCGTCGATGTTGCCCGGCATCCGTAGATCGGTGATGACGATGTCGAACGGTTGATTGCGTAGGCGCTCCATCGCGTCCTCGCCGTTCTCCGCGAGCGTGATCTTGTGACCGCTACGACGCAGACAGATCGCGAGGAACTCGCGCATCGACTGTTCGTCGTCGACGACCAGGATCTCCGCCACGGCGTGAACTATTGCATGGCGGGGAGTATGATGGCGACGGTGCGCTCGAGGCTCGCTCGAATCATGTGGGACCACGGAGCCCTGCTCGGGATCCTGACGCTGGTTCTCTACATCTGGATCGCGCCCGAGCACATCGTCGACGGTGACAACGCAGAATTCTCGACGCTCGGCACGCTCGGCGGCACCGGCCATCCCAGCGGCTATCCGGCATACGTGCTGTGGTTGCGGGCCTGGTCCTGGCTGCCCGGGGCAAGCCCGGCGCACACCGCGGCGATCGCGACCGCGATCCTGAGTGCGCTGCAGATGGTCGTTTTGATCGCCGCGTGTCGTGCCTGGGGCATCCGGGCCGCTGCGGCAAATGTCGCGGTGATGATCCTGGCCGGCGCGCCGGTCATCCTCGCGATCTACACCGAGGCCGAGGTGTTCGCGATGAACGGCCTCGTCGCCGCAACCGTGCTGTGGCTCGCCGGAGCGGCAGGTCCGCTTCGCGGACGTTGGCGATGTGCGGTGCTCGGGCTCATCGCCGGCATCGGCATGGCGAACCACTTGACGTGCACGCTGCTCGCGCCAGTCGGCCTGCTTGGGGTCGTCCGCGGTGTTCGCGAGTCGTCGGCGTCCACCCGTACCAGGCCGCTCGCCGCGGGCTTCGCGATCGGCGGCCTCGTGGTCGGGTTGACCCCGTATCTCTACCTGCTCGTCGCACCCGAGCACTGGGGTACGTGGGGTAAGCCCGAGACGCTCGGTGACGTGCTCCACGTCTTCTTGCGCAACGACTATGGCGGCCCGGGCACGTTCGCAGCGGGCGCGGCCGAGCCGTATCCGCTGGAGAACCTGGTCGCGCTCGGCCACACGCTCGCACGGACATGGCTATACGTCCCCGCACTGATGGGGCTCGGCGCGCTCGGCTACCAGATCGCGCGGCCCGGCCCGGTCGAATCACGCTGGGGGTGGGCTCTGCTGCTCGCGAGCCTGCTGCTCGCGGGACCGCTGCTCGTGATGCGCTTCAACGTGCTGCCCGGCGACGGGCTGAGCACGTATGTCATCGAGCGCTTCCACCTGCTCGTCATGGTGATCTTTGTGATCCCGGTGGCGGCAGGCTTCCAGGTCGTCGGCGAGCTCGTCGCGCGGCGGCTCTCGGGTCGCGCGCTCGGGTCGCGAGGCGTCGGTATGGCGCTCGTGACGTGCGGGTTCGCCGCGATCGTCTCGACGTCGTTGCCGCACGTCCTCGTCGTCCACGCCCCTGCGGTCGAGCTCCTGGTTCGCAATATGTTACGGTCCCTGCCGCACGACGCTGTCGTGATCGGCGCATCGGACGACTTTCACTCCGGCACGCCCTACGTCCAGCTCGTACTCGGCGAGCGCCGTGACGTGGTCTACGTCAACTGGCCGATGATGCGCTCGGCGTGGTATCGGGCGCGCCGCGCCCGCGCAGGCGTCGTGCTCGAGATGAACAAACCCGGCGTCGCGAGCATCCGCCTCGCCGAGAGCGTGCTCGCGAGCGGTCGGCCGCTGTTTGTCGACATGATGCAGGGCAACATCCTCGAGAGCTTTCCCAGCTATCCCCACGGCATCCTCTATCGTGTGCTGCCGCGGGGTGCGCAGCCGCCGCCGATCGAGGAGGTCTTCGCGCTCAACAAGCAGCTGTATGAACGATTCGAGATTACGTACCCGCGACCCGGCCTCGATGATCAGTGGGCGACGATGGTGCACGTAAAGTACGCGTGGCCCTGGCGTCGGCTCGCTGCCGCGCTGCGCAAGGCGGGGCGCCTCGAGGACGCGGCCTGGGCGCTCGAAGCGGCGCGGGAGATCGGACCGCAGCAGTGATCGGCGACGACGCCGCATTGCGGCTGTGGACGCGCCGCGGTGCGGGGCTCCTCGTCGTGGCCGTTGCGATCGCGGTCCTCGCGCCGACGCTCGTGCTGCGCACCGTGGAGTTCGACGATCACTGGTTGTGGGCCGACGCGAGCCCGCTGCGCGACGCGAGCCTCGCAACGGTGCGCGACGTGTTCCTCGAGCTCGATGCCGGCGCGCGGCGTCCGCTCGGAGGTGAGTACCTACCGGTGCGCGACGTCGTGGTCATGGCGGATATGGCGTTGTGGGGTGACGTCGAGCAGGGGCCGCACGCGACGCAGCTCCTGCTGTTCGCGCTCACGATATGGGGCCTCGGGACGCTGCTCGTGCGGTGGGGGCTTCGCCGGGAGCTAGCGTGGATCGGAACGCTGCTGTGGGCGATCCATCCGATCCATGTCGAGTCGGTTGCGTGGCTGTCCGAACGCAAGGGGATCCTTGCCGGGCTGTTCGTCGTCGGCTGCGGGCACGCGTGGGTGCGTTACCGCGATAACCGCTCGGCGCGCTGGCTCGGGATCGCCGCGCTGTGCGCGATCGCCGGCGTGTGGAGCAAGGCGCCCGCGATGTTCGCGCCCGCCGTATTCGCCGCATGGGACCTCGTGCTGCTGCCGGTGGCGCGCCGCCGCTGGATCGCGATCGGCGTCGTCGGAGCAGTCACCGCGCTCGCGGCCGTGCCCGTGATCATGGTCGCGCGCACCGCCCGGGTGATCGACGACGACGCTCGTGCGCAACCTGCAAGCCGGCCGGCGAGCATGCTCGGTGCGCAAGGACACTACGTCGAGAGCATGATGCTCGCACGGCCGCCCGCGATCGCGTATCCGATCCAGACCGCGGGCCCCGCGCCGCTCGAGCTCGGGCTCGGCGCGCTCACGATCATCGGCTCGCTCCTCGTGATCGTACGCGACCGGCGCCGGCGAGCGAGCGCGACAGCCGCCGAGCGGCAGGCCGCGGCGTGGCGACTCGCGCTCCTCGCGTGGGCGTGGATCTGGTTCTTGCCGGTCAGTCACCTGCTCGTGCGCGTGCACATCCTGGTCGCCGATCGGTTTGTGTACCTGTGGTCGGTCGCGGCGTGCGTCGCCGTCGCGTGGCTGCTCGAGGTGCTCCCACGGATCCCGCGGCTCGCTGCCACCGGCGCGCTCGTGTGCGTGCTCGGGATCTCGACGCTGCGGGCCCAGGAATCGTGGACGTCCTCGATCGCGCTGTTCCGGCGCGCAGTCGAAAGTAACCCGGACGATCCGGCGGCGTGCGAGAACCTGGCGCTCGCGTTCGCGCGTGTCGGTCGCCTGGACGACGCGATCGCGACGATCGACCGTGGGCTCGTCGTGCACCCGACGCACGGCTATCTGTGGCAGCGCAAGGCGCGCGTGCTCTGGGATCTGGGTCGCAGCGACGAAGCGCTCGATGCCGCCCGGCAGGCGACCGACAGCGGGTTCTCGAGCGCGAGTGCGCTCTACGCGCAGTTTCTTCACGCGCACGGTCGTTCCGCCGAGGCGCTGCCGTGGGCGGAGCGGGCGGTGCAGCGTCAGCCTGCGATCGACGACTACGCGCGTACCCTCATTCACGTGCTGATCGCACTGCGGCGATTTACCGACGCCGAGCGTCAGGTGCACCGGCTGCTCGCACGCGATCCCGCGTCGCCGGTCGCGCACTTCCTGCTGGCGCGCGTGCTCGTCGAGACCGGGCGAGCTGCGGAGGCTGCTCCGCACCTCGACATCGCGGCGCGGAGCCCGAGCCTCGCGACAGCCGTCGAGGCCCTGCGCGCCGGGCGGAGGCTGTGACGCGCTCACACCTCCGCACGCTCGGCCTTGCCGTGCTGCTGCTCGTCGCGCTCGGCTCGCCGCAGCACTATCGCGATGGTCTCTACACCGCAAACGAATCCGCGCGCGTGTTCGCGGCGGAGGCGATCGTCCGCCACGGCACCCTCGATCTCCGAATGCCGCGCCACGCTGGGGCGCCCTGGTCAACGTGCGATCACTGACGATCGCGTGCGTCTCGACCGCCATCTTCGCACTCGCGCTGGCGCTCGCCGCGCCGGCTCGCCAGATCACCGGCGACGCGGTCCCGAACCGATACGGTGCGGCGCTCGTGCGCTGTGGGGGCGGCTTCGATCTCTCGCGGGTGGACTGGATCGCCGCGCAGCACGAGGTGCCATACTGGGCACACCGCAACCGCGCCGGCGCGACGGTCTCGGTGTTCGGACCCGCCCCCGCCATGATCGGCGCCATCGCGCTCGCGGACTTCGGCGACGGCGACACGATCGATGACGCGACGTTGCGGGCGCGCGAACGCCTCGCCGCGGCGGTGCTCGTCGCGATCGCGGCCGGCCTCGTCGTGCTAGCGGTGGC
>JACCTC010000361.1 GCA_013812655.1 Deltaproteobacteria bacterium | reverse complement strand
CCGGCAGACCTCGCACTCGCCGCACGGATCGATCGGCCCGACGAGCACGCGCTTGCCGCGCAGCACGGCCGCTCGCTCACCCGCGCGCGCGACGATTCCCACACAGGCGTCACCCGACATCGCCTCGACGTCGACGGCGAGATCATCGTCGCCGAGGTCGTCGCCAGCGTCGGTGCCCACCGTCGCTACCAGTCTTCGTTGCGGCCGCGCGGCGGACCCGGCACGTCCTCGGTATCGACCGTCGGGCCGCCACCGAACGAGTCACGCTCGGGCATGCCGCCGATCGCGGTCGCCTCGTCGCCATCCTGCGCCGGGGGCGCGAAGTTCATCGCGTAGTCGTTGCCCTCGGCCTCGTACGCCGCCTCCTCGAGGAGCGCGCCGTCGTCGACCTCCATCGAGTCGTCGTGGGTGTCGGGCTTCGCGAGCGGCGGCGGGTTCGTGCTGAAGCCGCGCGGTGGCGCCATCGGGGGCGCGGTGCGTGCCGGCCCCGAGCCGGACGAAGCCGCGGGCATCGCAGACACCGGGAGCCCCTGGCGGGCGCGCCATGAAGTCAGCGCGGCGACGAGGTCGTCGTACGGGATCATGCTTCGACGGTAACACTTTCGGTCCCGGCGTGCCGCGGTGTGCAACCGATGGCCTTAGACGGTAGGTTCCGGGCGCATGTCGATCCGCCTGCACGTCTCGCCGGTGCTTCCGACCGAAGGCTTCACTCATGGTTTCCCCGAGCGTACGGGAGGCGTCTCGACCGGCCTGCGCAGCTCGCTGAACCTCGGCAAGCGCTGGGGCGACGATGTCGCGAACGTCGAGCGCAACCGGACGTTGCTCGCCGAGCACGCCGGCTACGACCCCGGTCAGCTGGTGGCGACACGCCACGTCCACGGCACGAACGTCTACAAGGTGGGCGAGCCGCTCGTCACCGACGCCGAGTTCGACGGCCTCGTCTGCGATCGTGTCGGCCCGGTGCTCGGCGCGTTCGCCGCGGACTGCATCCCGATCCTGTTCGCGGATCCCGAGGCACGCGTCTGCGGCGCGGCTCATGCGGGTTGGCGCGGGACGGTGGCCGGTATCGCCGCGAACGTCGTCACCCGGATGGTCGAGCTCGGTGCGCGGCCGGAGCGTGTGCGGGTCGCGCTCGGGCCGTCGATCGGACCGTGCTGCTTCGAGGTCGGCCCCGAGGTCGTTGCCGAGTTTCGCGCCGCCCTCGGCGAGCTGACGGGGCTTGTCGTTGGGCCCGGGGCCGGAAGTGAATTCCGGCCCCTCCATCCTGGGACAGGCCCGCGCAAGGACCACATCGATCTGCGGGTCGCGACGCGCGCGATCCTCGAGCGTGCCGGCGTCCGCCGCGACCTGATCGACGACCGGCCGCCCTGCACGCGTTGCGAGGGCGACCGGTTCTTCAGCTATCGCCGCGACGGCATCGAGGGCGGCGTGCACATGGCGTTCATCGGCCTGACCTGACCGTTACAGGCAGCTGCCGACCGACCACTGCGTGTAGTAGCGGTCGCTCGCGTCGACGACTTCCTGCGACGACACGCACTGGCCCGCGATCGCGGTGAAGCCGTAGCTCGCCGGGTTCGTCGCGAGGCGCAGCGTGCCGCTCACGACCTCGACATGGTCCTGCGCGAGCGAGCTGCGCAGGCTGCCGTCGAGGAAGACCTGGGTGACGTCGTAGACCGGTGCTTCATCGCCGAGCACGACGTGATCGGTACCAATCCGGAGATCGAGCTTCGGCGAGACGGTCAGCATGGTGCTGCCGGTGGTCGGGTTCTCGGTGAGCGTCGCGCCAAACGCACGGCCGTCATCCGGGTTGAGATCGATCGAGATCGCGCGCGCACCATCGACCGAGAGCGTCGTCGTGCGGCTGCCGAGGCCGACGTGCGTGAGCTGGAGCGGCTGACCCGCGGTATGGGTCGCGACTGCGGTCACGCCGGACAGATCGAGATCGACGGTGGGCTCACCGAAGTCGACATCGCCGGGGACGTGCGCGGAGGTCTCGCCGAGGCCGACCTCGAGCGCGCTGGTCTTCGCGTTGCCATCGACGGTGATCGCGAAGACGGTGGCCTTCGCCGAGGCGAACCGGAACGCGCTGGCGCCGTCGAGGCTGCTGCCGTCCTCGGCGACCTTGATCGAGATCGCGCGGTCGATCGCGAGCGAGGCCCGCGCAGATGCGGTCCCGAGGATCTCGAGCGAGGCCGTGACCTCTCCGGACAGCCGGAAGCTCGGCGTGCCCTCGCCCGCGGGGATCAGCGCGCGGATCGCGTCCTCGGTCTCGTCGAGATCGACGGTGAGCGACAGCGAATTCGCGCCCAGCCCGACCACGAGCGGCTCGTCGTGATCGGGGCCGAGCTGCACCGCGAACCGCAACGTGTCGTCATCCTCGGAGACCCGGATGCGAAGCTGGAGCTGCGCGAAGCCCTGCACGCACTCGGGATCGACCGCCTCGCCGATCTCGTTGCCGGCGTCGTCGTACGTCGTCTCGGTGCAGACGAGCGCCCCGGGGACCCGGTAGATGCCATCGCCCGCGTGATTCGCGTCCGTGAACAGATTGTCGTTGAGCCACTGCGCGGCGGCCTCGCCATCGAAGTCGATGGTCGTCTCGTCGGTCTCGTCGGCGGCGAGCTCGCCCACCGCACGCTCGCGCGAGGCCCGGAGATCGCCGCGCGGGGCGATCGCACCAGCGAGGCGCGTCAGCTGCGACTGCACGAGGAACGCGGTGCCGCTGCTCGCGTCGTTGCCGAACGCGCTCGCGAGCGGGCCACCGAGCGCGCGGTCGACGAGGGTGAAGGCGGCCTGGCTCGGCAGCGCGTCGCCACCCGCGGTCGCCGCCTCGGCCTCGCCGAGGACGTGGACGAGATCGGTCGCGATCCGCGCGCGGACCTCGCTCGGCGGCGGTGCGTCGCTGCCGCAGCCAACGAGGCCGAGCGACGCGATCGAGATCCCGAGCAATAACGAAGACGATGGTCTGTTCATGGTGTCCCAGACAATCCAACCCACGTGCCAGGCTGCCTGGATTCAACATGTTCCGTCGATTGCCAGCGGTTGCCGCGACAGTGCGTGTCGCGCACGCGTAACGCCGCGACCGGCAACGCCTGTCAGCGATCGCGACGTCGCTGAAGCGTGAACGATCGATCACAGCGATGGATGGTCAGGCACACCGCGTGTTGGGTTTCGACCATCCCTCGGCCGGTCGTGACAGCGGCCAGCCGACGGTGCGCCTGGGGCTCAGTCGACGGCGATGCCGTACGTCGGGAGGATGTCGCCGGTGAGCGCCTGCACGACCGTCTCGGCCTTGTGCCAGTCGATCATCGCCTGCGCCTTGCGAAGCTCGGCCTGCCGCAGCTCCTCCTGGCGTCCGAGCACGTCGAAGTTCGTCGCCTTGCCGAGGTTGAACCGGTCGGTCTCGACCTTGATGTTCTCGTTCGCGAGCTCGATCGCGCGCTGCGAGAGCGCGACCCGCCGGCGCGCGAGCTCGATCTGGGCGACCGCACGCGCCATGGTCTGCGCGATCTGCGCGCGGAGGTCGAACGCGGTGACCTGCAGCTTGCGGCGGTTCTCGCGCTGCTCGCGAGCGAGCCCACGCACGTTCTCCTGGCCGAGCGTGTGCTGGAACGTCAGCGAGCCGGAGACCGACAGTGTCTTGAAGGTGGCGAGGTTCTTCGCGGCCTGTCCGAAGTTGCCATCCTGGCCGGTCGGCCCGAGCGTGAGCGCGGCGTCGAGCTGCGGCAGGAGCCCGTTCTCCGTGACCTCGATGTCGACGCGCACGACCTGATCCTCTTTCGCGAGCTGCGCGAGCTCCGGGCTCGCCGCGAACGCGCGCTCGGTGAGCGTGCCGAGCTCCCACGGTGCGTCGCGCGTCGCCAGGTCGGTCCCGACTCGCAGGCCGAGCTCGCCCTTGCCGATCGTCATGCCGACGGAGCGGCGCAGCGCGATCGAGCGATCGAGGACGGCGAGCTCGCCGTTCAGCACATCCTCCTCCCGGGTCGCGATGATCTGCTGCACCGCCGGAATCTCGCTGCGCGGCACCTTGCCGCCCTGGTTGCCGATCTGGGTGATCCGGAGGCGCTCGCGAGCGAGCTCGAGGCTCGACTGCGTGATCGCGAGCTGGCGCTCGGCGAGCACGAGGTCCCAGTACGCGGCGATCACCGCCTGCACGGCCTGGATCGCGGAGAGCCGGCGTCCGAGGACGGCAGCATCGCGCGACAGCGTGGCGCGCCGCTCGTTCGCCGCGAAGAGCCAGCGACCGCGGCCGCGCAGCAACGGCTGGCTGATCGTGCCCGACACGTCGTGCGACCACGTCTCCTGCCCGAGGAACGCGTCGATCGTCGGGTCGTCGTAGCGCGAGTTGATGTACTGGGTACCCACGTGAAGCCCGACGGTGCCGCCGGTCGGCAGCAGCCGCGAGACCTCCGCACTGCCGATAACGCTATACCCACGGTCGAGGAGCTGGCCGTTGACGATTCCCGATGACCGCGAGGCGATGACCTGGGCACGGATCTGCCAGTCATCGCGCGCGTACGACTGCTGGATACGCGCCTCGGCGATCGCGATGTCGATCCGCGCGCTCGCCAGCGACGGCGACTGCCGTACCGCGAGCTGGAGCAGCTCGGGCAGGTTCGTCGTGCGCGCGGGGCCTGCCCACGTCGACAGGTCGTCGACGGTAACCGGCGGCGTCACGACCCCGCCGGGGCCGGTCGCATCCGCGGCCTGGGTGAACACGCGGCCGAGGATATCGGCGCGAGCGGAGGACGTGAACGGCGCGGCCAGCGGCAGAGCCGCCGCCAGCACCACGACAACCGAACGAGCGAACCGCATCGAGCGTGCGCATCATCGCACGCGTCCATGACCCGTGCACCGGTGCGACCGGCCGCGACGACAGGGCGACCTGACGCGACGCGAGATCGGCAGCCGCTGCGTAGATCTGCGCGCGAACGCCGTGTTAGCGTGGCGCGCACCGATGGGAACGGTCCTGCGTACCTATTGTTTTCTCGACGCGCTGCAACCGCAGCAGGCGACGTTCATCGGGAAGACCGCTCGTGGCTTCTTGCCGGTGCCGTTCCAGGCGTCGCTCTGGGTCGAGATTGCCCCTGGCATCGCGATCAACCAGGTGACCGATGCCGCCCTGAAGGCGACGGCCGTCCAGCCCGCCGTGCAGATCGTCGAGCGCGCCTACGGGCTCCTCGAGATCCATCACCACGACAAGGGTGAGGTCCTGCAGGCCGGCGCCACGATCCTCAAGTACCTCCAGGTCGAGGAGGGCCAGCGGCTCAAGCCGAAGGTCCTGACGAACCAGATCATCCGCGGCGTCGAGGCCTACCAGACCCAGATCATCAACCGCTCGAGCGCGGGCATGATGGTGCTGCCGGGCCAGTCGCTGTTCATCTTCGAGTGCGAGCCCGCAGGCTATGCCGTGCTCGCGGCGAACGAGGCCGAGAAGGCCGCGCAGGTGAACCTCGTCAACGTGACCCCGTACGGCGCGTTCGGTCGGCTCTACATGGCCGGGCCCGAGGCGGAGGTCGATGCGGCGGCGGCGGCGGCGACAGCAGCGCTCGCGAGTGTGACCGGTAAAGAACCAGAGAAGTTCGTCGACCGCTGAACGGTCGCTCGGACGTGAGTGGATCGATAAGTAGGTAAGGAGCACGAAGATGGCTGACGCTCTCGGAATGATCGAAGTCAAAGGCTTCGTCGGTATGGTCGAGGCCGCCGACGCGATGGTGAAGGCCGCCAAGGTCGAGCTCGTCGGGTTCGAGAAGACCGGCGGTGGCTACGTCACCGCCGTCGTCCGTGGCGATGTCGCGGCCGTCAAGGCAGCGACCGAGGCTGGCCAGCGCGCCGCCGAGCGCGTGGGCGAGGTCGTCTCGGTCCACGTGATCCCGCGACCGCACGCCAACGTCGACGCGGTGCTGCCGCTCGGCCGCGCCGGCGACGCTAACGGCAACAAGAAGTAGGACCCCATGGTCCTCGGCAAGGTCATCGGCACGCTGGTCGCGAGCCGCAAGGAGCCGACTCTCGAGGGGCTCAAGCTCCTCGTGGTGCGGGCGTGCGACGTCGACGGGAACCCTACCGGCGGAGTCGCGGTCGCGGTCGACGCGGTCGGGGCCGGTGTCGGCGAGGTCGTGCTCTACGCGTCCGGCTCGTCGGCGCGCCAGACCCAGGTGACCCAGAACCGGCCGGTCGACGCGACCATCATGGCGATCGTCGACGAGATCGCGGTCGGCAACGAGCGCCGGTACGTGAAGGAGTAGCGCGTGGGTTACGGCAAGCCGTACGTGCCGCGAGGCAGCGTCCCGAAGCCCGAGCCCTCCGGAACGACCTCCGGAACGACTACCGGCACGACCAAGACCGGCACCGCGAGCGGTTCGGCGGCTGGTTCGCCGCATGGCGCAGCACCCGCCGGTGCGCCGAGCATCGCGGGGATCGACGAGCGCAAGATCGAGGAGATCGTCTCGCGCGTCGTCGATCGGCTGGGTGGCACGGGGAGCGTCGGCGGATCCGCCGGTGGCGTCACCCGCGCACCACCACACGGCAACGTGCCCGCCGCCGAGGCCGCCGGGCCGGCGCGCAAGGTGAACATCCCGCGCGGTACGAACGGCGTCTATCCCGACGCCGACAGCGCCGCGAAGGCCGCCCGCCGCGCGTTCGAGCAGAACGAGAAGACCCCGGTCTCGACCAAGGTCAAGATGGTCGAGGCGATGCGCAAGGCGGTGCTCTCGAACAACGAGAAGCTCGCGCAGTACGCCGTCGAGGAGACCGGGCTCGGCCGCTACGAGGACAAGCTCGCGAAGAACCGGCTCGTCGCCGAGAAGACGCCGGGCCCCGAGATCCTGCAGACCGTCGCGTACACCGGCGACCACGGGCTGATGCTGACCGAGCGCGCGCCGTACGGCGTGATCCTCGCGATCACTCCGACGACGAACCCCACCGAGACGATCCTGTGCAACGCGATCGGCATGGTCGCGGCCGGCAACTCGGTCGTGTTCAACGTGCACCCGTCGGCCGCGCAGGTCTGCAACTGGTGCGTCCACCTCCTCAACGAGGCGATCCAGGCAGCCGGTGGGCCGCGTGACGTGATCGTGTCCGTCGAGCGTCCGACGATCGAGACCGCCGGGATCCTGATGAAGCACCCGCTGGTGCGGCTGATCGTCGTGACCGGCGGCCCCGCTGTCGTCAAGGCGGCGATGAACTCGGGCAAGAAGGCGATCGGCGCGGGCCCGGGCAATCCGCCCGCCGTCGTCGACGAGACCGCGAACCTCGCGAAGGCCGCGGACGCGATCGTGCGCGGCGCGACGCTCGACAACAACATCGTCTGCATCGCCGAGAAGGAGATCATCGCGGTCGATTCGATCGCGACCGAGCTCGTCCGCCAGCTCCAGAAGCAGCCGGTGCTGCTCCTCGATCAGCGACAGACCCGCGAGCTCGAGAAGGTCGTGCTCGAGGGCGACCACGTCAACAAGGAGTGGATCGGCAAGGACGCCGGCGTGATCGCGAAGGCGGCCGGCATCGGCGGCCACGGTCACGATCTACGGATGATCCTGTGCGAGGTCGACGAGCAGCATCCGTTCGTCCAGCACGAGCTGCTGATGCCGGTGATCCCGCTGTTCCGCGTCAAGGATGCTGTCGAGGCGATCGCCGCCGCGCTGCGCGTTGAGCATGGCTTCCACCACACCGCGACGATGCACTCGCTCAACATCGACAACATGGCGACGATGGCGCGCCTGTGTAACTGCAGCATCTTCGTCAAGAACGAGGCTTCGTACGCCGGCCTCGCGCTCGGCGGCGAGGGCTACACCTCCTTCACGATCGCGTCGCCGACCGGCGAGGGCCTCACCACCGCCGTTCACTTCACGCGCGAGCGCCGCTGTACGCTGAAAGAGGCGTTCAGGTTCGTTTGAGTGCCCGCGGTCCCGCCCTCGGCGTCCTCGAGATCGGAAGCATCGCGCGTGGCGTGGTCGTCGCCGACGCGTCGCTGAAGCGGGCACCGGCCATCCTGCTCTCGTCGCGTGCGATCTCGGGCGGCAAGCACCTCGTCATGCTCGAGGGTGGCGTCGCCGAGGTCGAGGAAGCGATGGCAGCCGGCAAGCTCGCCGCGGGCACCCACCTCCTCGATCACGTCGAGCTCGCCGCAGCCGACGACCAGGTCTGGCCCATGCTCGGCGCCCCGGTCGCGCCGCCTGACTGGACCGACGACCCCGACGCCGAGGCCGTCGTCATCGTCGAGACCACCACCGTCTCCGCCGCGATCCGCGCCGCCGACGCCGCCTGCAAGATCGCCCACGTCACCGTGCGCGACGTGCGCTTCGCCATCGATCTCGCAGGCAAAGCCTACTTCACGCTGACCGGCTCGCTCGACTCGATCGGTGCCGCGACCGGCGCTGCCATCGAGGCCGCCGGCGCCAAGCTCGTGCTCGCCGAGCTCATCGCTCAGCCCTCGCCCGATCTGCGCGGCCGCCTCTTCCGCTAGGCTCAGCGGAGCTTGATGGTGGCGCGGGCGGTGGGGTTGCCGCGGCTGATCGTGAGGGTGCCGCCGCCGGCGAACGTGAGGGTGCCGTCGCCGGTGACGGTTACGGTGGCGATGCCGTCTGCGACGGTGACGGTGACCGCCGCATCGTTGAAGGTCGCGGAGGCGGGGAGGGCGCCGGCGCGGCCAGTCCACGTCCACTGCGGAGCGGCGGTGATGCCGGCGTCGTCATGCCAGCGCGCGTGATCGGGATTGCTCGCGGTGCCGCTGTAGAGCCAGACCTCGCGATCGGCACCGACCTCGCGCGTGGTGAGCGTGGCGGCCGAGGCGGGGGCGTCGAGCACGGTCGCAACGCCGTCGGGGTACAGGACGAGGAGACTGCCGGCCGGGACGAACGCGGGGATCTCGGTGCGCGGCGCAGTCGCCGTGATCTCGCCGGAGACGGCCGCGCCGCCGAACAGCGGCATCCACGAGCCAGCGGGGAGCTGCACGGTGCGCGTGGTGGCGCCTGGCTGCTGGATCGGCGCGACCAGGATGCGATCGCCGAGCAGGTACTCGTCGATCCGCGTCCACGCCCAGTCGTCGTCGGGATGATCGAGCGCGATCAGGCGAAAGAGCGGGAGGCCATCGCGCTCGTAGCTCGCGGTCGAGCCATGCAGGTAGGTCGCGAGCTGGAGGTGAAATCGCGTCCACCGCCGGAAGTGCCCCACGGTCCCGGCGTCGTGCTCCCACTGCACGTTCTCCGTGACGTTGCGGCCATGGTGCGTGCGCATCACGGGCGACAGCGCGCCGAACGAGGTCCAGCGATAGAACAGCTCCTCGGAGGTCGGCGTCGTGCCTTGATCCATGTAGCCGCCGATGTCGTGGCCGAAGTACGGAAAGCCGGCGAGCCCGAGGCCAAGGCCGATCGGGATCACGGAGGGCAGGCCATCACCGTCGCTCCAGTCGGTCTGCTGATCGCCCGCCCACATCACCTGCACGAGCGGCTGCGAGTGCAGCCACGCCGAGCGCATGAAGTAGATCGGCGCCGGCCGACCGGCGACCGCCGTCGCGAATAGCTCCTGGTTGAAGCGCGCCCAGTCGACCGGATAGCGGTTGTGCACGGCGAGCGCGTCCTCGCCCGACGCGAGCACCGCGTCCGCCGGCAACCACTCGGCGAAGTCGGCCATCCAGCCATCGGAGCCGAGCGTGTGGGCCTCGCGCATCACGCTCTTGCCCCACGCGACCGCGTCCGGGTTCGAGAGATCGAGCAGCGTCGACGGGTTGAACTTCACGCCGGTGAACGAGTACGGCGCGCCATCGGCATTCTTGATCGTGTAGCCACCGGCCTCGGCGTCGGCACGGATGTCGGCGGTCTGGTCGATGAACGTATTGTGGTAGGTGTGAAACGCGTAGCCGAGCGCGCGCACGTCGATCGCGAGCTGCTCGAAGTCGGGATACATGCCGCGATCGACGCGCCAGTCCTCGTGAAGCGCGTACCCGGTGGTCGCGGTGGTCTCGCCACCGCGCCAGTCCTCGGTCCAGATCACCGACGCGCCGATGCCCTCGCTGCGCAGCCGCTGCGCGACGCGGCGGACGTTCGCGGAGCCGAACATCGCGTCGACCCACGGCGCGAAGATGGTCTCGGGCGGCCGTGCCGGCTTGCCGACCCACGCGATCATGTGACCGAACGCGTCGCGCGCGGCCGCGCCCTCGATGCCACCATCGCGCGGCCCGTCGCCGATGAAGACGTTGACGTCGAGCCGGTGTTCCCACGCCTCGAAGCGCGCGACGTCGGGCGCCTCGGAGCCAAGCGCGAACACGGCGCGCGCATCGGTATCGATCGCGATCGCGTAGCCGCGCGATGACAGCACCATCGGCATCGGCGTGTGCGTCGAGTGCTTGCGGCCGGTGAAGAACCACAGGCCCGCGTAGATGTCATCGGGGTCGGGGTACTTGCCGATGCCGTCCTCCTGCACCCACAGCGGCACGGTCTCGCCGCGATGATCGACATCGAACGATTGCCCCCCGAGCCCGACGAGGTGCTCGTCTGCGGTCGTGGTCGCCGCGAGCTGGATGCGGTCCCCGGCATCCGCCGCGAGCTCGATGCGCACGTGGCGCGGAAACCCCGCGGCTGCCGGGTCCGCACCGGAGCGGGTGGCGGTGACGAACGTCAGGGTCCCCGTACCAACCGCGGTGTCACCGGCGCGCAGCGTGAACGTCGCGCCGTCCGCGGTCGGCGTGATGTCGGCGAGCCGATCGATCGCGCGCCAGCGCTGGCTCGCCTTCGCCTCGGTGAACCGGAACGATCCGAACATCATCTCGACATCGACCGCGAGCGAGCCGGTCGCCGCGAACCCGTGCGGCGGATCGTCACCACGCTGCCCGCCGCCGCCGCGCGTCGTCCACACCTCCTGGCCATCGAGCACGAGCGCGATCTTCGCGGGCTCCGCCGAGATCCGCGCGGTCAGGCGACCGGCCGAGACCTCGACCGGCGGCGGGATATTGTCGCCACAGCTCGCGAGGACGACGACGAGCAAGCTCCACGGGACGCGCGACATCCCGCGAACATATACGTGCCCGGCGCCGAAAATCTGAGCCGCCGCGGCATGGCTGGCTCGGATCACCGACATGTGGTCCGCCAACCCGCTGGAATCGCGAGGCCTGATTCGGCACGGCCATTGAAAACACCAGGAGCATGAATCGATCGCTTGCCCTCCTGTTGTTCGCGGCTGCCTGCACCGACCCGAGCGGGTCGGGGCCCACCGAGATCAAGTCCAACCTGCCGCGCGACATGAACCCCGCGGTCACCGACACCGAGCTCGCCGAGCTGGTCACCGGTAACACGGCCTTCGCCGCCGACCTTTACCGCCAGGTCCGCACCAGGCCCGGCAACCTGTTCATGTCTCCGCACAGCATCTCGACGACGCTCGCGATGACCTACGCGGGCGCCGCCGGCAACACCGCGACCCAGATGGCAACCGCGCTGCACTTCACGCTGCCGCCCGCGAAGCTCCACGCTGCACAGGACGCGCTCGATCTCGCGCTCGCCTCGCGCGCCGCCGCGGCGACCGGCAACACGATCCCGTTTCGCCTGAAGACTGCGAGCTCGATCTGGGGCCAGCAAGGCAAGACGTTCCAGCCCGCCTTCCTCGACACGCTCGCGGTGAACTACGGCGCCGGCCTCCACGTGCTCGACTTCGCGACCGATCCGGACGGCTCGCGCGACGCGATCAACGGCTGGGTCGAGGACCGCACGAACGACAAGATCAAGGATCTCCTCCCCGACGGCTCGATCACCGACCTCACGCGGCTCGTCCTGACCAACGCGATCTACTTCAGCGCGGCGTGGGACGACCCGTTCGAGCCCGCCCAGACCACGGACCGCGCGTTCCTCGCGAACGGCACACAGAGCGTCCAGGTGCCGACGCTCTACCAGAACGGCGCGTATGGCTACGCGGCCGGCGCTGGCTTTCGCGCGGCCGAGTTGCCGTACGATGGCAACCTCCTGTCGATGGTCGTCGTCGTCCCGGATGACCTCGCGAGCTTCGAGGCGAGCCTCGACGGCGCGAAGCTGACGCAGATCACGAGCGCGCTCGAGCCGGCCGCTGTCGATCTCACGCTGCCGAAGTTCAAGTTCGATGCACCGCTCGGGCTCGCCGAGGTGCTCAAGAATCTCGGCATGACCGACGCGTTCGGAGCCGCCGCCGATCTGTCCGGCATCGACGGCACCCGCGATCTCGTGATCACCGACGTCGTCCACAAGGGGTTCGTCGCGATCGACGAGAAGGGCACCGAGGCAGCTGCGGCCACCGCAGTGATCGTCGGCGATACCAGCGCACCCCTACCGCAGACGCTGCACGTCGATCGCCCGTTCCTGATCCTGATCCGCGACATCCCGACCGGCGCGATCCTGTTCATCGGCCGCGTCGTCGACCCGCGCTGAGCTACGGCTGATCCGCGAGCGTCAGGTCGCGGATCGCATCGGCGAGCCGGGTGCGCTGTGCCCACATCGCCTCGGTGCGCATGCCGAGCGTCTTCGCGATTGTGTCTGACTCGGTGGTCGCCGCGGTCAGGCTGGTGACGAGGCGCTTGCGGAGGTCGTCCGCACGCACGCGCTCGAGCGCCTTGATGCTGCGGCGGAGCTCGCCGGCCCGATGCGCGACATCGCCCACGCGGATCCGCAGCGCGGCGATCTCCTCCTCGAGGATCCCGATGTCCTTGCGGATCGCCATCACGCCACGCAGCCGCGCCGCGACGTCCGCGGGGGCGCCCTCGAGATACGCGGCGAGCTCGAGCGGACCTGACCCGGTCAGCGAGATCGTGCGCCGCAGCGGCTGATGCTCCTCGATCGCGAGCACCGACGTCCGGGCGGCGGTCAGCGGCAACGGCACGAGGTAGGCGTCACCCTGATCGATCGCGAGCGGCGGGAGATCGCGAGCGGCGTAGCCGGCAGCCTTGGCGTGGCGCACGTAGAGCGTACGCGCGGTCTCGCGTCCGGCCGCGACCGTGTAACGCGTCATCCGAGTCGCCGTGTTCTCGACGGTGATCACCCCGCGCTGGATCGTCACGAGCCGCACCGGCTTCTCGTTCGCGGCGGTCGCGACGCTCACCGACGTGCCGCCATCGAGGGCGTACGGGATCCACGCGGTCTCGTCGACGTCGAGGCGCGCGAGCAGCGTGTCGCCGACGAAGGTGCCGCGGCCGAAGATCGCGATCGGGCCGGGCTCGAGCGTGAAGCCGGTCTTGTTGACGAAGCGAACGGCGCGGAACGGATGGCGGTCGCTGCCCGGGCCATTCCCGTCGGGGCGGTACAGGAACACATCCTCGCCGAGCACCGGTTTGTTGAGGATCGAGACCATCGACGACGCACCGCGCTTGATCGAGACCGGCTCGCTGAGCGCGTAACGCACGGCGCCGGCGACCGCGGATGGCTTGGCCCTCGCACGCACGCTCGCGGCCATCGTCGCGGTGGTCATCACCGGTCGCACCGCGGCTGCTTCGTCGGTGCCTTGCCCACGTTGCAGGATCAGGAACTCGACGCGGCGGTTGCGGAGGTGGCCGCTGTCGGTGCCGGCGACATCCAGAAGCTGCGTCGAGCCGTACGGTGCGATCACGAGTCGCTCTGGTGCGATTCCGCGGGCGATCAGCGCCTCCTGCACGGCGGCGGCGCGGCGCGACGACAGCCCCCAGGGCTCGGCCTCGTCCGCCGATGCGTGCCCTCCGATCTCGATCCGCGCGATGTCGGGGTTGCCGCGGAGTGCCGCCGCGACCGCATCGACGATCGCCAGCATCGAGCGGTCGACCGCGTCGGCGCCGCGCGTGAACGTGATCGTCTGCAGGATCGTGATGCTGTTCTCGCTGATGATCACGCGGCCGCGATCCGGGCAGCCATCGTCGTCGTCGTAGCCATTCGCGTCCTCGACGTCGGTCGGGCACTTGTCGTCGACATCGAGGATGCCATCGCCGTCGTGATCGACCTGGCTCGGGTTCGCTTGCTCGCCATCGATCGGACCGAGCACGGTCGGCGCGATCAAGTGTCCGCTCGCATCGGGCCGCTTGACGTACTGCACCGTCGACAGGTCGCCGGCGAACGACATCGGCGCGCCGGTCGCGAGCGTCAGCGAGACGTCCTTCCAGTCCTCCTGGGTCGCGTTGTTGACCATCGCCCAGCCTTGCAATAGCGACGCTTCCGGCCTGTCGTCGAGGACGATCCGGTACGCGGCCTTCCAGGTCGGCGTCGGCACCGCGTAGCCGACGAGCAGATCGTGGGTCCGGACCGCGCCAAGCCGGACGCCGAGCTCGATCGTCCGCGCCTTGTCGGACGTCGTCGGGACATCGACGGTCGCGACGCTGCCGCCGAGCCGGTCGATGACCGTCAGCGTCTTCAGCACGTCATCGAGCTCGGGCTTCGCGAACCGCAGCGTGAGGCGCTGGCCGGTGAGGTGGCCGCCGCGCTCGAAGTAACCGATCCCGTTCTGGTAGAGGATCACCTTCCGCAGCTGCATCGGCCGCGGTGGGCTCGCCGCACAGGCCCCGGCGAGACTCGCAGCCAGCGCCGTCGCGAGGTACCGACAGACCACCGGGTATTGCGTCATGCCGGCACAGTGCTCGGCGCCGCGCCCGCGGTTACATCAGCCCGGACCGCCGCGAAGCCAGCGGCGGAGCTGCTCGCGCGCCGATTCTGGATCCTGCTTCAGACAAATCGTCGAACTCGATCACTTGGGCTTCGACCTCCTCGATGCGCGGAAGGCGAATCGGCGTGCGGACCTGATCAACGAGGTGTTCGATCGGATCGCGCTCCTGCTACGCGAACGTCTCATCATGCCTGCTCACGAGCGTGGCTTCACTGAACGACCACCGTGCCCTTCACCATGTCCATACCGCAGGCGTAGGTGATCTCGCCCGCCTTGGGGAACGTCACCTCGATCGCGATCGCCTCGTTCAGGGGCAGCTTTCTCTCGATCTTCTCGCCGTCCATCGGGATCACGACCTCCTTCGCGCACGTGCTCTCCGTCTTGCGCGTGAACACCAGCGTGACCGGCTTCCCGCTCGGGACCGAGAGGTTGTCAGGCTCGAAGCCCTTCGCGGTCACGCTGATCTCGAGCCGCGTCGATGCGCTCGCCGCCGGATTCTCGGCCTTCGAGGTCGGCTCTGCAGGTTGGGTGCCTTCGGGCTTCGTGCTGTCCTTGCCGCACGCGGCGGCGAGGAAGAGGAGTGCTGCGAGGAGTCGAGTCTTCATCGCGATGGTTCCTTCGTGGTTTGCGGCGCGGGTTCGGTGGGCTCGTGATCGGCAGCGGGCGGCGACGTCTGGTCGCGTGCCGCTGTCGTCGGGAAACCATTTCGGCGACGCTTCCAGATCGCGAAGACGGCGGGATAGACCGTGAGCTCCAGCAGGAAGGACGTCGCGAGGCCGCCGACCATCGGCGCCGCGATCCGCTTCATGACGTCTGCACCCGCGCCGGTGCTCCACAGCACGGGCACGAGGCCGATCATCATCGTGAGCACGGTCATCAGCTTCGGCCGGATGCGCTTCGCGGCGCCTTCGACGATCGCGTCCTCGAGATCCGCTGCGTTGCGTAGTCGACCTTCCTGCTCGTGACGGCGATGCGAGAGCGTCAGGTAGAGCAGCATCACCACGCCGGTCTCGGCGTCGAGACCGGCGAGCGCGATCAGGCCAACCCACACGGCGACGCTCGTGTTGTAGTCGAGCAGGTAGAGCAGCCAGATCGCGCCGATCAGAGAGAACGGAACCGCGAGCAAGACGATGCCCGTCTCGATCAACGAGCGCGTGTTGAAGTAGAGGAGCAGGAACACGATCAGTAGCGTGATCGGGACGACGACCTTCAGCTTCTCCTTCGCGCGTTCGAGGTACTTGAACTGGCCGACCCATGCGACGCGGATGCCGGGCGCGAGCTTGACCTCGCGGTCGACGATCTTCTTCGCGTCCTCGACGTAGTCGGCGATCGGCCGGTCGGTGTCGACGAACACGAAGCCGACGAGCCGGCCGTCTTCCGACCGGATCATCGGCGGTCCGGTCACGGTGTTGATGTCCGCGACTTGCGACAGCGGGATCTGTGCGCCCGTCGGTGTCGCGACCAGGATGTCTTTCAAGCTCTCGGGGTCGTCGCGGAACTCGCGCGCGTAGCGCAGGTTGATCGCGTAGCGCTCGCGACCTTCGACGGTCTCCGAGATGTTCATGCCGCCGATCGCGATCTGCACCGCGTCGTTGACGTCGCCGACCGTCATGCCGTGACGCGCGGCCTCCTCGCGCTTCGCGATGATGTCGACGTAGAACCCGCCGGTCGAGCGGTCCGCGAACGCGCTGCGCGTGCCCGGGACGCTCGCGAGTGCGCGCTCGATCGCGATCGACGCCTCCTCGATCTCGACGAGGTTATCGCCGAATACCTGCACGCCGAGCTTGCTGCGGATGCCGGTCGACAGCATCTCGGTGCGGGTCTGGATCGGCATCCACCAGATGTTCGGCATGCCCGGGAACTGCAGCTTCTCGTCCATCTCGCGGATCAGCTGGTCCCACGTCATCCCGTCGCGCCATTGGTCCTTCGGCTTGAGCACGATCACCGTCTCGACCATGCCGATCGGCGCTGGATCGGTCGCGGTCTCGGCGCGGCCCATCTTGCCGAACACGCTCTCGACCTCGGGGAACTCGCGGAGCTCGCGATCCATCTGCTGGAGGATGCGCGACGCTTCGGCGTCGGACATCCCCGGTGGCGCGGTCGGCATGTAGAGGATCGCGCCCTCGTTGAGCGGGGGCATGAACTCGTTGCCGAGCCGGAAGTAGGCGGGGACCGTGAGCACCATCGCGATCACGGCGGCGCCGATCACGGCCCAGCGGTGACGCACGACGAACCGCACCACCGGCGTGTACGCTGCGATCAGCCAGCGGTTGATCGGATTCTTCTCCTCGCCGCGGATCTTGCCGCGGATGATGAGCACCGCGAGCGCCGGGGTCAGCGTCACCGCGAGCACCGCCGCAAACCCCATCGAGTACGTCTTGGTGAATGCGAGCGGCTTGAACAGCCGGCCCTCGGTACCTTCGAGCGTGAACACCGGGATGAACGACACCGTGATCACGAGCAGCGAAAAGAAGATCGACGGCCCGACCTCTCGCATCGCCGTGATGATCACGCTCGCGCGATCGCCGGGGCGCCCGGCATGCTCCCAGTCTTCGAGCTTCTTGTGGATGTTGTCGATGATGATGATCGACCCGTCGACCATCGCGCCGATCGCGACCACGATGCCACCGAGCGACATGATGTTCGCGGTCAGCCCCTGGAAGTACATCGGGATGAACGCGAGCAGGATGCCGAGCGGCACGGTCAGGATCGGCACCAGCGCGCTCCGCACGTGCAGCAGGAACACGAAGATGATGAGACTGACGACGATCATCTCTTCGATCAGCGTCCAGGTGAGCGTGTCGATCGAGGCGCGGATCAGGCCGGAGCGGTCGTAGGTCACCACGATGTCGACGCCGTCGGGCAGCGTCCTCTCGACGTCTGCGATCCGCGCCTTCACCGCATCGATCACGTCGAGCGCATTCTCGCGGTAGCGCATGATCACGATTCCACCCGCGACCTCGCCTTTGCCGTCGAGCTCGGCGAGCCCACGCCGGATGTCGGGGCCGACGCTGACAAAGCCGATGTCCTTGACGTAGACCGGCGCCCCGCTCGACGCCTTGCCGGTCGCAGAGGCGCCCGCCATGGGCGCCATGCGATCATTCACGCTCGGCGTGCTGACGCCTCCCAGCTTGACGGGAATCAGCTCGAGATCGCGCAGCGACTTCACGTAGCCGCGGCCACGGATCACGTGCTCGTGACCGGCGATCTCGATCACCTGTCCGCCGACGTCCTCGTTGGAGCGTCGTACGGCCATCATCACATCTTGCAGCGTGATGCCGAACGCGCGCAGCTTGGTCGGGTCGACAGCGATCTGGTACTGCTTCTCGAAACCGCCGACCGACGCGACCTCGGCAACGCCGGGCACGCTCTCGAGCGCGTAGCGAACGTTCCAGTCCTGGATCGATCGCAGCTGCGATAGATCGTGCTCGCCGGTCTTGTCGACGAGCGCGTACTCGAATACCCAGCCAACACCGGTTGCATCCGGTCCGAGCGTCGGGTTCACGCCCTCGGGCAAGCGCGCCTGCGCTTCGTTCAGGTACTCCAGCACGCGGCTGCGCGCCCAGTAGATATCCGTGCCGTCCTCGAAGATCACGTAGACGAACGACATCCCGAACATCGACTGGCCGCGGACGTACTTCACGCCGGGCGCCGCGAGCAGCGACGTCGAGATCGGATACGTGATCTGATCCTCGACGAGATCCGGGCTGCGGCCCATCCACTCGGTGAAGATGATCACCTGCGCGTCGGAGAGATCCGGAATCGCGTCGAGCGGCGCCTTGCGCAACGACAGCCATCCCCACGCGGCGAACGCGCCGACGATGAGGATCACGAGCAGCGGATTACGTGCGCTGCCGGCGATCACGTGCCCGACGATTCCGCCACCGCCGTCCGCAGGCTTCATCGCGCGCCTCCGTCGGGGCTCGCTGCGCCATCCGAGCTGCTGGAGCCCGACTGGCCGGCGCGCTCTTCGGTCCAGAACTTCGCGCTCGATCGAATCCGGCTCTCCGCCGCGATCAGGAAGTTGCCGGACGTCACGATCGCCTGGCCCTCGCGAAGCCCGCGGATGACCTCCACGGTTTCCTCGTTGCGCACGCCGAGCACGACCTCTTGCGGGCGCAGGCGGCCGTCGCCGATATCGACGAAGACAAGCCGGCGAGGCCCCGTGTATACGACCGCGCTGATCGGGATCTGGAGTCGCGGGCCCAGCTCGGTCTGGAACGCGACCGTCGCATACATGTCCGGCTTGAGCTCGAGGCCCGTGTTCGGCAGCTCGATGCGCGCCTTGCCCGTGCGCGACGCGGGATCGAGATACGGGTAGACGTATGCCACCTTGCCCTCGTACGTCTTGCCCGGCACGTAGCTGAGCGTGACGACCGCGCGCTGGCCTTTCTCGATCAGTGCGAGGTCGGCCTCGTAGACTTCGGCCTCGACCCATACGCGATCGAGCGCGGCGATCCGGAACAGCCGCTCGCCGACCATGACCGACGCACCCTCGACGACGTTCTTCTCGATCACGTAGCCGGTCGCGGGCGAATGAAACGGCACGTCTTCGAGCGGCTTGCCGCGCTTGGCGATCGCGACGATCTGCGCGCGCGCGAGGCCCCAAAGCTCGAGCTTCTTCTCGGCGGCGCGCACGAGGTAATCGCCGCGTCCGCTCGCGCCTTCGAGGCCCGCGGTATGGCTCTCGCGCGCGAGCAAGTATTCCTGCTGCGCCGCGAACAGCTCGGGGCTGTACAACGTGAACAGGACCTGTCCCTTCTTGACCGGCTGCCCGGTCTCGGTGACATGCAGCTTCGAGATGAAGCCGGCGAGCTTGAGCGTGACGTCCTCGAGCTTGCTCTCGTCATACGCCACGCGGCCCACGGCGCGGATCGATCGAGTCATCGGCGCGCGCACGACCTTGCCGGTGCGCACGCCGATCTGGTCGCGGCGCGTCTCGTCGACCATGATCACGCCGCTCTCTTCCTCGTCGTACGTGACCGGCGACAGGTTCATCGAGCAGATCGGGCAAGTGCCCGGTTGCTTCTCGCGCACCGACGGGTGCATCGAGCACGTGTAGTACGAGACATCCTTGCCGTCGTGGCCGTGGCCTTCGTGCGAGACGCCTGCATCGTCCTCGGGCGCGACGCCCCATGTGGACGAGCTTCCGCACGTCGGCATCGCCTGACCCATGTACGGGTTCTGCTTCTGCGCCGTTCGCTGGAACCACTTCTTGAAGCCCTCCGCCATCGGGCAGCGGAACACGTGCCAGCCCTGCTGCAGCCGAGGATCTGCCGCAGCGAGCGCGATCAGAAATCGATTCAGCTCGCCGAACGCGCGACGCGCAGCCACGAGGTCGGTGGCGGCGGCGAGTCGCTCGCCGGCGGCGATCGCCTGCGCGAGACAGTCGGCGACCTCGGAGGCCGGCTTCGCCAGCGCCGTCTGCGCGGCGCGGATCGCCTGGGCCGCTTCGCGCGCGGGTGCAG
>JACCTC010000317.1 GCA_013812655.1 Deltaproteobacteria bacterium | reverse complement strand
CCCGGGTAGTCAGTCAGCTACTGGCACATCTTGATCACGCGGAGTGCCGGTTCTCGTGCTCGGGTGCCAGCGGCATGAACCGTACACGAGGTAGCGTCGCGAACATGGTCCGAGTCGCACTTGCCTTGATCCTGTTGGCGGCATGCGGCGAGTCACGTCCGCCGAAGTCGTCGATGCCAACGCTCGCACCGCCACCCGCAGTGGCCATCACACCAGAAGCCGCCGTTGTCGATCACTCGGTCGAGGGCAAAGGACGGGCGTTCATTGCGATGCTCGTCGCGCAGAACTTCGCGGGTGCGGTGGCCACGTTCGACGCGACGATGGCGGCGGCACTTCCCGAGGCCAAGCTCGCCGAGACCTGGCAGAGCATCCTGCAGGGCTCCGGTGCGTTCGAAGCAGTCGAAAGCGTGCGCGTCGAGCGCGTCGCGAAGTACGAGCTGGCGATCGTCACGTGCAAATTCGCGAAGACGAAGCTCGAAGTCAGCATCCCGTACGACCAAGCCGGCAAGGTTGCCGGCCTCAACTTCACGCCACCGACCGAGCCGTATCGCGATCCGCCGTACGTCGATCGATCGAAGTTTGACGAGCGCGATGTCACCGTCGGCAGCGGTGAGTGGGCGCTGCCCGGAACGCTCGCGCTGCCCAAAGGGATGGGGCCGTTTCGCGCGGTCGTCCTCGTCCACGGCTCGGGGCCGAACGATCGCGACGAGTCGGTCGGTGCGAACAAGCCGTTCAAGGATCTGTCGGGTGCGCTCGCCTCGCGCGGGATTGCGGTCGTGCGCTACGACAAGCGTACGAAGGTGCATCCCGGCAAGCTCGCCAAGCTCACCGATGCGACGATCGATCACGAGATTGTCGATGACGCGATCGCTGCCGTCGAGCTCCTGCGGACGATCAAGGAGATCGATCAGGCACACATTGTTGTCGTCGGTCACAGCCTCGGCGGCTTCGCAGCGCCGCGCATCGGTGCGAAGTCCAAGCACATCGCTGGCCTCGCGATTCTCGCCGGTAGCACGCGTCCGATCCCCGACATGATGCTCGAGCAGATGGAGTACATGGCATCGCTCGATCCGAATGCGGCGACCGCACTCGCGTCAACGATCGCCGAGGTCAAGACCGCGCAAGCGCGCATCAAGGAGCTTCAAGCGGGCGGAGCCGTCAAGCCGGGCGAATTCATCCTCGGCGGGCAAGCGGCCTACTGGAGCGACATCGGGCGCTACGACGTGCTTGCGGTCGCCAAGAAGTACGCGAAGCCGATGTTCATCGCGCAGGGCGGACGCGACTACCAGGTGACGCTCGTCGACTTCGAGGCGTTCAAGAAAGCGCTCGCCAAGCGCAAGAACGTCACGTTCAAGCTCTACGCCGAGCTCAACCACCTCTTCGGCGCCGGCATCGGCAAGAGCTCACCCGCGGAGTACCAGCAGCGAGTAGCCGTCGACCAACGACTCGTCGACGATCTTGCTGCGTGGGTTGGCGCGCTCAAGTAGCCAGACCAGACCGCCGGGCCGGGTAGTCGGCGTATGCTGCGCCGGTGAGCCGGCACCGCATCTCGATCGCGCGCGACCAGTACAAGTTCTCGGTCGCGCACATGACGGTGTTCCCGGACGGCACGAAGGAACGTCTGCACGGCCACAACTACACGGTCGCGCTCGCGATCGAGGTCTCGCAGATCGAGCTGGCGTCGATGATCCCGTTCGCGGCGATCAAGGACGCGATCGGCGTCCTCTGCGTTGAATGGAAGGAACGCGTGCTGGTCGCGACGAAGAACCCGTTCTTCGTGCTCGTCCGCGACGACGCCCGCGAGCTCGAATTCACGCTGTGCGACGAGCGCTACGTGCTGCCGCGCCAGGATGTGCTGCTGCTCCCGATCGACAACATCTCCGTCGAGGCCCTTGCCTCCCACGTCGCGACCATCCTGCTCGAGCGCATCAAGGTCCTCGACGCGCCCCACGTCAAGTCACTCGAGATCACGATCGAGGAGTACCCCGGCCAGGGCGCCTCCTGCATGATCGACCTCGACTGAGATTCCAGGATCCGGACAAATAGGGGCGAGCCGTTTCTGGCTCGCCCTCGAGATCCAGCGCTTCTCAGGTCAGCGGCGCAGCGCGAGTCGCGCGAGGCCGAGGCAGACGAGCGCGTTGACCGCGAGCCACAGCGTGCCGATGCCGAAGACCGACGGCACCTGGACCTCGACCAGCGGCACCACCGCGAAGAACGCGAGGTGCGCCGCGACACCGATCGCGAGGCCCGCGAGCGGCGCGCGCGCCTTCGCGAAGCCGTAGCCGACGGCGAGCAAGCCGAGTGGCAGGAGCGCGCTGAAGAACACCGCGTTGCCGTGGCCCATCGGTCCGAGCACCGAGAGATCCCACGATGGCAGGCCGTGGGTCAGCGCGTAGACGACCGGCGCCGACGACAGCTCGGGCGCGATGTACGGCAGGAAGAACAGACCCGAGGCGCCGACGACGACGCCCGCGAGGTAGGTCCAGCCGAGCTTGACGCCGAGGCCGCGGCGTCGCGCCGAAGCCGCGATCGCGCCGGCCATCAGCAGGCCGAGGCCGAGCTTGAGACCGCCGCCCTGCGAGCGCGCCTGCTTCACGGCTGCCGGCGCATCGATGATGCCCGCGCCGTACTTCTCGCTCGTGTACTTCTGGTTCGCCGGCTTGCGCGCGGTGTCCTTGAGGATCTTCTCGACCATCGTGGGATCGGTCACGCCTTCGCCGACGACGAGCGCGGCGACGCCGGCCGCGTGGGGCGACGCCATCGACGTGCCCATGTAGCCGTAGTAGTCGCCCTTCGACGGGTCACCGGGGACGATCGTGTTCTGGAGGACACCGTCCGGCATGCCGTCGCCGTTCTGGTCGACGCGGGTGTTGCCGCCCGGCGCCGCGATGTCGATGTCCTTGCCGTAGTTCGAGTAGAACGTGATGCTCTCGTCGAACTGCGTCGCGCTGACGGCGACCGCACCGGGATACGCGGCCGGATAACCGACCTTGCTGCGGCTCTCGTTGCCGGCGGCGCAGATCACGGTGACGCCCTTCTTGTGGGCGTACGCGACGGCCTTCTCGAGCACTTTCGACGGGAACGCGCCGCCGAGGCTCATGTTGATGACCTTCGCGCCGTTGTCGGCCGCGTAGCGGATCGCGTCGGCGATGCCACCGACCGAACCCGAGCCACTCGCGGACAGCACCTTGAGCGGCATGATCTTGAGGTTGCGTCCGACGCCGGCGACGCCGATGCCGTTGTTCGTGACCTGCGCGATCGTGCCGGTCACGTGCGAGCCGTGGCCGTGGTCGTCGTTCGCGTGCTTGTTGTTGCCGACGAAGTCGTACGGCTTCACGAACTCGATCCCCTTGAGGTCCTCGAGCTCGTTGAACTTGTTGTAGGTCTCGTAGCCGACGCCGGTGTCGAGCACCGCGACGATCACGCCGTTACCGTCGGTCAGCTTCCACGCCTCGGGCATGCCGATCTGGCGGAGGTGCCACTGGTACTTGTACTTGGGATCGTTCGGGTAGCCCTCGTGCGTCGGCTCGACGGCCGGCGCGCGAACCAGCATGTCGGTCGGCGACAGCTGCATCATCGCGTCGGGCTCGGCGATCTCGACGTCGCTGCGCTTCGCGAGCTGCGCGAGCAAGCTGTCACGCTGCGCCGGGTCGACGCGCGCGCGATAGAGCCGGGTCGCCTGCGCGACACCACTATCGTCGACGAGCACGAGGTCGATGCCGAAGGCCCGCTCGATCGCGTCGGGGGTCGCGTCGTCCTTGAGGTCGACGAGGATGTCGTCGGGGTCAGTCTCTGCCAAGGCAGCGTCTGCCGCGAGCTGCGCCCGCGAGACTTGCTGCTCCGGGTCGGGGCGGAAGTTCCACCACAGCGCCACGATCGCGAGGATCACGAACAGCCACAGCAGGCGTCCGGGCCCGCTGCGCTGCATGGTCTGTTGCTCGTCCATGAGACCCAGTATAGGTCCTCACCCCAGCCCGGGCTCGTCCGAACACTGATCGGTTAGGGAACCGTCAGATCAGCACGCGCTCGTCGGCCGGCGTGTCGTCCTCGCCCATCACGAGCTGGTTGTCGATCTCGCGATCCTCGGCCAATGCTTCGAGATAGTTCTTGATTTCGGGAACCCCCGCGACCATTCGCGCGACGTACTCGCGCGCGAGGAACAGCACGGTCGCGGGGCGCTGCGCGACGACGGTCGCCGTGGTCCTGGCATTTCTGAGCAGCGCCATCTCCCCGAACACGTCACCGGTCTTGAGTGCGCCCAGTGGCACGGTCGACCCATCCGACGAGCGCCGTGACACCTCGAGGTCGCCCGAGAGCACGACGAACAGGCCGCGACCTTCCTCGCCCTCGTTGATGACCACGGTGCCCGGCGCGACGTCGTGGCTCGTGAACCGGCGCAGCAGATCGCGCTGCTGCATGCGGTTGAACGGCCGGAACAGCGGGCTCGTCGCCATCAAGTTTCCGAGCAGCCGCTCGCGCGTGAACCCGTGCAGCGCCTCCGCGACCGCGCCGAGCTCGTCGGCGAGCGACGCGAGCGATTGCCGGCCGACCTCGAGCACGTCGACATCGGACAGACAGCCGACGCTCGCCGATCGCGGCTGCGCCGAGAGCAGCGCCATCTCGCCGAACACCGCGCCCTCGCCGAGCCGCGCGAGATCGGTCTGGCGGCCGAGGCCGTCGGTCGCGAACACGCGGAGGTCGCCGCCGGCGACGAAGAAGAACGAGTGACCCGGCTCGCCCTCGCGGATCACGAGCGCTCCCGCGGGCAACCGCCGCAGCACGAGCGTGCCGAGCACGCGCCGAAACGCTGCCTCGGACATCGTCGACAGGAGCGGGATCGGGTGAACGGCGTCGGGGAAATCCTTGAAGCTGTCGGTCGCGTGCTCGGCGCGCTGCAGTGCGGTCGCGACCGCGTCCGGTGGTGCGGGCTGACGCACGTCGGGCACCGTGACCGGCAGCCCGTCCGCGGGCCGCGCGACGCGCGACGTGACCTTGCCGAGAAGCTCGGACTCGCTCCCGTAGCTGACGACGAGCGTCGCCGTGATGTCGCTCGAATCCGCGCCGTGCGCCTCGAGGACGCGCGCGCAGACCAGCGCGGGGAGCGGATGCCCCGACTTCATGCAGTACCAGGCAACCGCGCGATAGACCTTCGCCGCGGTCGCGTCACCCATCGCGAGCGCACAGTCCGCGACCTTGAGGCGCGCGTCGTAATCGAGCGGCGCGGCGGCCACGATCGCGTCATAGAGTCGGAGAGCGGCCAGGTGCTGGCCCTGCGAGAACAACGTCGCTGCGCTGCGCTTGACATCCCCGAGCGAGACCATGGAGCTACGGTACCGCAATGAGGGGAGTGCCGGTTTGCAGCGCGTGCACCTGCGGCCCTATATTCCTGGCTTCTCAGTCGCGGACGCGACATCGAGGATCCCGTGAAGAAATGCGCTAGCTGTACGAAGGATCTGCCCGACGCCGCGCTGCACTGCGTGTTCTGCGGCGCCAAGCAGGCACCCGCGCCTGCAACGGCGGGCGGGATGGCGAAGACGGTGATGGGAGCGTACTCGGCGAGCGACATGATGGAGCACCTGAAGCAACAGGGTGCGCAGCCACCGGCCGCCGCTCCGTATCGCCCGCAGCAGCAGGCACCGGCGTATCAACCGCCGCAGCAGCAGACACCGGCGTATCAACCGCCGCAGCAGCGTTCACACTCACCGTCAGCGCAACACCAGCCGCCCTACGAGCCGCCACGGGCGCACTCGCCGTCGGCGCAGCACCAGCCACAGCCGTACCCACCCGGCGCTGCAAGCGCGGCCAACGCCAAGACGATGTTTGTCCCTGGTAGCGGGCCTGGGAGTGGTCCGGGCCCTGCGCCGCAAGGCGCGTTCCGTGGCGGCCCGCAGCAGGCGCATCCGGTGGGCAACAGTCCGGGCCACGCGTCGAGCGTGCCGCTGAGCGCGCCGATGCCACAGCCTGCGCCGATCATGCCGGTCTCGGCGATCCCGTCGGCATCGCCGCCGTACCTCGCATCGCAGACCGCGGCGCGCGCTGGACGTCCGCTCGAGCCATGGAAGGATGCGCTACGCGTCCTGATGTTTGTCTGGGGTGGCTTGCTGCTCGCCGCCTTCGCGACGCCGCTCTCGATCGATCCGCTGATCTTCAACTGGAACATCATCGCGGACGCCGAAGGCACCGCGAAGCTGCCACCCCTGATCATGGCCGCCGTCGGCCTGCTCGCCCTCGTGATCGCCGGCATCCCGATGTCGCCGGTCCCCCGCGGGATCATGGCGGCGCTCCTCGGGCTCGCCGGGATCCTCGTGCCCGTCCTGCTCGGTGGCGTGCCACCGTGGCAGCTCCTCGTGCCGATGGTCGGCATGATCGTACTCATCCCGAACCTGCTCGTCCGCAACGAGTATCGCGATGCCGCGTTGCCGCGGATCCTGATCACGGTCGGCGTGATCGCCGCGCTCGTGCCCTACGTGATCCCGCAGCGCGGATCGATGCCGCTCGTCGAGTTGTTCAAGCTCGCGATCGAGGCGCCAGGCGCGTTCAAGGTGATCGTGCTGCTGCAGATCGCCCTGATCGTGGTGCTCGTGCTGTCGTTGCTCGCGTGGCTGCCATCTCCGTCGAGCGCCGGCGCGAAGGTCTTCGCGTGGCTCCTGATCCTGTGGCCGGTGATCACGCACGTCGTCGTGCTCGTGCTCAGCGGCAACCTCGTCGATGGCTTCAAGGCATCGCCGTACGCCGCCGGCATGTCGTGGGTCGCGGGAGCAGGCGGCATGCCCGGGGGTGATGGCGGCATCTCGATGAGTATCGGGATCGGCGTCGCGTACGCCGTCCTCGTCGGGTACGGCCTCGCGACCGTGATCGCCAAGAAGCTCGAATAACCGTGGGGCACCGTCGCGAGGTCGTGATCGGTCAGACCGTCCTCGGGCGGCCGATCGAAGCCGTCCACTTCACGCCGCCGAGCTACGCGACGCCCAAGCCACCGGCGCTGCTGTTCGGCGCGATCCATGGTGACGAGGCCGTGACCCAGCTCATGCTCGAGCGGCTCGCCGACGAGCTCGTCGAGCGCCCGCCTGGGCGCGATACCTGGATCGTGCCCTGCGTGAACCCCGACGGCGTGATCGCCGGGACCCGCAACAACGCGAACGACGTCGACCTCAACCGGAACTTCGGCGCGCAGAACTGGGGCACCGCGCGGCGCCCCGGCTACAACCCCGGCACCGCCGCCGAGGATCAACCCGAGACCCAGGCGCTCGTCGGCCTGATCGAGCGGGTCGGCGCGCACCGGCTGATCGCGGTCCACGCGACCTACCGGATGGTGAACTGGGACGGCTGCGGCGAGCCGCTGGCGCAGGAGATGGCCGAGCGCTGCGGCTATCCCGTCGAGCACGACATGGGCTACCCGACCCCGGGCTCGTTCGGCGCGAAGTATGGCGTCGAGCGCCGGCTCGAGGTGATCACGCTCGAGGTCCCGTACCTCACCGTCGACGAGCGCGGCTGGACCGACTGCCGGTCGGCGCTGCGGTGGTGCGTCGATCTGCCGAGCGACTGAGAAAGTCGTCGACTACAGCGACGTCAAAGTCGACGACCACGGGATGTCGGCCTTGTCTTGGCTGTGACCACTTGTCACACTGCTGCCGTGCGGACGCCTTGGTGGGACGGCCTCGATCTGCGCGTGTTGCGGCACGTACGGGGCGTGCTGCGTCGCCGCGGTCTCGAGCTGACGCTGGTCGAGCACAAGCCGACCGAGCCCGCGGCGTTCGCGCCGATCGTGCCCGATGACGAGGATGGTGCCGGACTGGCCGTCATCGCGCCGAGGCTGGCCGGACCCGAGCTCGCGCTGCTCGAGAGCATGCTCGGCGAGGCTGCGCTCGATGTCGCCGGTGCGCTGCGCGATCGCGATGGCGAGGAGCACGCCGAGGTTCGCGGCCGCCGCACCCAGTTCCACGGGATCTTCGGGATCGCGCCGATGATGCAGGATCTGTACGACCTGCTCGAGCGCGTCGCACCGTCAGACTCGACCGTGCTGATCCAGGGCGAGAACGGAACCGGCAAGGAGCTGGTGTCGCGCGCGATCCATCAGGCATCGCCGCGCCGCGATCGCAGGTTCGTGGTCACCAACTGCTCGGCGTTCAACGACAACCTGCTCGACTCCGAGCTGTTCGGCCACAAGCGTGGTGCGTTCACCGGCGCCGTCGCCGACAAGCCGGGGCTCTTCGAGGTCGCCGACGCCGGGACGTTCTTCCTCGACGAGATCGGCGACATGTCCCCGACGTTGCAAGTCAAGGTCCTGCGCGTGCTGCAGGAGGGCACGTTCAACCGCGTCGGTGACACCGAGACCCGCAAGGTCGATGTCCGGATCATCGCGGCGACGAACCGCGATCTTCGCGCGATGGTCGCCGGCGGACAGTTCCGCGAGGACCTGTTCTACCGGATTCATGTCCTGCACGTCGTGCTGCCGAACCTGCGCGAGCGCCGCGACGACATCCCGCTGCTGATCGAGCACTTCCTCGCGCGCCACCGCCGGCTGCGGCCGAAGCGGCTGTCGCCCGAGTGCTCGGTGCAGCTCCTGCGTTATGCATGGCCGGGCAACGTCCGCGAGCTCGAGAACGAGGTCGAGCGCCTCGTCGTGCTCTCGGGCGAGGCGCCGGTGATCGGCATCGACCTGCTGTCGCCGCGGATCCGTGACTGGACCCCGAGCGAGGACGCCGAGCCCGAGCCGGTCACCGGCTCACTGCCCGCCGCCGTCGAGGCGCTCGAGCGCAAGATGATCGGCGCCGCGATGCGCCGACACGCCGGCAACAAGACCCGCGCCGCCGACGACCTCAAGGTCTCGCGCCGCAACCTGATCCGGCTCGTGCAGAAATATCAGCTGGAGAAATAGCCGCCCGAGCTCGCGCGTTCCCGCGGTCAGCAAGACCTGGAGGGGACGATGGAGATGATGTCCGAGAAGGCGAAGCTCGCCGACAGCATGCCGCGATGGCTCGATCTGAGACCGCTCGGGTTGATCGCGTGCGCGATCGCCGCCGTGCTGTGCACGCAGATCACGACGACGACCTATCACAGCATCAAGGTCAAACCCGAGAAGCGCACGATCAAGGTCATCGGCTCCGCCAAGAAGCGGATCGTGTCCGATCTGATCGAGTGGGAGGCCTCGCTCGAGGCTCGCGCCTCCGACCGCACGAGCGCGTACAAGACGCTCCGCGAGCACAGCGCCAAGGCAGTCGCGATGCTCGAGAGCCAGGGCATCAAGACCACCGAGATCCAGCCGCAATCGGCGACCTTCGAGGAGGAGTTCGAGCTCCTCGAGGAGTACAAGCTGCTGCCCGGCGCAAAGGTGCCGACGCGGCTCGAGAAGCGGATCTCGAAGGGCTACGTCACCCGACAGGCGATCATCGTGCGCTCGACGGATGTCCCGCGCGTCGAGAAGGCGTCGCGCGAGATCACGTCGCTGCTCGAGCAGGGCGTCTCGATCACGTCGTCGGCGCCGGCGTACTTCTACACCCGGCTCGGCGAGCTCAAGGTCGAGATGCTCGCGGCGGCGGGCAAGGACGCACGTGCCCGTGCCGACAACATCCTCAAGTCGACGGGGGGCGCCGGCATCAAGCGGCTGCTCGACGCCAACATGGGAATCATCAACATCAACCCCGCGAACTCGACGGAGACCTCGCACGAGGGCAACAACGACCGCTCGTCGTTCGAGAAGGACATCATCACGATCGTCCGCGCCGAGTTCGAGCTCGACTGAGCTACGACCGAGCTATGCCAGCGCGTCGGCGAGCGCGGCCGCGAGCTTGCCGTGCTGCCACGCGAAGTCGAGCTCGTGCAGCCGCTTCGGCACGACGCGCCGGCCGTGCAGCAAGTACTCCGCGAGCTCGCCGACCGCGGCCTTGATCGCGAAGCCCGGCACCGGTAGCCAGCTCGGCCGGCCGAGCGCCTTGCCGACCGCGCGTGCGAAGTCGGCGCCGCGGATCGAGTCGGTGACGAGGTTGATCGGCCCAGCATGGCGAGCGTCGACGACGGCGTTCGCGTAGGCGGCCGCGGCGTCCCCGCGGTGGATCCACGACACCCACTGGCGGCCGTGCCCGAGCTTGCCGCCGACGAACAGCTTGAACGGCGTCGTCAGCTTGCCGAGCGCCCCGCCCGCCCCGAGCACCAGGCCCGTGCGCATGCACGCCACGCGGACGCCGAGCGCGCGTGCCGCGAGCGCCTCCTTCTCCCAGTCGCGGCACACCCGGGCGAGAAACGACTCGCCCGGCGGATCGGCCTCGGTGACCTCGTCGTCGTCGAAGTCGATGTCGCCGGCGAACGGGTAGTAGTCGGTGCCGGAGGCCGAGATCAGCACGCGCGGGCGGCTCGCCTCGGGCAGCGCCGCGAGCGCCTCGACGAGCACGCGCGTCGACTCGACGCGGCTATCGCGGATCGCTTGCTTGTGGCGCGCGTCCCATCGCTTCGCGGCGATCGGCTCGCCGGCGAGGTGGATGATCGCGTCGGTGCCCTCGAGCGCCGCGGTCCACGGGCCGAACGTCTCGAGATCCGCGGTCACGCCGGTGACGCCCGCGAGCTGTGCCTCCGCCCGCACGCCGTCGCGCGACAGCACGGTCACGGTATCGCCGCGGGCGAGCAGCACGGGGACGAGCGCTGTGCCGACAAATCCGGTCGCGCCGGTGATCACGATCTTCATGGTCATACGATCGCCGGCAAGCCGCGCCCCGGGGAGATCGCGGAGCCGATCCGCTCCGCCACGAATGCCTTCGCGCGACGGCACGCCTCGACGAGCTCCACGCCGCGTGCGAGGTGCGCCGCGATCGCCGCCGACAGCGCGCAGCCGGTACCGTGCACGTCCTCGCCGCGTGGCAGGCGAGGCCCTTCGAGCCGCTCGGTGCCGTCGGCATGCACCAGTACGTCGACCGCCGTTTCGTGAGGAACGTGGCCGCCCTTGACGAGCACCGCGACGTCGAGCCGCGCGGCGAGGTTCTCGGCGGCGTCGATCGCAGAGTCGAGCGTATCTATGTGGCGATGCTCGAGGAGGCCGAGCTCGAACGCGTTCGGCGTGATCAGCGTGAGGTGGCGCGCCAGCTGCTGCAGCATCTCGTCGAACGCCGCGCCGTCGAAGTCGACGTTGCCGCGCGACGGCGTCGCGATCGGGTCCCACACGACCGGCGCCGCGGTGAGATCGAGCCCGTACGAGATGTGACGCGCCATCTCGGTCGAGCCGAGCAGGCCGAGCTTGACCGCGTGAACCTCGACGTCGCCGAGCAGCGCCGCGAGCTGGGTGCCGATGAAGTCCGGGTCGAGCGCCTGCATCGCGCGCACGCCCTGCGTGGTCTGCACCGTGAGCGCGGTGACCACGCCCACCGGCCGCGCGCCGACCGCGTCGACGACCCGCAGATCCGCGATGAACCCGGCGCCGCCCGACGGATCGAGCCCCGAGCAGACGAGCACGTGCGGACGCGTGTTCGGCGGCGGCTCGCGAAAGATGCTCACGAGTCGAACGCCGCGAGGCCGGTGACATCCTGGCCGACGATCAGCGTGTGGATGTCGTGGGTGCCCTCGTAGGTGTAGACCGACTCGAGGTTCAGCATGTGACGGCCGCACTGGTAGTCGTCGGTCACGCCGTTCGCGCCGAGGATGTCGCGGGCATCGCGCGCGATGTCGCGGGCCATCGCGACGTTGTTGCGCTTCGCGAGCGAGATCTGCCCCGGCGTCAGCCGGTTTGTCTCCTTGAGCCGGCCGAGCTGCAGGCACAGCAGCTGCGCCTTCGTGATCTCGCTGACCATGTCGACGAGCTTGCGCTGGACGAGCTGATAGCCCGCGATCGGCTTCGAGAACTGCACGCGATCCTTGGCGTACGACAGCGCCTCGTCGTAGCAGGCCATCGCCGCGCCGACCGCGCCGTAGCAGATGCCGAACCGCGCCTGCGAGAGACATGACAGCGGCCCGCGCATCCCGCTGACGCCGGGCAAGAGCGCGTCCTCACCGACCTCGCAGTCCTCCATCACGAGCTCGCTCGTCACGCTCGCGCGCAGCGACCACTTGCCGTGGATGTCGCGCGCCGCGAACCCGGGGCTCTGCGTCGGTACGAGAAAACCGCGAACCGTGCCGTCGAGCTTCGCCCACACGAGCGCGACCTGCGCCGCCGACCCGTTCGTGATCCACCGCTTGGTCCCGGTGATCCGGTAACCAGCGCCGACGCGCTTCGCCGTGGTCAGCATCCCGGTCGGGTTCGATCCGAAATCTGGCTCGGTCAGCCCGAAGCAGCCGATCACGCGACCCGCTGCCATCTCGGGCAGATACTTCTGCTTCTGCTCCTCGGAGCCAAACGCCCAGATCGGGAACATCACGAGCGAGCTCTGCACCGAGACGAACGAGCGGATCCCGGAGTCGCCACGCTCGAGCTCCTGGCAGATCAGGCCGTAGCCCGTCGGGCTGATCCCCGCGCATCCATAGCCGGTCAGAGAAGGCCCGAGCAGGCCGAGCTCGCCGAACCGCGCGACCAGCTCGTGCGGGAACGTGCCCGCGGACCAGTGCTTGCCGATCTGCGGCATCACGCGAGACGACACCAGCTCGCGCACGGTGTCTCTCACCATCCGCTCCTCGTGGGTGAAGAGCTCGTCGATGCCGTAGTAATCGAGCGCGTGGTACGCCATGGGTCCTCGGGAACTGCGAGCGTTCCGTGTCGGCGGTATACTGCGCCGGTGCACGGGCCGGCAACACGCGCGACGCACGCGAGGATCGACCGGGTCGCGATCCTCGCGGTCGCGCGTGTTGCTGTCGCGGTCCTCGCAGTCAGCGGGCTGACGCGCGCGACCGCCCAGGCACATCCCGCGGCCGACCTCGGCGATGCCTATCGCGCCTATGACGCAGCGGAGCTCGGCACGGCGCGCGCCAAGCTGGCCGGGCTCGACGAGAAGGCCCTCGCGAATCGCGACTACCTCTACTGGCTGCGCGGCATGATCGCGCTGCGCTCCGGCGATCCGGCCGCCGCGCGTGCCGACTTCGAGAAGCTCGGCAAGCTCGCCGGTTCGCGATTCTCGCGCGAGGTGCCGTGGCGGCTCGCGGACTGTGCGTGGGCGAAAGGCGATCGCGCGGGCGCCGCGAAGGCCTACGCGAAGCTCGTCGCGGCCGCCGGCGCAGGTGACGTCGCCGACGTCGGTACCGCGCGCTACCGGATCGCCGAGACCGCGACCGGCAAGGCGGCCCCCGCGGCCTTCCGCTCCTTCGTGATCGCACATCCCGCGCACCCGCTCGCGGCGTCCGCCGAGCGCAAGCTCGGCGAGCTCGGCGCACCGCCACTGACCGCCGAGGAGCGCATCGAGCGCGCGAAGCAGCTGACCGCGGCGCACCTGTGGGACGAATCGATCGTCGAGCTCTCGCTGCTCGGTGGGCCGCAGTCGACCGGGATCGCGCGCGCACGCGACTACTGGCTCGGCAAGACACTCTTCAAGATGCGCCGGCGCTACGGCGATGCCGGCAAGCTGCTCCTCGCGGTCTACCCCGAGATGGGGGACTCGGCGGCCGAGGCGATGTTCCACGGCGCGCGCGCGCTGTCGCGCGCCGATCGCGATGACGAGGCGATCATCTGGTACCGCAAGGTCGTCGACGCGTATCCGAAGACTGCGTACGGCGAGGAGGCGCAGTTCCTGTCGGGCTGGCTGCAGTTCAACCGCGGCAAGTATCGCGAGGCGATCGCGCCGCTCGAGGAGACGCTGCAGCGCTATCCCCGCTCGAAGTGGGTCGATGACGCGCTGTGGTTCCTCGGGATGTCGCACTACTTCCTCGGCGAGTGGCAGCCCGCGCGCAAGCGGCTCGATACGCTCGCCAGGAGCGGCCGCGCCCTCGAGGGCGGCAAGGGCATGTACTGGCTCGCGCGGATCGACGAGAAGCTCGCCGCCAAGGACGCCGCTATCGCCGGCTACCTCTCGACGATCAAGCGCTTTCCGTTCTCGTGGTACGCGCTGCTCGCGCGCTCGCGCCTCGCCGCCATCGGCGTCAAGACCACGCCGTTCGGCATCGACGCTCCAGCGCCGCGCGGTCCCAAGCTCGCCGAGACCGTCGACGAGGCACTCGCGAAGGACGATCTGATCGCGCGCGCCGACGAGCTGATCGCTGCGGGCCTCACCGCCGACGCCGGCCTCGAGCTCGCACGCGGCGAGCGCGGCTTCCTCAAGCGCCACGATCGAGCGACCGCGTTCGCGATGCTGCTCGATCGCTATCGCAAGGCCGGCAACTTCAATCGGCCGTGGATGCTCGCGATCAGCTACAGCGGCAATGCGCTCCACGGCCCCGCGGACGGCGACGCTCGCCGGTGGTGGATTCACGCCTATCCGCGCGCGTACCAGGCGCTGATCGAGAAGCACCAGCACCTCGGAAGCAACCCCGACGGCTATCTCTACTCGATCATGCGCAAGGAGAGCGGCTTCGATCCGCACGTGCTGTCGTACGCCGACGCGCAGGGGCTCTTGCAGATGATCCCGGCGACCACGCGCCGGGTCGCGAAGGAGCTCGCGATCCCGTACGACGCCGGGCGGCTCTACGAGCCCGAGTACAACATCCAGACCGCGAGCTGGTACATCGGCAGGATGCTCGGCAAGTTCAAGGGCCAGATCCCGATCGGTGCTGGCTCGTTCAACAGCGGGCCCCGGCCGGTGATGCGCTGGCTCGAGCTCTACGGCGACCGCGAGATGGACGAGTTCGTCGAGCTCGTCCCGTACACGCAGACCCGCGAGTACATGAAGAAGGTCACCGAGAACTTCGCGCGCTATCGCTATCTCTACCAGGGCGAGGTCTACGAGCAGCCCCTCACCGTCGACAAGCACTACGTCGTCAACCGGCTGACCTACTAACGAGCCGCGAGCTGCGTCGTCGTGTTGGCGGCGTTTGCGGCCGTCGCGACCGACGCGACCGACACGACCGCGACGAGCGTGACGAGGATCGCGAACACACCGTCGCGCACGCGGCTGCCACGCTGGCGGGTGGTGATGCTGGTGAGGTGTGTCGAAGCAGTCTGAGTCGTGGTCGTCATGGTCATGATCCTTGGATGCGGGAGAGCGAAGAGCGAATGACGTCGGTGTTCAGCGCGCGGCTTCGAGGGCTAGCGCGTGCGTGGGCTGGCTCGACGCGGCGTTCGCCGCGGTGCCAACAGAGCTGATCGAGATGACGGTCGCGAGCACGACGAAGGCAGCAAAGAGGGCGTCACGGACGCGGGTCTGGGCCTGGCGGGTCGCGATGATCTGGAGGCGGGTCGACATGGTGGCTTTCTCGTTTTCTGCGACAGCGTCGCGAGAATCCTCTTGTTCACGCGGCGAGCCAGATCGAATTCAAGCGATTCAAGCCGCTTACGTCGCGGTTCGTCGAGGGGCGACCTGTCGCACCGATCGTCGCAGCCCGGTCACTGTCGCAGGAGGCGCCTGCAAGGGAACGCACGCGAGCGGCATCACGGCTGGTCGAGTCGCCGGCTTGCCGAAGATCGATCGGCTGCTGCAATGGCCGGTCAACCCGGCAGGCGCTATCGTCCTGAGATGAAGCTGAAAGGCACGATTCGCCGCAACGATCTCGAGGGCGGCCACTGGGTGATCGAGACCGAAGACGGCGATACCTATCAGCTCGTCGGGCCGCTCGACGCCTGCAAGGACGGCATGAAGGCCGAGCTCGAGGGCAGCGTCGACAAGCAGGCGATGGGCATCGGCATGACCGGCCCCCACTTCTCGGTTCAGAAGCTCAAGGCGCTCTGAGCTCGAGCCAGGTGGCGACGGGGCGGAACGCCGCCGGTCACTGCGGGATCTTGAGCGTGACCTCGGTCCCCTCGACGAGGGCCGGGTCCTCGGGACACGCCACACGCGTCCCGTCCACGTTCGATTCCGCGATCGTGCACGTGTACATCTTCTCGCCGACGGCGACCGGCACCACGACGCCGCGCTCGAGCGTCATGTTCTTCTCGAGCTTGAACAGCGCGGTCGGCGCCGGCTTCGGCGTGATCTTCGCGACGACGACGTTTTCTTCGAGCTTCTGGCCCTGCTTCGCGAGCACCGTGACGTGACCGTCGAACGGCGCGCGAACCAGCAGCTTCTCGAGCTCCTCTTCCTTCTTGAGCCGGAGATCCTGCTTCTCCTGGCGGGTCGCCTCGAGCTTGGCGAGCTTCGCCTCCGCCGCCTTCACGGCCGCTTCGTCGGGCTTGGCCTGCGCCGCATCACGCGCGGCAGTGAGGTCCGTGATCTGCTTGCCGAGCTTGGTCTCGATGTCCTTGTCGAGCGCCGCCATCTCGGTCTCGAGACGCTTGGCGCCGACAAGCCGCGCGAGCACGTCGCCTGACTTGACGTCGCGCTCGGCGGTATCGATCGACTCGATCGTGCCGGCAAACACGCCGACGACATCGCGCGGCGCGCCGCCGGCGATCTCGATCTTCGACTTCGGATCCGGCGGAGCTGCCGGCTCGGGAGGCGTCACCGGCGCTTGCGGCGTGACCGGCGCGGTCGAGACCGGCTGGGTCGGCGGCGCCTGATCGCGGATCAGGTAGCGCCACGCGAAGTACGCGCCGGCACCACCGAGCACGAGGACGAGGAGCACGATCAACGCTGTGCTGACGCCCTTGCGCTCCTCTGCGACCGGCTTGCTGGAGACCGGCGTGTCGGTGGCCTTCGCCTTGCTCGGGTGCGGCTTGGTCTTGTCCTTGACCTGCTCGGCCTTCTGCTTCTGGCCACCCTTCTGGTTCTTCTGCTTCTCGTTGCCCTTCTGGTCAGCAACGGGCTTGGTCGGCGTCGCGACCTTCGCCTTCTCGGCGGCCTTCGCGGCCTCGACAGCCTTGGCCTTTGCAGCCTCCGCAGCCTTGGCCTCGGCCCGAGCCGTCTCGGCAGCTCGCGCAACCTCCGCGGCGCGTGCAGCTTCTGCTGCCTTCGATTCCGCAGCCCGCGCAGCGTCCGCGGCCTTGGTATCGACCGCCGGCTTCACCGGCTCGTCGACCTGGTCCATCAGATCCTTCGGTGCCTCGACGGCAGACATGACCTTGGACGCACGGACCGCCTCCTTGACGTCATCCGCGCGCACCGCGATGTGATCGGCGAGGTCGAGCGACACGTCAGACTTCGACGATGTGCCACGACCGGGCGCACCGAGGCCAAAGTCCTCGGCTGGTGCACGAGGGACCTTCGCCTGCACCGGCGCGCCAGGCGCACCGAGATCGTAATCGCCGCTGCTCGGCAGTGGCTGCGTCGGTGCGCTCGCCGCCGCCGAACCGGCGTGGCCGAGCTCGACATCGATGCCGCTCGGGGCCGGCTGGCGAGCCTGCTGGCCGACGACGACGCCCGCTCCGAGCTCGTGATCGTCGCGCGCAGACGGCTTCGCTGCCGCTGCCGGCGCATGATCGGACGCCGCAGCTCGCGCGGTCGCCGACTGATCGAGGTAGCCATGCTGGGCGAGCGTGGCGATCACGGCGCGGACCTCGTTCATCGACGGGGCCAGCCCGAGCTCATCCTTCGCCCACTGGATGATCGCCGGGACATCGCGCTCGCCATCCATCGCGCACGCGATCGAGAACTCGACCTCGTAGAACCGAAAGACATGGCCGCTATCGAGGTCCATCAGATCGACGAACTTCGCACCATGCTCGTCGACAGCCTCGGCCACGAGGTCCTGACGGAACCTCGGCCGTTCCACGGACGCCTGCATCATCCGCCCTTTCGAAGCTCGGTGAGCACGAGCTTCGCGACTGCCTTGAGCGTGTCGAACACGCCAACTCCCTTCGGCGCGACGGCTTCGAAGCTGGGAACCTTCGTCGGGTTCAGCGCCTCTTCGAGCTCCGGCAGCGGGATCGCGTTGGGCAGGTCGCGCTTGTTGTACTGGACGACGTACGGAAGCTTCGCGAGATCGTAACCCTGCTCCTGGAGGTTTGACCCCAGGTTCTCGAGTGACTCGATGTTCGCTTCCATGCGCTCCATCTGCGAGTCACCGACGTAGACCACGCCATCGACGCCCTTCAGGATCAGCTTGCGACTCGCGTCGTAGAAGACCTGACCGGGAACCGTGTAGAGGTGGAATCGCGTCTTGAAGCCGCGGATCTCGCCGAGCGAGAGCGGCAGGAAGTCGAAGAACAGCGTGCGCTCGGTCTCCGTGGCGAGCGAGATCATCTTGCCCTTCGCCTCGGGATTGGTCTTGTTGTAGATGTACTGGAGATTCGTCGTCTTCCCGCAGAGGCCCGGGCCGTAGTAGACGATCTTGCAGTTGATCTCGCGCGACGAGTAGTTGATGAAGCTCATGGCGTACCTCTTCGGCGCTTAATCGTTGAAGAGGTTGTCGATGTCGTCGTCGGTGATCTCGGAGAACACGGACGGCTGACCGCTGCCGCTCGCGCTCTTCTTGACCATGACGTCGAGGACGTGGGTCAGCTCGTTGGCGGCCTTGCGGACGCGGAGCCGGACAAGTCCGAGCGAGCTGCGCTCGTCGAACAGCACCACGAGGATCACGCGCTGCCCCACGATCGAGACGTGGTAGCTGGTCTTCTCGCCTTCGAGAAATTGACCCGCGAATTCCTTCTCGGCGAGCAGCGACGCGATGCCGCCTGTCGCGGCGACGTTACCGGCGGTCAACGACGAGAGCGACGTGACGTCGAGCTCGTGCGTGTCGCCGGCTTGCGCCATCGCTTGCCCATTCTTGTCGATGAGCAGGACCGCTCTCGCATTCGAGTCTCGATGGAGGATTTCGCAAACAGCGTTAATTTGCTGCAGCTCCTCCTCGTACATCACGAGCTGTTGGATCATCGCGCCATGGCTCCTTGGCCGGTTTGCCCCACAAAAAGTGGGCTCCCCGCCGACGGAGTCACGGTATCAACCCCTCGCGAGCCGTACAACCTTTCCGCCGGCTAAACAGCGGGATACGAGCGCCCGGGTGCGAGCCGATGTGGGCCAGGAGAGGCTTCGATCAGAGCGTCGCCCGACCGGCGAGCGCACGCGCGATCGTCGCCTGGTCGGAGTACTCGAGCTCGCCACCAACCGGCAGGCCTGTCGCGATCCGCGAGACCGTGAGCCCGAGCGGCTTGAGGGTGCGCGCGATGTACATCGCCGTCGCCTCGCCATCGACCGACGGGCTGGTCGCGATGATGACCTCACGGACCGGCGGATCGCCGCCCAGCCGGCGCACCAGCTCCGCGATCCGCAGATCGTCGGGTCCGATCCCCTCGAGCGGCGACAGCAGCCCGTGGAGGACGTGGTAGCGACCGCGGAAGTGCCCACCGCGATCGATCGCGATGAGGTCCGACGGTGAGGCGACGACGCAGATCGTCTCTGGATCGCGCCGGCCGTCGGTGCACATCGGGCACGGATCGGCCTCGGTCATGTTCATGCAGATCGAGCACAGCCGGATCTTGTCGGTGACGTCGAGCAGCGCCTGGGCGAGGTCGGTGACCTGCTGACGGTTGCCGCGGATCAGGTGAAAGGCCAGACGCGTCGCGGTCTTCTCGCCGATGCCGGGGAGACGCGCGAGCTCGGCGACCAGCCGCCGGATCGGATCAGCCATATCGCCAGCGCACGCGCGCTCAGAACATTCCGGGCATGCCGGGGAGACCGCCCATGCCGGCGAGCGGGCCCATGACCTTGGCCATGCGCTCCTTGCTGACCTCGCGGACCTTGATCGCGGCTGCGTTGACCGCCGCGGTGACCAGATCCTCGAGCATGCCGACGTCGCTCGGATCGACGACCGACTTGTCGATCTTGACGCGGACGACCTCGAACTGGCCGTTCACCGTCGCGGTCACCATGCCGCCGCCGGCGGCGCCCTCGCACTCGATCTGTGCGATCTCCTCCTGGACCTTCGCCATGTCGGTCTGGAGCTTCTGGGCCTGCGCCATCAGCGCGTTGAGGTCGGGCATCTTGGGGTTAGACATCGGTCTTGATCTCCTTGATCTGCGCGCCAAACGTCTGGAGGACGTGCTTGGTGATCGGGTGCTCGCGGGCCTCGGCTTCGCGCTTCGTGCGCTCCGCTGTACTGCGCTCGCGCGTGGCCTCGAGGACCGAGCGCGCGGGATTTGAATCGACCTCGGCCTCGGCGAGCGTGCGCACGGAAACCTTCGGGGCGTGACCGAAATGATCCTGGACGACGCGGCGCAAAAGGTCGGTCTTCTCCTTGGCCTCGGCGACCTCGGCGACCATCTCGAACTGCGGCGGATAGCCGAGGTCGAGCGCATCGCGCGTCCACTTGAGGACGCGGGCTGGCTCGTAGGCACCGCGCAGCGTGATGCTGACCTTCTCGACGCGATCGAGCAGGAAGTCCCACGCCGCGATCACCTCGGGCGTCGTCGTCGGGATCGCACGCAACGCGGGAGCTTCTGCTGTCGCTGAAGCTTTCGCCGGTCCTGACGATGGCGACGATGGCGACGGCGGATCGTGCGGTCCCGATCCCGACGCGACGCCATCGGCCTTCGGTACCGGACCGGACGGCTGCATCGAAACTGGCGCGCTGCGATCCTTGGCGGCAGCCTTGATCGGCGGCGGCGTGGGCACGGCCATCACCGGCGGCTTTTCGTTGCCGGGCGCGGTGCCGGTCGCGAACCCGGGCGCTGCACGCTTCTCGGTCGGCGCAGGGGTGCTAGTGACCGCGGGCCGCGACGGCGCCGGACGCGCACCGCCACCACCGCTACCGCCCGATACGCCGGAGGGGCTCGAGGACGACGCCCGCGAGCCTCCCGAGCGCGCCGCACCACCGGCGACGAGCCGGGCCTCGAGCTCCCCGAGCCGCGCGATCAGATCCCCGAGCGGCACGAGCGGCTCGACGGTCGCGACGTCGATCAGCGCGCAGTCGAGGACGAGCCGCGGCTGCAGCGTCTTGCCGAGCTCGTCGCAGCATCGCAGCATGCGCTCGAACATCATCGTCACGCGCGAGCGGTCGAGGGCGTTGGCCTCGGCGAGTAGCTCGACACGTTCTTCGTCGGTCGCGTCGACGAGCTCCTTGCGATCCGGTGCGACCTGCAGCACCGAGAGATCGCGGAGGTAGCGCACGATCGCGCGCGCGAGCTGGACCTCGTCGACGCCGCGATCGACGGCCGACTCGACGGCGCCGAGGGCCGTGCCGCCATCACCTGACGCGAGCGCGCGGACGAGCGTCCGGGTCAGCGTGCGATCGGCGACGCCGAGGACATCGGCGACGTGCTGCTCGGTGATCACGCCCTCGCCGACGTACGAGATCAGCTGGTCGGACAGCGACAGCGCATCGCGCACGCTGCCTCCGGACTCGCGGACGAGCAGGCTGATCGCGCCGGGCTCGACGGCGAGCTTCTCGCGCTGGAAGATGCTCGCGAGGTGCTGGCCGAGCCGCGAGGCCGGCACCAGCTTGAAGTCGTAGCGCTGGCACCGCGACAGGATCGTGTTCGGCAGCTTGTGGGGCTCGGTCGTCGCGAGCACGAACGTGACGTGCGGTGGCGGCTCCTCGAGCGTCTTCAACAGGGCGTTGAAGGCCTCGGTCGTGAGCATGTGGACTTCGTCGATGACGTAGACCTTCTTGCGCAGGATCGCGGGCTGATAGCGCACCGCCTCGGTCAGCTCGCGGATCGCGTCGATGCCGCGGTTCGACGCGCCATCCATCTCCTGGTAGTCGGTCGCGCTGCCGTTGCCGATGCTCGCGCACGCACTGCAGGTGCCGCAAGGCTCCGCGGTGGGACCGGTCTCGCAGTTGAGCGCCTTGCCGACGATCCGCGCGAGCGTGGTCTTGCCGCAGCCGCGCGGGCCGCAGAACAGAAACGCGTGGTGAACCCGACCAGCCGCGAACGCGTTCCCGAGCGTGCGGGTCACGTGCTCCTGACCGACGACCTCGGAGAACGTCGACGGCCGGTACTTGCGAGCGAGGACGAGATAAGACATGCGGCCGATCCGCTCGCACTATACCCGCTGCCTCCGACGCTACAACGCCAGGGTCTCGCAGATCTGCTTGGCCTGGAGGATCGTCTGATCCCGGAGATCGCCCAGCGCGCTCGAGGCCGCGTCCTTGTAGAGCGAGCCGTGACAGAGCAGCTTCTTGCCGCCGTAGTTGATCACGAAGCGAAAGGCCGGCTTCCCGCTCCCGTCAGTTCCTTCGATGTACCAGGCCGCACCGGCCTGGCGATCGTCCCTCGCGACGAGGATCTTCGAATCCGCGAGCCACTTCTTGTAGGCATCGCGATCGGCGGGCGCCTTCGCGTCCTCGTAGCCGTACTGGAAGACGAACAGCGCGCTCTCGGAGCGGTTGGGGATCTTCACGAAGAACGAGATCGTGCCCGGACTCTGGACGTCGCGCTCCCAGTTCGGGAGCAGCGAGATGTTGATCGCGCGCAGCTCGGCGGGAACCGGCGCGGTCGTCTTCGGCATGGGCGCACTCGTGATCACGACGGACGTCGGCAGCTTGCCGGGCTTGATCGCGATCGGAGCTTCGGTCGGCGTCACCGGCTTGGTCGCGCTTGCCGATTCCATGGCGACCGCCGCGCTACCGGATTCGGGCTTCGCCGCGCTTGCCGATCCCATCGCGACCGCCGCGCTACCAGACGCCATGGCAGCACTCCCGGCCGCTGGCTTGGCGCTACCTGCCGACCCTGTGGCGACGATCGCGCTGCCGCTGCCAGCCGCCGGGTTTGTCGCGCTGCCCGATGCGACTGCCGCACTTCCCGCGGATCCGGAATCGCTGTCGGCCACCGCGCTACCGCCGGCCTGCCCCGAGCCAGCGGCGCTGCCGAGGTCGAGCTCCTTCGCGAGTCCCGCGCTGAAGCCGGCGCCCGGCCGCGGCACCTCGGCGACGGCACTGCTACCGCTGCCCGCTGCCATGCCCGGATCCTTCGTGTCCTGATCACAGCTGCCCGCAGCGAGCAGGAGGACGACGAGCGCGATCCGACGAATCATCCCGTTCGTTATATTCCGAAAACACAGCGAGCGACGAATCGTCTCCGATCGTCGCTCGCTCAAAAAAGGTGGCCCCAGGCACCCGCTATGTCCGCTACCGTTGCTCCCTTCCGGGCCTGGCGGGGTTCACAGCCGTCGCGTCACCCGGGACCATAAAACACGCAGGTAGTTGTGGCGGAGGGAGAGGGATTCGAACCCTCGGTACCTTGCGATACACACGATTTCCAATCGTGCACCTTCGGCCACTCGGTCATCCCTCCAATGGCGGCCAATTGACGGCCTCGAAGAGATCACTCGGGCTCCAAGAAGTTACGGGAAATTGCGGAGGGGGAGGGATTTGAACCCCCGGTGCTTTCGCACATCTGATTTCGAATCAGACACCATCGGCCACTCGGACACCCCTCCAAAAGAACAAAACCCGTCGTGCCACTCGGACACGACTGGCGACCAGAGAACAAAGTCACTGATAGCTGGGACCCCGCCGGAGTGCGGCGAAGAACCCCTGTAGCACCGCGGCGCACTCTGCGCTGCGGACCCCGGCGACCACCTCGACTCGATGATTGAGTCGAGGATCGGTCGGAATCTGAAAGAGCGTCGCGACCGCACCGGCTTTCGGATTGAGACATCCGAAGACCAGCCGCTTGACGCGCGCATTGACGATCGCGCCCGCGCACATCGGACATGGTTCCTGGGTGACGAAGAGCGTGGCTTCGACGCGCCAGTGACCGATCACCCTCGCTGCTTCGCGCAGCGCGACGATCTCCGCATGCGCTGTTGGATCACCGTCGAGCTCGCGTCGATTGCGACCTCGTCCGATCACCACGCCGTCGTGCACGACCACCGCGCCCACGGGAACATCTCCCGCGGTCGCTGCAGCGCGCGCCTCGTCGAGCGCGGCATCCATCCAGCCTTCATCCATCTGTTGCTGTAGCTCGACGTCAATCATGTTGCGGATCCGAGAGGGGTCGAACCTCTAACCCCCGGTTCCGTAGACCGGTGCTCTATCCATTGAGCTACGGATCCTCATCGTGTCGCTTTATCACCTGTATCTCTGGCTTAGCGCGGCCGGTCCGCGCTGTAGCGCGGCCAAGCCACCGCGGAGAGAGGGGGATTCGAACCCCCGGTACAGGAAAAAACCCATACGCCGGTTTAGCAAACCGGTGCCTTCAGCCACTCGGCCATCTCTCCATGGGCCACTGATTGTTGCAATCAGCGGCTCGGCCCTGTTTGCCAAGAAAACGTTTCGGGTCGGGACGACGTTGTGACGCGTACGTCCCGCCCACTGACCACCTGCGTGACACTATTCGATTATCAAAGCCTGCGGAGGAGGAGGGATTCGAACCCCCGGAGCTTGCGCTCGGCGGTTTTCAAGACCGCTGCCTTCAACCACTCGGCCACTCCTCCAGGGGGTCCCAGAGGCAGGGGCAGTATAGGGATCGAGGGTTCCTTGTAAAGTCGGAAGGGAAACTTCTACACGCTCCCGCACGCGTTCTCGGACCAAACCCGGACGGCGAGGAGTGCGTCCCGGACGGCCGACCGGCGCGATCGATCTGTCGACCTCCGAGCGGACCGAAGTCGTCAAAAATCCCGGACAAACCTCCGGGCACTCATGACCTTCGCGGGCACTCGGCCAGACGGCCTCGCTCCCTTTTGGGCACTCGGCCAGACGGCCTCGCTCCCCTTCGGTCAATTGGCGGTCCGTGGCGGTCCTTAGCTGCGGGCGACGATCCGCTCGACGCCGCCGACGTACGGCCGGAGCGCGGACGGCACCACCACGCTGCCGTCCGCCTGCTGGTACTGCTCGAGGATCGCCACCAGGGTCCGGCCGATCGCGATACCCGACCCATTGATCGTGTGGACGGCGCGCGGCTTGTCGCCCGCGTTCGGCCGGTACCTGATCTTCGCGCGGCGAGCCTGGTAGTCCTCGAAGTTCGAGCACGACGAGATCTCGCGATAGGCGTCCTGGCCGGGCAGCCAGACCTCGAGGTCGTAGGTCTTCGCCGAGTGAAAGCCGAGATCGCCGGTGCACAGCGTGACGACGCGGTAGTGCAACCCGAGCGTCTGCAGCACGCGCTCGGCGTCCTGGCGCAGCGCCTCGAGCTCGCCGTAGCTGGCGTCGGGCGTGGTCAGCTTGACGAGCTCGACCTTGTCGAACTGGTGCTGGCGGATCAGGCCGCGGGTGTCCTTGCCGGCGGCGCCGGCTTCGGCCCTGAAGCACGGCGTGTACGCGCAGTAGCGGATCGGGAGGTTGTCACCGTCGACGATCTGATCGTTGAAGAGGTTCGTGACCTGGACCTCGGCCGTCGGCGACAGGAACAGATCATTGTCGGGATCGTGGTCGGGGCCGCGCGGGATCTCGAGCTTGAACAGATCCTGCTCGAACTTCGGCAGCTGGCCGGTACCGCGCAGCGACGCGCGCTTGACGATCGCAGGCGGCCAGATCTCCTCGTAGCCGTGCTGGGTGTGGAGATCGAGCATGAAGCTGATGAGGCCGCGCGTCAGCTTCGAGGCCGCGCCGCGCAGCACCGTGAACCGACCGCCGGTGATCCGCGTGCCCGCCTCGAAGTCGAGGATGCCAAGGCTCTCGCCGAGCTCCCAGTGCGCCTTCGGCGTGAACGTGTACGTCGGCTTCGTGCCCCAGGTGTGGAGCACCGGGTTGTCGTGCTCGTCCTTGCCCTCGGGCACGCTGGCGTGCGGCGCGTTCGGGATCTCGAGCAGCTGGTCCTGCGCCGTGGTCTCGAGCTTCGCGAGCTCGGCCTCGCCTTCCTTGATCCGCGTCGAGAGCGACTTCAGCTCGTCGCGCGCCGTCGTGAACTCCGTGGACTTCTTGTCGAGCTTCGACATCCGCTCGTTCGCGGCGTTGCGCTGCGCGCGCAAGGTGTCGAGGTCGCGCTGGCCGCTCTTGCGGCGCTCGTCGACGCTCTTCCACGCCGCCACCAGGCTGGCCACATCGCCTCCGCGGCGAAGGACGTCATCCATGCGGGCTGGGTCGAGCATCTGCGTTTCCGCTCCGTTTTTGTAATAATCGAAAGGGGTTGGGGTCGGACCCTACCGCGGGCTTAACCACCCTGGCAAGCTGGGGGTCGGATCGCAACGTGGACGTCCTCGCCCCCCGACTTCCCATGCTCGATTCGGCCACGTCTGCCGTGACCGTCGATCCCGACGCCGAGCTCGCGGAGCGGTTTCGCAGCGGCGAGCGCGCCGCGTTCGATCAGATCGTTCGCCGTCATCAGCAGGGCGTGTGGCACCTCGTGCGCCGCTATGTCGGTCGCGAGGCCGATGCCTCCGACGTCACGCAGCAGACCTTCGTGCGTGCGTTTCGCGGGCTCGCCGGCTTTCGTGGGGCCGCGTCGGTGCGGAGCTGGCTCTACCGGATCGCGATCAACTGCGCGCTATCGTGGTTGCGCGACCACCGCCGCGAGGAGCCGACCGAGCTCGCCGACGACGCGCTGACGGTCGCGAGCCCGGTGCTCGCCCAGCTGATGGGGGGCCAGGAAGGTGCGCGGCTGCGTGCCGCGATCGTGAAGCTTCCTCCGAAGCAGAAGCTCGTCCTCGAGCTTCGCGTGTTCGACGACCTCTCGTTCAAGGAGGTAGCCGAGCTCGCCGACTGTTCGGAGAACACTGCGAAGGTGAACTTCCACTACGCGGTGAAACGCCTCCGCGAGATCCTGGGTGACCGCGATGCCCGGTGATCCGAAGCGAGATCGCGGCGATACCGAGCTGCTCGCGGCATACGTCGACGGTGTCAGCGAGCTGTCGCTCGACGAGCGCCGCCGCGTCGACGATCTGCTCGCGCGCGATCCGGCGTTGCGAGCCGACGAGGCCGCGACCCGCGCGCTGATCCATGATCTCCGCGAGCTGCCGCCGGAAGGCCAGGCTCCGGACTGGGCGGCCCTCGAGCGCTCCATCCACGAGGCCGTCGGCGATACGGTCCCGCGTCCATGGTACCGCGCGTGGCGCTGGATCGTTCCGGGCATGGCGCTCGCGACCGCCGCGGCGATCATCATTGTCCTCGGAGTCGCGAACCGCGCGGCGACGCCTGGGCCGAGCACCTCCGGCAGCGCGCAGCTCACCGAGATCGCTGTCACAGCGGAGGGTGATGGCGACCGGGCGGACGACACGCTCGCGCTCTGGCTCGACGGCGCGATCGTCGAGGGTGAGCTCGACGACGACGCGCTGCTTGACGACGGCTGGCTGGACGACGAAGTGGCACCGTACGATGGCGAGCCCGCGGCGATCAGCCTGCTCGGCGGTGATGCTCTCGAGTGGGTCGAGACGCTCGACGGCGAGGATCTCGAGCGCGCAGAGCAGTGGCTCGACAGTCCCAGATCGCGACGAGGACGCAGCTGATGCGCGCGTGGATCGTCGCCCTCGCCCTCGTGATCGCCGGCACCGCGAACGTGCCCGTCGCAGCCGCGCAGCCGCGCACCGGTCCGCCGCCGCGCACCGACCCGGCACCGCTGCCCCGGGTCGATCGACTGAACGATCGACAGCTCGATCGCCGCGATGCCGTGAAGAAGAAGATCCGCGCGATGCGTGCGTACACGCTGACCGAGGAGCTCGAGCTCGACGAGAAGTCGGCGGCGAAGCTATTTCCCGTGCTGGCCAAGTGGGACGAGGTGTCTGACAAGCTGATCGTGCAGCGGCTCGACGTTCAGCGCCGGCTCGCGGCCGCCACCGCGGTGCCTGGCGATCCGAAGGTGCTCGACAAGCTGATCGACGAGGCGATCGCGAACCAGAAGGCGTTCTGGGATCTCGAGGACAAGCGCCTCTCCGAGCTCAGGAAGATCCTGACGCCGACCCAGACCGCCCGGCTGATCGTCGTGCTGCCGGCGTTCGAGCGGCGGATCCAGAAGCAATTGCAGACGGTGACCCGTCGCAGGACGCCCCGACGCGACCGCATGCAGGACCCGTTCGCCGGCGAGGACGAGGAGAGGGACGCTGACCGCGACCTGCTCCGGCCCGATGCCACCGCGCCCCGACGCCGCTGACAGGCAATCTCGTCGCGCTCGCGGTATGATTCCGCCGGATGATCGAGGCGACCTGCACGGCGTGCGGGACTGTTAATCGTGTTGCCGACGCCGATGTGCCCGTCGGCGCGAAGTTCGTGAACTGCGCGAGCTGCAAATCTCGCGTCGCTATCACGCTCGGCGGCGGAGCTGGCAAGGGGCCGCCGCGCGGCGACGCGCTCGACTTCGCCGATCTACCAGCGCCGCGCCGTCAGAGTGCGCTGGGCGGCGAAGCCGCGAAGCCCGCCCCCCGCTCGGGACTCGCTGCTGCTGGACCGGTGACGCCGGCGGGACTCGCCGCCGCCGGACCAAACACGGCCGCGGGGCTTGGCGCTGCCGGACCGGGAAGCCACGGACCGACGCCCGCACCGATCGATCTCGATCACCCCCTCACCGAGCCCGAGTTGCCGGTGCCACGCAACAAGCGAATGTCGACGGGGCCGACATCGGTACCTGCCGGCGCGCTCGATCTCGATGATCTGCTCGCACCGTCCGAGGCTGTTGGGATCGCCGACCTGCCCGCGCCGCGCGGGCCTCTCGATCGCACTGTGCGCGGCGGCGCCGATACCAAGCCATCGGAGATCGACCTGCCCGCGCCGCGCGGCAAGGCGCAGATCGCCGATCTGCCTGCGCCGCGTCCCGCCGGCGGGCGTGCGGTGACCGATCTGCCGGTGCGCGAGACGCCGGTGCCGCGCCAGGCGAAGGTGCCCGATGTCGCCGAGCTGCCGCCGATGCGGCCGCCGCCACCCAAGGCCGCTTCCACCGATCTGCCGGCGCCACGCTCGCGGACGCCGGTGGGCGGAGTGCCCGCGGTCTCCAAGGTGCCCGATCTGGCCGCGGCACGCGCGACGATGCCCGCGGTCGGGATTCCTGGCGGCCCGACGTTGCCCGCCAATCTACCGGCCCCACGATCGAGGACCCCGGTGGGGGTGCCCGCGGTCTCGAATCTGCCGACCGATCTACCAGCGCCGCGCGGCAAGCCGGCGATGCCCGACACCGCGATGCCAGCGATCGAGAACCTGCCGTCGCCAAAGCCGATGATGACGAAGGCCGGCGTGCCCAGCCCCGCACCGCGTGCGCCTGCCGGGATCGTCGATCTGCCGACGCCGAAGCCCGGCGGAGTCACCGATCTGCTCGCACCGAAACCGGGCGGGACCGGAGATCTACCGGCGCCCAAGGGCTTCTTCGACGATCTCCCGCAGCCCGCCGCCGCCAAAACGCCGTCCACCGACGTCGCTCCGAAGGGATTCTTCGACGATCTCCCGCAGTCCGCAAGCACCGCCAAGCAGCCGCCGCGCTCGCCGGCCACCGACGTCGCTCCGAAGGGATTCTTCGACGATCTCCCGCAGTCTGCAGGCGCCACCAAGCAGGCCGGGACCGACGTCAGCCCGAAACATCCGTCGGCGACCGAGGTCGCCCCGAAGGGCTTCTTCGACGATCTTCCACAGTCCGCCGCAACGACAAGGCAACCGGGAACCGACGTCAGCCCGAAGCATCCGTCGGCGACCGAGGTCGCTCCGAAGGGATTCTTCGATGATCTCCCCGGGCGGCCCGTCGCCAAGCAGCCTGGCGGACCGCCAGCGGGCCCGCCAGTGTTCGACGATCTCCCCGGTCGGCCGACGATGAAGGGGGCCGTCGATGCGCCCGCCACGCCCGGCTTCTACGATAGCGTCCCGCAGGCAGACGCTTCCGGCGGCGAGCTCGACACCCTCGAGCTCTCCGAGCTCTCGCAGCCCGGGATCGAGCTCGAGCTCGCGGGCGACGAAGCGATGCTCGACAGTCCGAAGGGACCGAGCATCGCCCCGCCGCCGGTGCCTGCTCCAGGTGGCCAGTTCGACGATCTCGATCTGTCCTCGCCGTCGCCGGTGAGCTTCGTCAAGCGCGATCCCAGCACGGCGCCCGCGATGGCGCCATCATCGGTGGCGTCGCTGCGTGGTCCGATCACGCCGGCGGTGCCGGGCCGGCCCGGGAAGATCGGTGGTGCGGGCGGCGACGTCGCGTTCGAGCTCGAGGAGCCGCGCCAGGCCGCACCGGCGGCCAAGCTCGCTCCGAAGCGCGTCGAGAAGGCCAAGGCCGTCGACGATCCGGCGGCCGGCGCGCGCGCGAAGAAGCGCACGAAGATCTTGCTGGCGGCTGCGCTCGGCACGGCGGCGCTCGCCGGTGGCGGGTTCTTCATGTACCAGCGCCACGTCGCGCAGGAGGCGCGGGCCGAGGCACTCGCCGAGCAGCTCGGAGTTGCCCGCAAGGCACTCGTTGCCGGGCAGTGGTCGCGCGCATCGCTCGCGGCGAACAAGACACTCGAGCTCGACACCAACAATGCCGAGGCACTCGGGATCGCCGCCGAGTCGCTGTTCGCGATGGGGATCTCCGAGGGCAATGCACCCGCGCGGATCGCGCAAGGTCGCAAGAAGCTAGCGCAGGCGCTCGAAGCCAACGCGCAGCATCCGGCGCTCGAGCGCGCGCAGGCGCTCTCGCCGATCGCGGCGAACCAGCCCGACAAGGCGATCGCGAAGCTGAAGCTCATGACGGCGAAGACGCCCGCCGATGGCTCGCTCGCGCTCTACCTCGGATGGGCGCACGCCGCGCGCGGCGACCACGCCGAGGCGATCACGGCCTACGATCGCGCGGCGAGCTACGCGCCCGTCAAGGTGCCGGCTTTGTTCTCGCGCGCCCGCGCCAAGCAAGCCGCGGGCGATGTGCTCGGTGCCCGCGCGGACTTCGCGGCCGTGCTCGACATCGCGAAGGATCATATTCGCGCGCAGGTCGGGCTCGCGGCGTCGCTCCCCGCCGCGCAGTCGCAGCAGCAGGAAGCCGACCTGCTCGCGATCCTCGCGCTCAAGGATATCGAGACGCGCGAGCCGGGCGCGGCGACCGAGGCATGGTCGCTCGCAGGCGATGCGGCGCGACGTGCGGGGCGGCTCGACGTCGCGCGCGAGCGCTATCGCAAGGCGCTCGCGATCACTGCCTCGCACATCGAGTCGTTGACCGGGCTCGGCGAGGTCGAGCTCCGCGACGGCAAGCTCGACAACGCGGCCGACGCGATCGGCAAGGCTCTGCAGCAGGCTCCCGACGACATGCGCGCGTTGCTCGCATCGACCGAGATCGCGATCCTCCAGAAGAAGCTCGACGAGGCCGCGGCCAAGCTGAAGGCGCTGTCGGAACGCACGCCGCCGCCGCCCGTCGTCGAGCAGGCACGGCTCAAGTCGCTGACCGGGCTCTTGAAGGAGGCGCGTGGCGAAGAGGATGCGGCGATCGAGGACTATCTCGAAGCCGCGCGGCTCGCCGGTGATCTCGATCTGACACCGACCTTGAAGGCCGCGTCCAAGCTGAACGAGATGGCCGGCAAGACGAAGGATCCGGTCCGCGCCAACGAGCTGCGGACGCGGGCCGACCAGCTCCTCGGCACGCTGATCGACAACGCGCAGAAGGATCCGCAGCTCGCGATGACGCTCGGAATGGCATACCTCGAGGCGAACGAGCCGAAGAAGGCCGAGCCCTGGCTGCGCAAGGTGATCGAGCAGCGTCCGAAGGATGTCGATCCGCAGTATCAGCTCGCGAAGGCGCTCTCGCTGCTCGGTCAGCACGAGGAAGCGATCGAGCGGCTGCGGAGGGCGGTCGAGCTCGATCCGACCCGCAGCGAGATCGGACTCGAGCTCGCGCGGACCTACGAGACCGCCAAGCCGCCGCGCGAGGCCGACGCCCACAAGCTCTACGACAAGCTGCTCGCCGCGAAGGAGCCGTCGGTCGAGCTGCGTGCCCGCGCCGGCAAGTTCTTCGCGCGGATCGGCGAGAACGAGAAGGCCGGCATCCAGGGCCTGCAGATCCTGGCGACCGAGCCCGATCATCCGGCAGGTCTCTATCTCAAGGCCGAGGGCCTGTTGCAGGCCAACAAGACCGACGAGGCGCGCAAGCTGTTCACGATCGCGGCGGACGCCGAGCGCGACGCGCAGTACTTCGACGGGCTCGGCCGCGCCGCCGAGAGGTGGGCGACGGAGTCGGGCGATTCGAAGTACCAGGACACCGCGCTCCGCGCGTATGTCCAGGCGACCGAGATCGATCCGACGAAGCACAACTCGCTGATCGGCCAGGGGCGGCTCTACGTCCTGCGCCACGAGGACGAGAAGGCGATCCGCCCACTCGATGCAGCGTCTAAGATCCAGATGACCGCGGAGATCGGCTATCTGATGGGCAAGGCCTACAAGGCGCTGCAGCAGAACAAGGCGGCGCTCGACTGGCTGGTTGCGTCGATGAAGCTCGGCGAGACCGCCGACGCCGCGTGGGAGCTCGGCCAGATCTACACGAGCGCGCAGATCAACAAGCCCGGGCTCGCGGCGGGCGCGCTCGGCACCGCGACCAGGCTCGCCGAGACAAAAGAGAAGAAGCTCGGCGTCGAGGTACCGTGGTTGACCGAGGCGCTCTACATGGAGGGCGACGTCCATCGCGTGCTCGGCAACGACGGTGGCGCACGGCAGGCCTGGGAGAAGTACGTGCAGCGCAATTTGAAGGGCCAGTCCGGGGCGAGGGTCAAAGACGTGAAGCACTTCCTCGCGACGTCGCTGCAGCGCTAGCCCGGCGCGGATCCCGCGCGCGACCGCGGTCCAGCATGTATCTTCGCGGCGTGCTGGATGCCATCCGTCGTCGAGTCGAGCGCGCGCTGTTCTTCGGCAAGGTGCTGCGCGCCAGCAAGGTGGTCACGCCGCTGCGGCCCACCCAGCTCGCGCAGTTCGTGAAGGGCGCACGCCAGAGCGCGCTCGGCCCGCACCTCGCCGTGATGTTCCACGCCGCCGCCCACCCCGACAAGGAGGCACTCGTCGAGTACGGCGAGCATGGTGTCAAGCGGCTGACGTGGGGCGAGTTCGACGCGACGATCAACCGACTCGCGCAGGCCTTCGTCCAGCGCGGCGTCCGCGGCGGCACGCGCGTCGCGATCATGCTGCCGAACTGCAGCGAGTACCTGATCGCGCAGCAGGCCCTCGCTCGCCTCGGCGCGACCGCGGTGCAGATCGGCTACCGCTCGAAGGCCGGCGAGATCGCGTACATCCTCGAGAACGCCGAACCGGTCGCGACGCTCGTCCACGCCTCGTACATCGACGCGATGAACGAGGCCCGCATCTCGACGAAGCGCGGCGGGCCGATGATCGTGATCGACAGCGATGGCAAGCTCGCCGGTGACCTCGTCGACTGGGACCAGGCGCTCGCCGAGGCCTCGCCCGTGATGCCACCGCGCACGAAGGGCGGAGATGGCGGCGGCGTCATCGTCTACACGTCGGGCACCACCGGCAAGCCGAAGGGCGCGAACCGCTCGTGGCGCAAGACCGGATTCGAGTCGGTCGCCGACATGATCCTGCAGGTCGGAGCGCGCTCCGACGATCGCCACCTCGTCGTGTGCCCGCTCTATCACAGCGCCGCGCCGGCCTTCGTCGCGATCATGATGTCGCTCGGCGCGACCGTCGTGCTGATGAACCACTTCGATCTCGAAGGCGCGCTCGACATCATCCAGCGCGAGCGCATCACGTGCACGCTGATGGTCCCGACAATGCTGATCCGGATCTCGAACCTGCCCGCCGAGACGCTCGCGAAGTACGACACCCGGTCGCTGCGCTGGGTGATGTCGGCCGCTGCGCCGCTGACGACCGAGGCCGCACGTCGCTTCATGGAGCACTTCGGCCCCGTGCTGTGGAACTTCTACGGCGCGACCGAGACTGGCCTCGTCACGCTCGCGGGCCCGCACGATCACGTCAACCGGCCGGGCACGATCGGACGCGCGTTGCGCGGCAACGAGATCCGGCTCCTCGACGACGCCGGCCACGACGTCGACCGCGGTGGCGTTGGCGAGCTCTACGCTCGCAACTCGACGCTGATGTCGGGGTACCACAACAACGACGAGGCCACGACCTCGGCGCAGCGCGATGGCTACTACTCGGTCGGGGATCTCGGACGCGTCGACGACGACGGCTATTACTTCCTCGAGTCCCGCAAGCACGACATGGTGATCTCCGGCGGCGTGAACATCTACCCGCGCGAGATCGAGGACCACCTCAACAACCACCCGGCGATCCTCGAGGCCGCCGTCGTCGGCGTGCCCGATCCCGAGTGGGGCGAGACACTTCGCGCCTTCATCGTCCTGCGAACCGGCCAGTCGATCACCGAGACCGAGGTCATCGACTTCTGCCGCACGGGCCTCGCCGACTTCAAACGCCCGCGCAAGGTGACGTTCCTCGAGGAGCTGCCGCGCAACCCGACCGGCAAGGTTCTCAAGCGCGAGCTGCGCGACCTGTAACCGCCAGGTCGGGCGGCTCCACTCATCGATGTGACGACCGTCGTTGCTCGCTCATCCGCAGATTGATCGAACGCCACGACGCCACGACGCCAAGGTTGTTGTGGCGACCGCCGCTTAGCGTTTGCGGCGCAGGTCGCCGACGCGCAGCGTGACCTTCTCGGCGTCGAAGTACTCGGCGAGCGGGATCGTGAACTTGCGGCTCGCGCCGGTCAGATCCTTCCACTGCTGCGCATCGATCGTCTTGTGCTCCTCGAGGAACGCGAGCAGCTTGGTGCGCAGCTTCGCGACGACGTCGGCGTGCATCAGCAGATCCGGCTTGATGCGGAGCACGAGCTTGGCGGCGACGAGGCGATCGAGTGCGGCCTTGGTCTGCGCCTCGGTGAGCCCCACTGCGGCAGGGATCTCCTTGGGGCGCTGCGGCTCGACGCCCCACGCTTCGAGCTGGGCGGCAAGCTTGGTCTCGATCGGTGAGAGCGCGGCGCGCGGTGGCGCACTGGCCTTGCGGATGCGATCGGCGGCGCTCGTGATCGCGCCACGCTTCTCGAGCCCGGCGACGATCGCGTCGTAGGCGCGGGTCGACAGCGCTGGCGGCAGCTGGGTGCGCACCTCCTCGCGGAGCGCGCCGTCGGCCCCGGCCCCGACGAGCGCGAGGATCTTGGCCTCGAGCTCGGCGACGGCGCGGGCGTGCAGGTAGTGCGCGCGCTCGCCCTCGCCGGTCTGCAGCAGCTCGCCGGTCGCGACCAGCGTGGCGAGCGGATCGACGAGCACGGTGATCGGGACGCCGAGCCGGCGAACGAGATCACCGATCTCGAGGCCGGCGAACGAAGCCGCGCGGACGTCGAGCGCGAGCCGCTCATCGAAGCGCGCCGCTGCGAGGGCGGTGACGGTCGCCGCGTGGCCGGAGCCCTTGCGCGCCTTGGGTGCGAGCACGCGAACGATGCGGCCGCCCCCGATCGTGGTCCCGTGCGTCGCAGTCGTCACGAAGCCGCGAACGATGAAGCGATCGTCGGGCAGCGCGCCGAGCGGCGTGGTCGCGTCGAGACGCAGCTGCGCGAGGGCCGTGCTGCCCGGCAAGAGCTCGGTCTGCTCGACGAGCGCGAGCGTCGCGAGGACCTGCGTGGTGCCGTGGTGGACAAGCACCTTGGTGCGCGGCGCGAGCGGACCGGGAGCGGTCGTCAGGTAGCGCAGCTCGATGTCGAGGATGTGCGAACCGGCGACCCGGCCGGGGTGACACAGCAGATCGCCGCGCGCGAGATCCTCGACGGCGACGCCGCCCAGGTTAAGTGCCGCACGATGTCCCGCGATCGCGCGGTCGACGGCCGCGCCATGCACCTCGACGCCGCGCACGCGCGCCGTCAGGCCACTCGGGATCACCTCGAGCTCGTCGCCGATCGCGACCTCACCGCCGAGGATCGTCCCGGTCACGATCGTGCCGAAACCCTTGAGCGTGAACACGCGATCGACCGGCAGCCGGAACACACCGGCGTGCGCGCGAGGCGGCAGCTCGTCGATCACCTTGGCGATCGCCTGCCGCAGCTCGGGCATCCCGACCTCGGTCTTCGTCGACACCGGGACGATCGGCGCGGCTGCGAGAAACGTCCCGGCGACCGCCGCGCGGACCTCACCGGTGATCATCGCGAGCCACTCGTCGTCGACGAGATCGCGCTTCGCGAGCACGATCAAGCCGCGCCGCACGCCGAGCAGCTCGCAGATGTCGAGGTGCTCGCGGGTCTGCGGCATCACGCCCTCGTCGGCGGCGATCACCAGGCACACCAGATCGAGCCCGGTCGCGCCGGCCACCATCGACTTCACGAAGCGCTCGTGGCCTGGCACGTCGATGACGGCGATCCGCCGCTCGCCGAGATCGAGCCGCGCGAAGCCGAGCTCGGTCGTGATTCCGCGAGCCTTCTCGACGGCGAGTCGATCGGTATCGATCCCGGTCAACGCGCGCACGAGCGACGTCTTGCCGTGGTCGATGTGACCGGCCGTGCCGAGGACGATCGGATGGATCACGCGCGAGACTCTGGCGCGCGGCGCGCCTAGAAGAAGTACGAGCCCGAGAGCCCGAAGAAGAACAGCGTCCGGATGCCGCCCTCGAGGTTGATCGTGACCTTCTCGGCGGGCTTGTACTGCAGGCCGATGATCGCGTTGACCACCGGGAACACCGGCGGCAGGTTGTACTTCACCTGGGTCTCGGTGCCCTCGCTGTACGAACCGCGGCCGCCGAACCGCGGCGGCACGCAGTCGGGCTCGGGGCTCGAGTTCGTCGCGCCGGGAGCGCAGATGATGTTGTAGCGGCGCAGCTCGCCGGTGATGATCCCGAGCCCCGCACCGCCGCCGTAGCGAAACGCCAGCTGCTTCGTGATCGGCGCGTGATTCAGGAACGTGAACTCGATCGTGAACCACCCGAGCGTCTTGCCAGAGCTATCCGGCGACAGCAGATAGTCCGCCTCGTCGCCGGTGGCCACGTTATCGCCGCTCGCGATCCACACGCCCTCGGCCGGCGTGATGTTCTCGTACTCGAAGCCGAGCTGGAGCTCGACGCTGCCGCGGCGCCTCGTGAGGTCGACGCCGAAGCCGACGTTGCTCGAGCCACCGGGCGCGCGCTCGAGGAACAGCTCCATCTCGAACTGCGGGACCCGCACGTTGCGGAGCCGGATGCCGACGCCGTACTCGACGGCGTCTTTCTCTTTCTCTTCTGCAGCGACTCCTACGGGTTCTCCCGATGCGGGAGTCGTGCTCGTATCGTCGAGCGCGGCCTGCGCGTGAGCTTGACCACTGGTAACCACGGCCAGCACGGCGCCCGAGGCGACGCCCGAGGCGACAGTAACCGCACAAAGCTGAGCTAGTCGAAACCGCATGTTGGGTCCCCCGAAGTGGCCGACATTATATACTCCGTGCAGGCGCCGTCCGATGCGACACGCAACACTCTCTGTTCACCTACTCGTCGTGGTGGCCCTCACGGGGTGCCCTGGCGGGGACGCTGGCATCGGATCCCCCTGTGGCGGTCACGCCGACTGCGCCGCGAACCTCCAATGCGTGGCGGACGTCTGTGTGCCGCGCTGCCAGCGCGCCCCCGAGTGTGGCGACGGCTACGCATGCGATGGCGACGGCTACTGCCGGCGTGCGACCGGGCAACTCGGCGATGGCTGCACCAGCGAGGTCGAGTGCGCGACCGGCCTGTCCTGCCAGATCGACGGCGACACCGTCAACGAACGCGACCGGCTCCTCGCGAGCTGCACCGCCTCGAACACAGGGCGCCCCGCCGGCGCCGCCTGCGTGACCGACAGCGACTGTCGCAACGGCACGTGCGGGCTCGGGCACTGCCTCGACCTCTGCGCGAACAATCGCGATTGCGCCGCCGGTCAGGCCTGCATGGCGATCCCGCGCGTCGAGGCTGCGGGCGCGCTCTTCGGCGGCTGCCTGCTCGCGCAGGGGAACGTCGTGTGGTCGATCCCGGTGCTCGCGCCGAACGCCGAGATCCTGTTACCTGTCCCCGAGCGGGCGAGCTACGCGTCGCTGGTGTTCAGCGTCGATGATGCGGCGCAGAAGGTCGGGGCGGTCTCGGTCCGGTCCCCGACCGGGACGGCGCTGTACCGGGTGCCATGCGATCCGAGCGTCGCGACGTGCAGCCTCGACGAATCGAATCAGCAGTACTACGCGAACCTCGTCCGCCACCGGCCCGAGCCCGGGCAGTCGGTGCTCGCGATGCCCTCGAACCCGCAGGTCGCGCTCGAGACCGGCGCGTATCGCGTGCTCGCGTCATCGTTTCGCCCGAACGGCACGGCGGGCTCGGCGATCCCGAACGTCACCGCGGTGATCCGGCTCGACTCGGCGGTGATCCTCGACCTCCACCTCTACTTCCTCGACCTCGACGATCACCCATGCGCCCCCGCCTTCGATGCCGGCCTGGACGCCGCGACGGCCTCCACCGAGAGCTTCTTCCAGTCAGACTTCCTCGGACAGATCCGCGGCATCTTCTCTCGCGGTGGCATCGCGCTCGGCGGTGTCACGTATCACGACGTGCCGAATCACCCCGAGCTCGACGGACTCGACATCGTTGATGCCGGCGCGCTGCTCGCGCTCGGGGCGCACGCCAAGGGCATCAACGTGTTCTTCGTTCGTACGCTGTCGCCGGTCGGGCTCCAGGCATTTGGCCCGGGTCCCGGACCCGCGGGGCTCGCCGGCACCCGAAAGTCCGGCATCGTGATCGGCATCGACACGCTCTGCTATCGCTCATGGCGGCAGCTCGCGCGACTGACGGCGCACGAGATCGGGCGCTACATGGGCCTCTATCACAACGTCGAGCTCGATCCGCGCTGGACCGATCCGATCGCGGACACCGATGACATCGAGTCCAAGAACAACCTGATGTTCTTCTCCGAGCTCGGCGGCGAAGAGCTCAGCCCGGGGCAGCGCAACATCCTCACGCGCAGTCCGGTGTTGCGATGAAGCATGCCGGCATCGTCGTCGTGCTCGCGCTGTGCACGCTGCCCGCGCGCGGTGCGCAGGAAGTCCTCGCGCCGAGCGTGCAGTACGCGCTGACTCCGATCGACTCGCTCCCGACCCGCCAGGAGCTCGAGACCGTGTTCGCGAACCAGGACCCGGTGATCCGGCTCTCCCAGATCGCGCAGGATTCGACGGCCGATTTCGGCGTCCGGCTGCGGGCGATCCGGGCTTTGCCACAGTTTTGCCCGCTGAGCTCGTGCAACAACACGATGTTGCACGACACCCTCGTCACCCTGATCGAGAGCGTCGTTCCCGGCGACCATGGCGGTCAGACCCTGTTGATGCTGCGTGCGGCGATCGAGGCTCTTGGCGTGGCCAAGAGCGGAGATCCTAATGATGTCTCGCTCTTGGTCCCCTTCCTCGACAACCCCAGCCGGGACATCCGGGCTGCGGCCGCCCGCGCGATGCGGGATCTCTGTGATCCGGCTGCGATTCCGCCACTCCGGGCGCGTTACCAGAACGAGCAGCTCGAACAGGTTCGCCTGGCCATTTCGGCAGCTTTGCGTGACCTCGGGCAGTGTAGTCCGTAGCACAGTCAACCCATCGAAATTGTTTGGTTGCTGTGCTTGCGATTTGGATCGTACAATTGGATACCCCTGCGGTGTCATCTGGCACGTTCAAGGTCGGGTGAGGGGTAACGCATGACGACTCGCGATCCTCGCTCTCGGTCTCCCGGCCGGCCCGACTCGGCCGCTGGCCGCGATCCGACTCAGTCGCTGTCGTTGCCGCCCGAGGGTGACGACCAGTTCCTCGACGAGCCATCACATCCGTCGCTCGCGCTCGGGACCCGCGACGCGGCCCGCCGTGAAGAGCGCACCAAGATCGAATCACCGAGCGCGCAGAAGAAGACCCCGCCACCGGCCGAGGTGCGCGCGCCGCGACCACCACCGATCCCGCGCGGCGGCACCAGCGGCGAGGAGCCCGAGCGCCTCAACTCCGTGCTCGGCAGCTATCGCGTGCTCGAGCTGCTCGGCAAGGGCGGCATGGGCTACGTGTATCGCGCCGAGCACATCAAGCTCGGCCGCGAGGTCGCGCTCAAGCTCCTGCGCACCGATTACGCGCGGCGTCGCGATGCCGTCGCGCGATTCTTCCAGGAAGCCCGCACGGTCAACCGCGTCCGGCACCGCAACATCGTCGACGTCACCGACTTCGTCGAGCTCGACGACGGCACGACGTTCATCATCATGGAGTTTCTCCGGGGCCAGAGCCTCGGCAAGTGGGCGCGGACCGGCATCGATCTGCCGCGGGCGCTCGCGGTCCTCGTGCAGATCTGCGACGGGCTCGGCGCCGCGCATCAGGTCGGCGTCGTCCACCGCGACCTCAAGCCCGATAACATCATCGTGATCCCGACGAGCGACGGCGCGGAGCTCGTGAAGCTCCTCGATTTTGGCGTCGCCAAGCTTCTCAACCGCGATGACGAGGACGTCGGCTTTCAGACCGCTGCCGGCTCGGTGATCGGCACGCCCGCATACATGTCCCCCGAGCAGGCGGGCGGCATGGTCATCGACGCACGCAGCGACATCTACTCGCTCGGCGCGATCATGTACGAGCTGTTCTGCGGCCAGCCAATGTTCCGCGGCCGCTCGTTCGGCGAGTACGTGCGCAAGCACCTGACCGAGATGCCGGTCCCGCCGCGCGCGACCGCGGCCGGCAGCACGATGGATCCGATTCTCGAGATGCTGATCATGCGGTGTCTCGAGAAGGATCCGAACCAGCGGTTCGGTCAGATCCTCGAGCTTCGCGACGCGCTCCTCGGGATGCTGGGCGGCATGGAGACCCATCCGCCCGGGTTTGCAAACCTCACCGCGAGTGGGCTGCGACTGCCGCCACAGCACGTGCTGCCGCCGATGGCGAACACCATCCTGCCGCAGGTGCCGATGATACAGCTGCCGACGCCGGCCTCGTCGTCACAGGTCTCGGCGAATCCGTCTCTGCACTACGGCTATTCGAACTACAGCCAGATCGCGGCGCCACCGGCGCAGGCCACGCCGTGGTGGGTATGGTTCGTCGGCGGCGCGCTCGCAGTCGGACTCGGCGTCAGCGCTGCGGTCTGGTACGCCGGCCGTTCGCACGACAACGACCTCGTCCAGCCAGCTGCAGGAACGCCGCAGCCGACGACAGCGCAGCCGATCGAGCAGCCGATCGAGCAACCGATCGAGCAAACCGCGGCGACCCGGCCGCGCCACGTCGAGCTCCGTTTCGATTCGCTGCCGAGCGGCGGCGTCTACGCCGAGGGCAAGTCCGCCGAGCTGTGTCAGACGCCGTGCGCGTTCAACGTCGACCTCGACGATGGCGGCTCGAAGCTGCGCCGCTCGTTCGTCGTGCGCAGCGCCGGCTACCGCGACGGCATCGTCCACGTCGACCTGGCGGGCGAGGCGCGCGAGTTCCGGGTCAACCTCGAGCAACTCGCGCCGACGAGCGATGGCTCGATCACCAGGCCAGTCGCGCCCGACGGACCCGCCGCGTCCGACGGGCCGGTCCCGACGAAGACCACGAAGACCACGCGGATCAAGACCGGCAAGATCGTCAAACCGAAGGACAAGGTCGAGCCCGAGTCCAAGCCCGAGCCCAAGCCCGAGCCGGTTCCTGTCGAGACCAAGCCCGAGCCCGTGATCAAGAAACCCGATCCCGTGAAGAAGCCCGACAAGATCGATCCGAGCGACACGCTCGATCCCTTCCGCCGCAAGCGATGACCCGGGCCGTGCCACGCATCCTGATCGCGACCTGCTTCGCGCTGCTCGCCTTCACACGAGCCGCACACGCCGAGGATGTGGCCGAGCGCGCGGCGAAGCGGCACTACGAGCGCGGCCAGAAGCTGTTCGGGCTACAGAAGTTCGAGGACGCGCTCGAGCAGTTTCAGAAGGCGTTCGACGCCAAGCCGATCCCGGACTTCCTGTTCAACATCGGCCAGTGCCAGCGCAACCTCGGCGACTACGAAGCCGCGATCTTCAGCTTCAAGCGCTACCTCAAGCTCGATCCCGAGACCGACAACCGCGAGAAGGTCGAGAGCCTGATCGCCGACCTCGAGGAGAAGCAAGCCGCCGGCAATTCCGCGCGGATGGGCCTCGGTAAGAAGAAGCGAGAACCTGACGACGGGCCGACAGAGACATCCGACGGTAAGCCGATCTACAAGAAATGGTGGTTCTGGACCGGCATCGCGGTGGTGGGAGCGGCGGGCGGCGTCGGCATCTACGTCGCCACGCGCTCGGGCGGCCCGCCGGACGCCGACTACCACTTCGAGTTCGACAAGTGAGGCAGGCGCCGGCGCGTCGCTCCTCTTGCCCTTCCTCGCTGCGGGCCTCTTCGATCTCCCGACGCCTGGCCTCGCTCGTCCCGCTGCTCGTGCTCGCCGCGTGCGGCGGTGACGGCACGTACGTCGTCGTGACGGTCGAGGCGCGGCCCGCGGTGTTCGATGTCGCGCGACTCAAGGTCACGCTCTCCAACGAGAGCTCGGCCGTGTCCGAGGATTTTGTTCTCGCCGGCAAGACGTTGCCGATCACGTTCTCGGTCTCGGCGAGCGGACGCACCGGCGACGTCGGGATCGCCGTCGAGGCGCTGCGCGAAGACGGTGGGCTCGCGGGCCGCGGCACCGGACAGACCACGGTCGACGCCGAGACGGCGAGCGTGATGATCGACAGCGTCGACTTCGTGGTCAACACCGACTTCGCCGACGACCAGGAGCTGAGCGGCTTCGCGAGCGAGCATGGCTTTCAGCTCGCTGCCACGACCGCCGGGACCTGGACCGTGGGCTATCGCGATGCCTGCACGACGCCGTGTCACGTGCTCGCGCGTCGCTTCGACGAGGCGGGACGCCCCGCGACCTCGGCGCTCGCCGCCGGCACCAACTCGTTCGCGGTGTCGACCAAGTTGACCACGTCGTTCACGACGCCGGCGGTCGCCGCCAATGGCACGACGACGCTCGTGGTGTGGAACTCGACCGATCCTGCGATGACGAGCGTCCACGCGATCGAGTGCCGGTCGATCGATGCGAACGGCGCGGCGAGCTCGGGACAGATCGTGGTGTCTCCCGATGCGTTCCCGAACCTCGTGTCGGTGACGCCGCTCTCGAACGGCAACTTCGCGATCGCGTGGGACGGTCGCGCGACCACGGTCAACGAGATCCGGACCGCCGTCGTCAAGCCGGACTGCGGGCTGCTCAACGCGGTGACTGCGGCCTCGACGACGGCCGGCACCGGCAGCCCGCGCAACAGCTCGGTGACGGCGAGCGCCGATCGCATCCTCTACGCGTGGATCCTCGACGGCACGGTCCGCATCCGGCTCGCGACCAACGCGAACACGTACCTCGGCGGCACCGACGCCCTGCTCGCCGGCAAGACCGCCACCGAGGAGATCGATCATGCACGCGTCGCGCCGTTGCCCGGCGGCGGCTTCGCGATCTTCATGCGCTGGTCGCTGATCACCGGCGCCGTCGGCCCTGGTCGCATCGAGATGGTACGGACCAACAACGCGGGCATGATGGTCGGGACGCCGGTGATCGTGACCGATCGCAGCGGCACGGACTTTCCGTCCAATCAGGCGTTCGGCGTCGCCGCGAAGCCAGATGGCACGCTGCTCGTGGTCTGGCATGCGTGCGACGAGCGCGGCGACGGCAACCTGTGCGGCGTGTTCGGCAAGCTGATCAACCCCGCCGGCGTGCCGGTTGGAACCGATTTCTCGCTCGCGACGACGACCTCGGGCAACCAGCTCGGACCGTCCGCCGCAGCGCTCCCCGGCGATGCGTTCGTGGCGGCGTGGACCGACACCAGTCAGCTCGATCCGGATCGCTCGGGCTCGGCGGTGCGCGCGCGCGTCATCTACCCGCCCGCCGATGGCGCCGGATCTAGCGCCGGACCTGGCGCCGGACCTGGCGCCGGAGCCCGTTAGCTAGCGTCTTCGTCGGCGCGGTGGTCGATGCCGAGCGCGCGCATCTTCTTGTAGAGGTGACTGCGCTCGAGCTGGAGCTCGCGCGCGGTGTTCGAGACGTGGTGATCGTTGGCCTCGAGCGCGGCCATGATGATCTCGCGCTCGGCAGCGGCGACCAGATCCTTGAACGGCGTGCCGCGCGCGAAGTCAGCCTTCACGGCCTTGACCCGCGGCAACGCGTCGCCGACGTCCGCCTCGGTGATGACGTCGGCATCGCCAGTGAGGATCGCGAGCCGCTCGACGACGTTCTTCAGCTCGCGCACGTTCCCCGGCCACTCGTGCTGCATGATCAAGGTCATCGCACTCGGGGCGAGCTTCTTCTGCTTGCGCCCGTTGTCGGTGCAAACTTGCTGCAGGAAGTGCTCGGCGAGCGCCGGAATGTCCTCGCGACGCGCGCGCAGCGGCGGGAGCTCGATCGGCACGACAGCGAGCCGGTAGTAGAGATCCTCGCGAAACCGGTGTGCCGCGATCTCCGCCGCCAGATCCTTGTTCGTCGCGGCGACCACGCGGACATCGACCTTGATGGTCTCGGCGCCGCCCACACGCTCGAGCTCGTTCTCCTGGAGGACGCGCAGCACCTTGGCCTGCGCGCTCGGATTCATGTCGCCGATCTCGTCGAGAAACAGCGTTCCGCCGTCCGCGAGCTCGAATTTTCCGCGGCGCTGCTGCGTCGCACCCGTGAAGGCGCCCTTCTCGTGACCGAACAGCTCGCTCTCGATCAGCTCCGATGGAATCGCGGCACAGTTGAGCTTCACGAACGGGCCGTCGGCGCGCTTGCTGTGCTCGTGGATCGCGCGGGCGACGAGCTCCTTGCCGGTCCCGTTCTCGCCGGTGATCAGCACGCGGCCGGTTGTTGGCGCGGTCTTGCTGACCTTGTCGAAGATCGCGCGCATCGCCGCGCCGCGCCCGACCATCGCGAAGTCGGCCTGCACGCGGCCGCGCTGCCGCTGATGCTCGTGCGAGAGCCGCGCGAACTGCAACGCGTTCTGCACGGTGATCAGCAGCTTGTCGCCCGACAGCGGCTTCTCGACGAAGTCGTGGGCGCCGCCCTTGGTCGCCTGCACCGCGGTCTCGATCGTGGCGTTGCCCGACATCATCACGACGACGGTGGTCGGGCTGGCGACGCGGAGCTTCGGGAGCAGGTCGAGCCCGCTCTCGCCCGGCATCATGACGTCGAGCAGCACGAGATCGATGTCGTGCTCGGTGACCTTCGCGAGCCCGGTCCCGGCGTTGTTCGCGACCTCGACGCGAAAGCCCTCGAGCTCGAGCGACGTCCGGACGGTCTTGAGGATGTTCGGCTCGTCGTCGATGACCAGGATCGTGCTTCGTGCCATCGCTTTGCGACCCTACCAGATGGACCCGCCGATTTGACTAACGTGGCTTGGCCCTTTAGGTTCCTGCCATGAGTCGAGCGTCCATCGAGGCCTGTCTGGTGACGATCCTCGCCATGGTGCTCGGGTCTTTCCTCGTCTTGGGGCTCGCCGCCTGCGGCGACAAGACGAAGAAGCCCGGGTGCAAGGCCGACAAGGACTGCAAGGCCGGCCAGGTCTGCGACAACAACAAGTGCGTGGAGTGCAAGGACGACGCGGGCTGCCCGAAGGGCAAGCGGTGCAGCGCGAACGCGTGCATCGCGGCGCCGGAGTGCACGAAGGATGAGCAGTGCCCGACCGGCCAGGTCTGTCAGGCCGGCAAGTGCAAGCCGTGCGCGGCGGACGCCGACTGCGGCCCCGGCGGCAGCTGTGACTCCGGCGCGTGCAAGCGCGCGAACAAGTGCGTGAAGGACGAGGACTGCGCCGACGACGAGGACTGCGTGAACGGGTTCTGCAAGAAGGCGGGCTCGGGCGGCGTGACCGACGCGTCGTGCCCGCTCTCGACGGTGTACTTCGGCTTCGACGACGCGAGCATTCAGGCGAGCGAGCGCGACCGACTCGACGCCAACGCGCAGTGCATCGAGAAGACCAAGGGCAAGGCGGTGTTCCTCATGGGGCACACCGATACGTCGGGCACCGAGGAGTACAACATCGCGCTCTCCGAGCGCCGCGCGCAGTCGGTCGCCGATTACATGTCGCGGCTCGGCACCGATCCGGCGCGGCTGCAGGTCGTGCCGAAGGGCGAGACCGAGCCGACCGGGCTGGGTGATGACAAGGATCGCCGCTGCGAGTTTCAGTGGCACTAAGGAGCACGATGTCGACGAAGCTGGCGATTCTTGCATCCTGTTCGGTCCTGCTGGGCGGCTGCTTCTGGGCCACCACGAAGAGCGAGGGCGAGGCGCTCCGTAAGGACGTCACCAAGCTGCAGGAGCAGATGGCGGCGAAGCAGAAGGCGCTCGACGACCAGATCGTCCAGCTGCAGCAGGTCCTCGACGACTCCTCGAAGCTGCTCAAACGCAACAGCGCCGACCTCGGCGCCGACGTCGACCAGCTCCGCAACGACGTCCGCACCGCGAACGGCCTGGTCACGACGATCAACAACTCGATCAACGAGCTGAAGACCGCGTTCGAGGCATATCGCAAGCAGCACGACGCCCGCCTCGATCAGCTCGAGCAACGCCTCGGTCAGCTCGAGAGCGGCAAGCCGAGCGCGAGCTCGTCACCCGACGACCTGTGGAAGCTGGGCTCGACGGCGTTCGAGGCCGCTCGCTACAACGACGCGATCGATATCTTCAAGCGGCTCGCGCAGTCGTTCCCGACGCACGAACGCGCAGACGACGCGGTCTACTTCCGTGGCCAGAGCCACACGAACCTCAAGGACTGGGAGAGGTCGATCGGTGTCTACCAGATCCTGCTCGACAAGTATCCGGACAGCGCGCTGACCGACGACGGGCTCTACTTCGCCGCGCTTGCCGCGCAGCAGCTCAAGCAGTGCACCGAGGCGCGCACGTACCTCGGGATCATCAAGTCGAGGTATCCGAAGTCCAACGTCACCAAGCAGGCGACAGACCTCGATGCAACGCTCAAGAAGGACGCGAAGACCAAGGCGAAGTGCTCGGCGTGAGCGCCGCGCCCGCGCGCGCTACTTGCCGCCGAGCTTCTTGAACTGATCCAGGCCGTCCTTCTTCAGCTCGTAGTTCGGCGCGAGCTTGGAGTGGCACTGGTTGCAGCTCTTGATCTTCTTTTCCTTGTTCCACGCCTTCATCGCGTCCTTGGCTGCCTTCTGGCCGCCCTTGGCGCACGCGTTCTTCGCGAGCTCGGTCTTGAACACCTTGGTCACGCACGGCGCGTCGGCCGCAGCAGGGGACGACAGGCCGGCGAACGACAGCGCGCCGATGATCGTGGTGATGGACAGGAAGAGCCCGAGCTTGGCCATGGCGTGAAGTCCCTCGTGATGCGGGTTGGAAAGCTGAGACGAATCGCCGCGCGAGCTTATTCACCCTGCCCGCGCGTGATTCCTATCGTGCTACAGGCCGGATTGTCGCGCAATGTCCAAGACTTACCTTCTAGCTAGCGCACGGGCTGCAGCACCTACATCGGCCTCGTCGAGTACCGCGCCAATCGCACAGATCGCGGCTGCGCCGGTCTCGTAAACGGAGCTTGCGGCACTCGACGTGATCCCGCCGATCGCGACGATGGGCACCTGCCCTGCGGCCTCGACCGCCGCACGCAGCCGATCGAGCCCCTGCACCGCATCGGGTGACGCCTTGGTCGCCGTCGCGAAGATCGGACCGAAGCCGAGATAGTCGGCGCCGCCCGCACACGCCGCCCGAACCTGGGCCACATCGTGGGTCGACACGCCGATCCACAGCCGATCGCCGGCGATCCGGCGGGCATCCGCGAGCGGCAGATCGGTCTGCCCGAGATGCACGCCGTCGGCGCCGACCGCGAGGGCGATGTCGACCCGGTCGTTGATCACGAGCGCGGCACCGACCTCGTCGCAGACCTGGCGCGCCATCCGCGCGACCCGCACGACATCGCGCGCATCAGCACCTGCAGCCGAGCCTCGCGGCTTGAGCCGGATCTGGAGGACGCGGGCGCCGCCGGCACCGACGAGCACGCGTGCGAGCGCCTCGTCGTCGCGATCGAGCACGGCATAGAACCCGGTGATCACGTCGGCGGCGCGCACGTCACTTCATCTGCAGCTCGAGCTGCTCGAGCTCGCGGGCACGATCGCGCAGCGCCGCGGCGCGCTCGAACTCGAGGTCGGATGCGGCCTGCTTCATCTCGACGCGCAGCTTCTCGATCGCCGCGCGCAGCGAGCCGAGGTCGTCGATCTTCTTGAGATCGATCGCCGCGAGCTGCATCGCCTTCGCGCCCTTCTTCGGTAGTGGCTCCGCGGGCTGGACGTCGAGGATCGTGCGGCTCGTCGACTTCGGGACGATGCCGTGCAGCTCGTTGAACGCGGTCTGCACCGCACGCCGGCGATTGGTCTCGGACACCGCGAGCTTGATCGACTCGGTCTGCTTGTCGGCGTACATCAGCACGCGCCCGCGGAGGTTTCTGGCCGCGCGTCCGATCGTCTGGATCAGCGACCGCTCCGAGCGCAGGAAACCTTCCTTGTCCGCGTCGAGGATGCCGACCAGTGACACCTCGGGGATATCGAGACCCTCGCGAAGCAGGTTGATGCCGACCAGCACGTCGAACTCGCCGCGCCGCAGATCGCGGATGATCTGGATGCGCTCGAGCGTGTCGATGTCGGAGTGCAGGTACCGAACCTTGACGCCGATCTCGCGGTAGTACTCGGTCAGATCCTCAGCCATCCGCTTGGTCAGCGTGGTCACGAGCACGCGATCGCCGGCGGCCGTGCGGGTGCGGATCTCGGCGAGCAGGTCGTCGACCTGGTGCGCGACCGGCCGGACCTCGACCTCGGGATCGATGAGCCCGGTTGGCCGGATGATCTGCTCGACGACGATGCCCTTGGCCTGCGCGAGCTCCCACTCGGCCGGCGTCGCCGACACGTAGATCGTCTGCTTCGCGCGCTCGCGCCACTCGTCGAACCGCAGCGGACGGTTGTCGAGCGCGCTCGGCAGCCGGAACCCGAACTCGACGAGCGTCTCCTTGCGCGAGCGGTCGCCGTTGAACATCGCGCCGATCTGCGGAACTGTCTGGTGCGACTCGTCGACGATCAACAGGAAGTCGTCTCCGAAGTAGTCGATCAGCGTCGGCGGTGGCTGGCCGGGCGCGCGCCCCGTGAGGTGCCGCGAGTAGTTCTCGATGCCCGAGCAGAAGCCCATCTGCTCGATCGACTCGAGATCGTACATCGTGCGCTGCTCGAGCCGCTGGCGCTCGAGGAGCTTGCCCTGCGCGGAGAGCAGCTCGAGCTGCTCCCTGAGCTCGACCCGAATGCTCTGGATCGCGCGACGCATCGTGTTTTCGGGCGTCGCGTAGTGCGAGGCCGCGAAGATCACCGTGCGGTCGAGCTTGCGCTTCTCGCCGCCGCGCAGCGGATCGATCTCGCTGATCGCCTCCACCTGATCACCCCACCACTCGATGCGGATCGCGGTATCGGCTTCGTACGCCGGGAACACCTCGACGGTGTCGCCGCGTACCCGGAACGTGCCGCGGTGGAAGTCGATGTCGTTGCGCTCGTACTGTAGCTCGACGAGCCGGCGCAGCACCGCGTCGCGATCCACCGACGTGCCGACGTCGATCTCGCAGGTCATTGCCGCGTAGGTCTCGCGATCGCCGATGCCGTAGATGCACGACACCGACGCGACGATGATGACGTCCTTGCGCGACAGCAGCGCGAACGTCGCCGCGTGGCGCATCCGATCGATCTCCTCGTTCACGATCGAGTCCTTCTCGATGAACGTGTCAGTCGTCGGGACGTACGCCTCGGGCTGGTAATAATCGTAGTAGCTGACGAAGTAGTGGACGGCGTTGTCAGGAAACAGCTCCTTGAACTCGCCGTAGAGCTGGGCCGCGAGGATCTTGTTGTGCGCGATGATCAGCGTCGGCTTGCCGATCTGCGAGAGCACGTTCGCGACGGTGAACGTCTTGCCGGACCCGGTGATCCCGAGCAGCACCTGCGCCTCGTCGCGGCGTCGCAAGCCTTCCACGAGCTCGGTGATCGCCTTGGGCTGATCGCCCGCGGGCTCGAAGGGCGACACCAGGCGGAACGGCGATGCGCTACGCGCGGGCAGCGGCGTCGCCGTCGACGAACCGTCGTCGCCCGGCGCGCGCTTGACCTTCTTGCGATAGGTCGTCACCGGCGGCACTCTAGCTCGATTCCTCGCGGTGTCATCCTGACGGTCTCGCAAGCTTTCAGTGGGGCATGTCCTGCATGCGGCGCGCGATCTCCTCGCGGGAGAGCGGCTCGATGACCGCGCAGATCGTCCACCGGTTGCCGCCCGCGTCCTTCACGCTCGCGCTGCGGTACCCATAGAACTGGTTCTTCGGCTCCATCAGCGACGTCGCGCCGTTCGCGAGCGCGCGCTGGTACGTGGTGTCGACGTCGGCGCCCGTCGCGACGTAGTACGAAAGTGACGCGGGCATCGCGTCGCATTCCGGCGAGGGGTCGCCGAGCATCACGACCGAGTCGCCGATCATCAGCTCGGCGTGCATCACGGCGCCGTTCGGGCCGTCGTAGCGGTCGACGACCTTCGCGCCGAACGCAGCCTCGAGGAACGTGATGACCTTCGCCGCACCGGGGACGATGAAGCCTGGAGTGATCGTGTGATGGCCTTCGGGACGCGGAAGTGTATTCTTGGTGGTCATGGTCTTTCTCCTTTGTGGGTGGACCTTGGAACCCTGCCGTGACAGCCTTTTGTCAGGTTTGAACCTGTCGTGCGAAGAAAGAGCAGATTGTTCGCCATCGCCGAGGCCCTGCGAGCTCGGCGGACCGGGGTGACGGCCGGTCAGCTCGCCGAGCGGTTTGGCGTGACGCTCCGGACGATCTACCGGGATCTCGAGGCTCTGCAAGATGCCGGAATGCCGATCCGGGCCGACCGCGGACGCGGCGGCGGCTACGCGCTCGACAAGAACTATCAGCTGCCGCCGGTGAACTTCACGGCACGCGAGGCTGCCTTGCTCGTCGCGCTGGCCCGACTCGCAATCGAGCAGCGACTCATCCCGTTTCCGAACGCGATCGAGCGTGCCGCCGACAAGGTCCGCGCGGCGCTTTCGACCTCGGCCCAGCGCGAGCTCCTCGGAGTGGTCGGCGAGCTCCAGCTCGTCGGGGTCCCTGCCCTGCCGATCCCGGCCACCGTGCGCGACGCGATCGAGACCGCATGGTTCGAGTCACGCGCGCTCCGCATCGTCTACGAGAAGAAAGCGTGGGAGCTCACGCGTCGACTCGTGAAGATTCGCAACCTCGTGTTCGATCGTCAGATCACGCTGCTCAACTGCATCGACCTCGAGACCGGCAACGATCGCCAGTTCCGGCTCGACAAGATCAAGCAGGCCACCGTCATGGATGCAAACCCGAGCTGATGCTGCGCACGCTTCGCGAAGTGCTCGTCGAGCTCGATCGGTTTCAACCCGATCCGCTCGGCGAGCCTGACTGGTCGCCGTTGCAGGCGCTCGTCGACGAGCTCGCAGCTCGGCCGGGCAACCTCGTCGAGGCCGTCGATCCGCTGCTGCGCGCGCTCGATCGGTACCAGCACCGCGACGGCTTCAGTCCATGGTGGGCGATCGTGCAGCTGATCGAGCGGATCCCCGGCTACGAGCTCGCGATCGTCGCGTCGTACCAGCTCGCACCGACGCCGATCGGCGTGACGTTGCTGCTCCGCGTGATCGGGCGCGGCGTCACCGTGATCGACGGTGTCGATCTGACCGCGTTCGCACAGGCCGCGCTCGCCGAGAGCTAGCGACGGCGATACATGATGCGCCACACGGTGAGCCCGGTCTCCTCGGCGTTCTGCTCGCGCCACGACCGCACGCCGTAGGGATTGCCGTGCTTCCAGAACGTCCACTCGCCGGCGACGTTCTCGAAGCGCTCGTCGGGGTCGAACGTCGCCATCGCGTCGAGCGCGATCTCCCAGACATCGGTCTGGACGAACACGTCGCCGCCCGCACGGACGGCGTGCGCGATCCCGCTCGCGAGCGCGTCGTCGATCATCCGGCGCTCGTGGTGGCGGCGCTTGAACCACGGATCGGGAAAGTTGAGGTAGACGCGCTCGATCGATCCGGCCGGGAAGATCTCGGAGATGTGCAGCTGCGCCTGGCAGAACACCGCGTGAACCGGTGCCGCGAGGGCGCGCGCCCGCCGGTTGACGATCCGCGTGAGGTCCTCGCGGATCTCGAGCCCGACATAGAGTCGCGTCGGATCCGCCGCGGCGCGCTCGAACAGGAACTGCGCCTCGGCACAGCCGATCTCGACCTCGACGAGCCGGTGATCGAGTGGAGGGCGGTCGCCGCGAAACCGCGCGAAGTGCGCCTGGTTCGGGTTGACGTGCTGGCGGATCCGCATGATGCGTTCCTCAGCCCGCCGGCGTCAGCACGGCGTCGAGCGCAAGATAGCCGAACTGCCGGACGTTGAGGGGAGAGTCGAGTGCATCGAGCTCGTCGCGATCGATCCACCGCCACGCACCGAACTCGTCGTTGGGAACGACGTCGGCATCCGGCGCGACCTCGCCGACGAAGACGAAGTTCATGTGGAGGCCCTTGGAGCCCGCGAGGTGCTCCTCGTAGCCGAGAAGCCCAGGCGGCACGCCGTCGAGCGCGTTCACGAGCGGCCGAAATGCAGCGACGAGCCCGGTCTCCTCGCGAAGCTCGCGGATCGCAGCCTCGAGCGGAGTCTCCCCAGCATCGAGCTCGCCGCCGATCGGCAGCCACGTACCTTGCCGGCGATGCTCGATCACGAGCACGCGATTCCCGCGGCGCGCATAGACCGCGACCGAGAATGCGCGACGCGTGCCCGGCATCATGGCGGCAGGATCTCGAAGGCGAGCGTGTTGGACGCCTTCTCGTTGACGGTGAGCACGATCGACGTCGGACCGACCGGCGTCACCGTCGGGATCCGGATCTCGGCACTCGTGTCGGAGTACATGGTGATGTTGGCCTGCACGGCATCGTCGAGCCCGATCCGCACCGCGCCACCGGCGGTCGCGCAGTTGCCAGACTCGCCGCACAGCCGCGTGCCGGTCAAGACGGTCATTCCACCCGCGACCGACGACGCCGGAGTCGCGGCATGGAGGCGAGGGCCGCCATCGTCGGTACAGCTCGCCAGCGTGACGCTCGCGATGCCGAGCATCGCGGAGACGCCCGCCCGGATCACTTCGGGACTTTCTCCCAGTCCGAGAGGAACTTCGCCAGGCCGCTGTCGGTCAGCGGATGCTTCGCGAGCTGCATCAGCACCGAGAGCGGACAGGTCGCGACGTGCGCGCCGATCAGCGCGGCCTCGTGGACGTGCATCGGCGAGCGCACCGATGCGACGAGCACCTCGGTCGCGTAGTCGTAGTTGTCGTAGATCTCGATGATCTCGCGGATCAGCTGCATGCCGTTCGTCGAGATATCGTCGAGCCGGCCGACGAACGGCGAGATGTACGTCGCGCCGGCCTTGGCCGCGAGCAGCGCCTGGGTCGCCGAGAAGCACAGCGTGACGTTGGTCTTGATGCCCTCGTCGGTGCAGGTCCGCACGGCCTTGAGCCCCTCGGGAATCAGCGGGATCTTGACGACGATGTTCGGACGCAGCGCCGCGAGCTCGCGCGCTTCCTTCATGATCGGCTCGTACGTCGTGCCCACGACCTCGGCGGACACCGGGCCCTTCACGATGTCGCAGACCTCGAGGAGGACCTCGCGGAACTTGCGTCCCGTCTTCGCGACCAGCGAAGGATTGGTGGTGACCCCGTCGACAAGCCCCATCGCGGCGGCTTCACGGATTTCCTTCACGTCGGCTGTATCGATGAAGAACTTCATGCGGTGCTCCGTTGCACGAGTGCGGTCGACGACATAGGGTGCCGCCGGTCCGCGGGACTCTACCCCGGGTCCGGGACTAAATCCCGGCCCCTCCGACTCGGTCCCGGCTCGGCCCCGGATTTCCCCATGGCTCTTCGCATCGGCACCGTCGACATTCCGGAACGCATCGAGCGTCACCGGTACTTCCGCGAGCTCTCGTATCTCGAGCTCTCCGCCTTGTTCGCAGGACCGCTGAAGCCGAGCCTCGTCGCGAAGTGGACCGAGGTCGCGCCAAAGGGCTCGATCGGGCTCGTCGCGCCGTGGGTCCTGACCCATCGTCAGCCACCGAAGGCCACCCGGCTGTGGGATCACGATGCGAGTGTTGGCGACTTCCGTGACAGCAAGCTCGGGCGCGCCGCGCTTGCCGAGCTCCGCACCGCAGTCGACACCGTCGGCGCGAGCCACGTGGTTTTCCGATCGCCACCGCTGTGGGCGCCATCCGCCGCAAATCGCGACACGATGCGCCGGTTCTTCGGCGAGGTGGCGACCTCCGAGACCGTCGGCGCGACGCGTGTGTGGGTACCGGACGGCCTGTGGGAGACTCGCACTGCGATGACGTTCGCCACCGAGGTCGGTGTGGTCTGCGCGTTCGACCCGCTGGTCCGCGCACCCGAGCAGCCACCCGAGGTGCACTTCGACTACGAGATCGAGGCGCTCTACCTTCGAATTGCTGGACTCGGTCGCACCGGACCGATCCGGAGCGAGAAGCAGGAAGACCTGATCGCACTCCTGATGGAGTACGCCGGAGCTCCTGTCACCATCGCGTACGAGTCTCCCTCGCGATGGGCAGATGCCCGAAACCTCAAGAAACTTCTTGATGAAGTCGAGCTAGAGGAGACCGAGGCCGCGGTCGAATCGGACGACCAAACCGGCTAGAAGACGAACGTCGCAGTCGGGATCGGCAGCTCGCCGGCCTTCTTCGGCATCTCCTCGATGTTGCGTGAGGACTTCCGCTCGACCATCTGGATGATCGGTTCGGACTTCCTCGATGCCACCGCCACCGTCTTCTTCGTGCGACTGCCACTAGCCTTGCGCGCCGCTGGACGCGCCGTCATCACCTTGGATCGCATGCAAACTCCCCCGGAGTTCTGGTCTGTTAGCGACTCTACGGATCTCGTGAATGGCATGTCAATGTAGGCATTCTCATTCCTTTACTTCGGTTTCTACCTTCCGTATAACGACGCCCACTTTACTAGGAGTTACAAGAATTTATGGACGCGAAGGGCGCTATTCAAGTTAGCCATCTTCCGGGGCCCGCACTCCAGGCCACCGTCGATCTTGTGGCTTTTGTCGTGTTTGGCGACCCGACCCGGGATGCCGTGTTCAAGGCCGTGGACCAGGCGCTCGATGGCGTGCTGACCGACGTCTGCCGGTCCGAGAACTTCGAGGCCAAGACCGGTCAATCCCTGACGGTACACACCCACGGCCGACTCCCGGCACGCCGCGTGCTGATCGTGGGCGGCGGTTCGCGTGCGGAGTTCACGAATCCGAATATCCGGGACGTCGCGGCGACCGTCGCGCAGGCGGCGATCAAGGCAGGCGCAGTCTCGGTCGGGATGTTGCTGCCGAACCTCGGCGGCAACCGCGAGGCGCTGCTCGTCCAGATGGCAGTCGAGGGCATCTACCTCGGGACCTACAAGTTCGGGCGATACCTCACCGGTGACGACCACAAGCGCCCGACGTCACTCAAGTCGTTCGGGTTTTTGACCGATCTCAAGGGCAAGAAGCATTCGGCCGCGCAGACCAAGTCCTACGCGTCGGCGATCGCACGCGGCACCGCGATCGCAGCTGCGATCAACCACGCACGCGACCTGATCAACGAGCCGGCCGCCGTGATCACGCCCGCCGCGCTCGCCGCCGATGCGCAGGCGATCGCGAAGAAGCACAAGGGCTCGTTGACCGTCACCGTGCTCGATCCGAAGAAGTGCGCCGAGCTCGGCATGGGGATGTTCCTCGCGGTCGGTCAGGGCTCCGACCAGGAGGCGCGCTTCATCCACATGACGTACAAGCCCGCGAAGAAGCCGAAGAAGCGCATCTGCTTCATCGGCAAGGGCGTGACGTTCGACTCCGGTGGCTACTCGCTCAAGCCGTCGCAGTCGATGGAGGACATGAAGGTCGACATGTCGGGCGCGGCTGCGGTGATCTCCGCGATGGACGCGATCGCGACACTCGGCTCGGACTACGAGGTGCATGCGGTCACGGCGTGCTGCGAGAACCTGGTCTCCGGCCGCGCGTACAAGCTCGGCGACGTGCTGACGTCGATGGACGGCACCACGGTCGAGATCAACAACACCGATGCCGAGGGCCGGCTGACGCTCGGCGACGCGATCACGTACACGCGCACGAAGATCCAGCCCGACGAGATGTTCGACTTCGCGACGTTGACCGGCGCGTGCATGGTCGCGCTCGGCCCGTACACGGCCGGCGTGATGTCCGATCACGAGCAGCTCGTGCGGAGCTGGATGAACGTCGCCGAGCGCACCGGCGAGGACATGTGGCGGCTGCCGCTCAACATGCGGCTTCGCGAGCAACTGAAGAGCCCCATCGCGGACATGCGCAACACCGGCGACCGGTTCGGCGGCGCGATCACCGCGGGACTGTTCCTCAAGACGTTCGCGAAGGACACGCCGTGGGTTCACGTCGACATCGCGGGACCGGCATCGCTGTCGAGCACGCGGCCGTCACAGCCCAAGGGCGGGACCGGGTTTGCAGTCGCATCGATCGTGGAATACGCGACGAGGCACTAACCATTCGGGGGGCTCAACTCCCGGTTTCCACAGTTATCTCGGCCTGTTAGCTAAGTTGTTGGTTTGACAGACGAGGCGCTGACTGGTATCGTGCCTCAGTACGAGGTCTTTTCTTTGAAGCAAGCATTCGCAGTTGGGGACAAGGCCGTTTATCCCGTTCACGGCGTGGCCGAAGTGGTCGCCCTCGAGCAGCGGGATATCGGCGGCAGCCAGACGGCCGTCTACATCCTGAAGATCATCGAGACCGGCATGAAGATCATGGTGCCGACCACGAACGCCGGCTCGGTCGGGCTTCGCGATCTCATCACCTCCAAGCAGGTGAAGGAGGTCTACGAGATCCTCAAGGCCCGCGACATCCCGCGCGATACCCAGACGTGGAATCGCCGGTATCGCGAGTACATGGAGAAGATCAAGACCGGGAGCGTATTCGAGATCGCCGAGGTGTTTCGCGATCTCAGCGTGCTCCGGGTGACCAAGGATCTCTCGTTCGGCGAGCGCAAGATGCTCGAGACCGCGCGCGGCCTGCTGATCAAGGAACTGGCGATCGCGAAGGGCATCTCCGAGGACAAGCTCGCGGCTGAAGTCGACGCGATCTTCGCGCAGGCCGCGGCGTAGGCTTCGACGACCGCCCGAATTCGACTGGGGCCCTCGCCTCACTCCTGCAGCGAGGGATAGCGCGTCGTCCGTTTTTCGTCGCATCCGTCGCTGACCGCGACGCGAACGACAGACCCTCAACTTTTGACGAGGCGAACGGCGCCGAGCAACGTCGGCTGCAGCTGCTTGCCGACGCGAACGTCCGCGCGGAAGCGTTCGCACGTCTCGAGCGCGTACGTGCCGGGTGGGATCTTGATGTCGACGCGTTCGCACGTCGCGCACTTGCCGGGCGTCGGTGCGCCGATCATCACGAGCTCGCCATCGCCGACGTTCCAGCGGAGCTTCGTCGGCTTCCACTGGTCCGCGGGGATCGAGAGCGCCGCGGAGAGAATGCCGGCCTCGCTGTCGGCGCCGATCCACTGGATGATCACGCCGCCATCGTCGGTCGGATGAAACGCCATTCCGGCGTCCTGGCCGATCACCAGCGCGGGCCGGCCATCGACGTCGAGCGTCGCGAGCGGTCCAGCAGCGCAGGCGCGATCGAAGTCGCGCGTGTCCTCGCCGTCCTCCGCGAGCCCGCCCCAGGCATTCAGCGAGGCGCGCGGCACGATGACCATCGTCGTTTGATCGCTGTCGATGAACTTCAGCTGCTTCGCCGCCTTCACGATCTCGGGGGGCGCGACGATCTCGCTCGCTACCACGCGCGCAAGCTTTGGCTTCGGAATCTTGAGCGCCTTCTGGGCCACCGGACGCAGCCGGGTGAACGAGTACTTCACGGCGAGCGGCTTCTGGTTCGGCAGGTTCACCGTGTGCGCGACGTTGCGGATCTCCTCGACGACGTACGGCTCGCTCGAGAGGTTCAGCTTGAGGGCGCGCTTGCGATCGGCCTTCGCGGCGGTCGGATTCTTCGCCCACACGTCGCACAGCACGTGGGCGCCCTTCGGCGTGAACTTCATCACCGGCTTCCAGGCGGTGTCCTTGACGTCGACCTGGGTCGCCGCCTTCATGACCTCCTCGAAGCTCGCCGGCTCCTTGCCGTTCGCGTCCTTCGCCTCGACGAGGACGATCACGCCGGCCTTGGCGTAACAACCCATGCGCTGGACGAGCGGAAGGAACACGCCCCGCGCGCCCTTCGTGGTCGCCGCGCTGACGCGCTTCTTGAGCTTGCCAAGCGCCTTGCCGTCCTGCTCGGTGAACCTGGCGACCCACTTCGCGTGAAGCATCTGCGGCACGATCGCCAGCGGTCCGGACGTCGCGTGCTGTGCACCGACGAGCTTGCAACTTCCTACAACTGCGGCGGGCATCAGTACCTCAGGAACGCGGAGCCCCACGTGAGACCCGCGCCGAACGCGACGAGGCACACCAGGTTACCGGGCTTGATCTTGCCGAGCTCGACCGCCTCGTGCATGCAGATCGGGATCGAAGCGGCCGTGGTGTTGCCGTACTTCATGATGTTGTTGTGCGTCTTGTCGGCGGGCAGGCCGATCATCTGCGCGACCATCTGATTGATCCGAAGGTTGGCCTGGTGCGGGATCAGCATGTCGATGTCCTCGAGCTTGAGCCCGTTGGTCACCATGCCTTCCATGATCGCTTGCGGCATGCGGGTGACCGCGTGCTTGAACACCTTCTTGCCGTTCATCACGGGAAAGTGCTTTCGCTCGGCCATCGCCTCGACGGTGAGCCGCGGGTGGCGTGCGCTCGCCGGGTACTCGGTCCACAGGATCTCGGCCTCGGTACCGTCGGCGTGGAGGTGAGTCGACAGGATCACGTGCTGGTCATCGGTCGCGGGGCCGACGACAACCGCGCCCGCGCCGTCGCCGAAGATCACCGTGACGTCACGTCCCGCGGTCGAGATGTCGAGGCCTGTGGAGTGGACCTCGGAGCCGATCAGCAGCACGTGCTTGTACTGACCGCTGCGGATGAACGCGTCGGCGATCGAGAGCCCATAAATAAATCCGGTGCACTGCTGGCGAATGTCCAGGCAGGGGATGTCCTTGAGCCCGAGCGCGCGCTGCACGAAGACCGCGGTGCCCGGGAAGAAGAAGTCCGGCGACAGCGTCGCGTAGATGATCAGATCGATCTGCTTCGGATCGACACCCGAGCGCTCGATCGCCTGCTGGCTCGCGGCGGTCGCGAGCGTCGCGCCGGTCTCGCCCTCACTGACCCAGCGGCGCTCCTCGATGCCCGTGCGTTCGACGATCCAGTCGTGTGAGGTCTCCATCTTCGCCGCGAGATCGTCGTTGGTCACGACCCGCGACGGCACGCTCATCCCGATACCCATGATGCGGCTTCGCTGCATTCCTCCTCGCTACCACGGCGACTCGGGCAAGATCGAGCGCCGTCGTGCACCGTCGGAACCGGGAGTTTCTCGGCCCCATGCTCCGTCATCTGTTCGTGACCTGGTGACTCGGCGCGTCACGGCGCCCGCCTGTAGATTCGAGCCATGCACATCCTGCTGGTGCGACATGGCGAGACCTCGTGGAACCGTGACGGTCGCTACCAGGGCCGCACCGATATCCCGCTATCGAGCGACGGTGAGGCGCAGGTCCGTCGGCTCGGTGTCCGGCTGGCTCACGTGGCGATCACGGCCGCGATCTCGTCGCCGCTATCACGGGCACGCAAGACGGCCGAAGCGATCCTGGTCGGTCGCGACGTCACGCTCGAGCTCGATTCAGGCTTGCAGGAGATCTCGCACGGCGCCTGGGAAGGCCAGCTCTCGACCGACGTCGAGGCGGCGCATGCCGAGATGCTCGGCACGTGGCGCTCGCGACCCGATCGTGATGTCCCCGCTGGCCCTGGCGCCGAAACGCTCGGCCAGGTCGAGGCTCGCGCGTGGCCCGTCATCGAGCGGGTGACCCGCAACCTCAAGGACTCCGATTGCCTGCTCGTCGCCGCTCACGACGCGGTCAACCGTGTGCTGCTATGCCGGGTGCTCGGGCTCCCGCTGACCCGCGTGTGGGCGTTCCGGCAATCTCCGGCGACGCTCAACGTGCTGTCGGGTCCAGCGCTCAGCGAGCTCGTGCTGGTCCGGCTCAACGACTCCGAGCACGTCTCGCCGCTGCTGCAGGAATCTCTGCACCGCGCGCTCTAAAACGTAACCGCGAACGGAAACGGAAACCTAACTAAACGACCGCGGCCTGGCGCTGCACAGATCGTCCGTCATCGACCTGCCTCGGTGCAGACTGGTCATGGCGGAGCGCGCAACGGTCCACCGAGCCATCCGCTCGTCACGTAGGTTTACGTGTACGTGTACGACGTCTTTCAGACGTCGAGGTTGCGAACGTTCAGCGCGTTCTGCTCGATGAACTCGCGGCGCGGCTCGACGAGATCGCCCATCAGCTTCGTGAAGATGCCGTCGGCCTCCTCCATCTCCTCGACCTTGACCTTGAGGAGGTTGCGCTTCGCGGGATCCATCGTGGTCTCCCAGAGCTGCTCGGCGTTCATCTCCCCGAGGCCCTTGTAGCGCTGGATCTGGAGGCCCTTGCGGCCGAGCTCCTCGACGATCCGTGCGATGTCATCGGTGCTCGCGACGTCGACGGGATCGTCGTCGCCCTGCTTCAGCGTCAGTGGCTCGACGAGCGTCGCCTTGAGCTCGGCGCTGACCTTGCGTAGCTCGACGAACTCCGACGCGCGCACGAGATCGACGTTGATGATCGTGTGACGGCGAACGCCGTGCACGCCACCGGGGAAGCGCATCTCCCAACCACCGTGCTCGCCATCTGCTTTGTATTCGGCCGCCGCCTGGCCGAGCTCGCCGTGACGCCGCGAGACTTCTGCGAGAACCTTCGCCTCGATCAGCTCGAGCTTGTCCTTGTTCTTGAGATCGTCCTCGGTCAGGCCCGCCTCGGCGAACGGTGACGAGATCCGGCCATCGCCGCGCTTGTCGAGCTGGATTCGCAACCGGCGCGCCTGGTTGACGCGCTTGATCACGTTGACGAGCTCGGCGCCGGTCAGCGATGGGCCGTTCGCGCGTTGCAGCGTGGTCTCGCGAGTGACGCTCTCGAGCAGGTAGTCCTCGAGCGCTTGCTCGTTCTTGAGGTACTGCTCGTGCTTGCCCTTCTTGATCTTGTAGAGCGGCGGCTGCGCGATGAACACGTGACCGTTCTCGAACAGCTCGTTGAAGTGGCGAAAGAAGAACGTGAGCAAGAGCGTGCGAATGTGACTGCCGTCGACATCGGCGTCTGTCATCACGATGATCTTGTGATAGCGGAGCTTGCCGACGTCCTTCTCCTCGCCGACGCCGGTGCCGAGCGCGGTGATCAGCGTCGTCAACTCCTGCGAGCCGAGCATACGATCGAAGCGGACTTTTTCGACGTTCAGGATCTTGCCGCGGAGCGGGAGGATCGCCTGGAACGCGCGGCTGCGACCCTGCTTGGCAGAGCCACCGGCGGACTCGCCCTCGACGATGAACAGCTCGCTCTTCGTGGGGTCCCGCTCCTGGCAGTCGGCGAGCTTGCCCGGTAGCGACGTCAGCTCGAGCGCGCCCTTGCGCTGCACCATCTCGCGCGCCTTGCGAGCGGCCTCGCGTGCCCGCGATGCGAGCAGCGCCTTGTTGATGATGTTGCGAGCTTCCTTGGGATGCTGCTCGAGGTACTCGCCGAGCTTCTCGGTGACGACGGCGTTGACCGCGGTCGCGACCTCCGACGACACCAGCTTGTCCTTGGCCTGGTTCGAGTACTTCGGATCGGCGACCTTGACCGAGATGACGGCGGTCAGGCCCTCGCGCAGATCCTCGCCCGACAGGCCGCCTTTGGCGTCCTTGAGCAGCTTGTACTCGTTCGCGTAGTTGTTGACGGTGCGGGTCAGCGCCTGGCGAAAGCCCGTGGCGTGCGTGCCGCCGTCGCGATTCTTGATCGTGTTCGTGAAGCAGGTGAGCAGCTCGGAGTAGCCGTCGTTCCACTGCATCGCGATGTCGACGGTGCAGCCCTCGTGCTCGGCGACGAACGCGACGATCTCGCTGATCTGCGTCTTGTTCGCGTTGAGATCGGCGACATACGTCGCGATGCCGCCCTCGAACTTGTAGGTGACCTTGCGATCGGTGCGCTCGTCGTGGATGACGATCTCGAGCCCGCTGTTGAGATACGCGAGCTGCGAGAGCTTCTGCGCGAGCTGGTCGAACGAGAACTCGAGGACGTTCTTGAAGATCTCGGTGTCGGGATGGAACGTGACCTTCGTGCCGCGGCGATCGGTGACGCCGGTCTGCTTGAGATCGGTGACCGGGATACCGCGCGAGTACTCCTGGTAGTACACGTTGCCGTTGCGGCGGATCTCGAGCTTCAGCCAGTCCGAGAGCGCGTTGACGGCGGACACGCCGACGCCGTGCAGGCCGCCGGAGACCTTGTAGCCGCCGCCGCCGAACTTGCCGCCAGCGTGCAGCGAGGTCATCACGAGCTCGGCCGCGGGCCGGTTCTCGATCGGGTGCATGTCGACGGGGATGCCGCGCCCGTTATCCTCGACGGTCACCGAGTTGTCGAAATGAATGATGACGTCGATCCGCGTGCAATGACCGGCGAGATGCTCGTCGACCGAGTTGTCGACGACCTCGTGCACGAGGTGATGCAGCCCGCTGCCGTCATCGGTGTCGCCGATGTACATGCCAGGACGCTTGCGGACGCCTTCGAGGCCCTTGAGGACGCCGATCGAGCCGGCATCGTAGTCCTCCGACGACGGTCCTCCCGAAGTCGACGCGGTGGTCGACACGGTGGCCGGCGCTTGCGTCCCGGATGCCGCGGAAGTCTTCGAACCTACAGTCGGATCTGCCAATTTCCCCAGCCTTACGAATGCGAGTTGATTTGGTACCACAGCCATTCCTCGTCGGAAAGCCGTTGCGTGGTGTTTTCAGCGTAGCTAACAGCTCTGAATTATTTCAGAATCTGGCCGCTCTGGATGCGGTAATCCGCACGATCTCGATGCAGCAAGACATGGCTCGCATGTGTCGTCGTGATGAAGCATTGACCGGCGAGCGTCGCGAGGTGCTCGAACAAGAATTCGTTGCGTGCAGGGTCGAGCTCGCTCGAGACATCGTCGAGCAAGAGGATCGGCAGGTCGCCATGCGCGCGGCCCAACACCGTGAGCTCGGCCGTCTTCCACGCGAGCATGATCGCGCGGAGCTGGCCCTGCGACGCGAAGCTGCCGGCCTCGCGTCCGTCGAGCTCGAGCTGCAGATCATCGCGGTGCGGGCCGAGCTGCGTCGACTGCGAGGCGAGGTCGCGCGCCCTGCCATCGCGGAGCTGCGCCTCGATCGCGTCCGCCGGCACGTCGACGAGCTTCGACGCGTAGCGTGCCCCGGCGACCCGGCCGGTCCGCGTGATCGCCGCGAACGTCGTCGCGAGCTCGGGCAACACCTTCGCGATGAACCGACGGCGCGCTGCGATCGTCGCGACCGCGAGCCCGGCGAGCTGCGTGTCGTAGACGGCGAGCAGCTCCTCGACCTGGCGTCCGCCGAGTGCCCCCTGCCCTGCTTGCCGGAGCACGCTGTTGCGCGTCCTCAGGACCTTGTCGTAATCCGTGGCGGTCGCGAGATAGCCGGGCTCGAGGTTGAACACGCCGCGGTCGAGAAACCGCCGGCGGTCACCGGGCGAGCCACGCGGCAGCCCGAGGTCCTCGGGCGTGAACACGACGACGTTGAACTCGCCGAAGTAGCGCGCGAGCGGACGCACCGCCTTACCGTCGAGCCGGACCTTGCGTGACCCGGACGATAGCTCGACCTCGTAGAGCCGCGTCATCTCATCCTTGAGAACGCGTGCTCCGAGCTTCGCGCTGGCTCGATCGAAGCCGACGAGATCTGCCAGCTTCGAGGTCCGGAACGACCGCAGCGTCGCGACCACGAAGATCGCCTCGAGCAGGTTCGTCTTGCCTTGCCCGTTATCACCGACGAAGACGTTGAAGCGCTCCCTCGGCTCGAGGGACAGCGGAACCAGATTGCGGACGCCCTCGGCGACCAGCGCCTGGATCCGCAGCGGTCAGATCCTCATCGGCATGACAACGCCGAGGTAATCGTCACCGGTGAGCGGTCGGATGAGGCCGGGATCGAGCTCGCCACCGAGGGCCAGCGTGACCTGGTCGCTCGCCATCTGCGACAGCAGCTCGACGACGTACTTCGGGTTGAACCCGATCGCGATGGGGTCGCCGTTGTACTCGGCCTCGAGCTCCTCGCGAACCTCGCCGAGGTCCGGGTTGTCGCTCGTGATGGTGACGCCGTCCTTGGTCGCCGCGACCTTCACGCCACGCGTCTCCGAGGACATCAGCTGCGCGCGCTTGAGCGCGTCGATGAAGCGTCCGCGATCGACGGTGATGATCTTCTTGTGGTCCTTCGGGATCACCTGCTCGTACGGCGGGAATTGCGCGTCGATGAGCTTCACGGCGAGCGCGATGTCGTCCTGGACGAGGAACAGGTGCGGGGTCTTGATGGCGAGCTTGCAGGACGGCCCCGCTTCGAGCACGCGACGGATCTCCATCAGCCCCTTCTTCGGGATGATGATGCCTGCCGAGAGCTTGGGGCCATTCGCGAGCGTGCGCTCGACCTTGCTGAGGCGATGGCCGTCGGTCGAGACCATGCGGCTCTTGCTGCCGTCGCTTTCGAAGTACACGCCGTTCAGGTGAAATCGCGTCTCGTCGTTGCACACGCTGAACAGCGTCCGCTCGATCATCTCGCGAAGTACCGCGCTCTCGAGCGTAGAGTACGTCGCCTCGCGATGGTCCGGGACCTTCGGGAAGTCACGGTCGGGCATGCCGACGATGCGATAGGTGACCTTGCCGCTCTTGATCTCCGCCCAGTGGTTGTCGGCCTTCTTGAGCGTGACTTCGTCGCCTGGAGCGTTCGCGATGAGCTCGTAGAGGTTCTTGGCACCGAGGGTGATGCCGCCTTCCGACGTGTTCGTGCTCTTGAGCTCGGCAGTCAGCGAGACGTTGAGGTCGGTCGCCGCGACGAGGAGCTGGTTCTTGCCCTGCGTTCTCAGCAGCACGTTCGCGAGCATCGGCATCGTGCTCTTGCGATCGGCGATGCCTTGCGCGAGGCGCAGGCCGCGAATGAACTCGTTCTTTGCGATGCGGATTTCCATGTCACCCTCGACCGTTCGTTGCTGTCGTTCGTCGTGTCGCTTTTACTAAGCCTTGCTCGGGAGGCTCGAGCTGAGTGCTCGCGCTCTGAAGCGTCGTCTTGCGTGTCGTCTCGTTCTCTCTCTGTATCTTTAAAGAATTAGATCTTAGTTAGAAGTAAGAACTAGTAGGTCCTGTGGACGCTGTGGATAGCTTCATAACTTGAAGCCCTGACAGTCAAATCGCTCGTCACGCAGGACCGCGGCACCTGGGCGTCCCGCAGTGGATGACATGAAGCGAACGTGTGGACAAACCGCGACCTCGCATTCATCCACGCTCCGTCCACAGCTGGCAGCACAGCGTTTCGCACAGGCCTCGTCCTTGGGTTCAGCACGCCGCTCATCGCAGGATCATCCCTTCGATCGCGTGGATCTCGGACCGCAGCGAAGCGTCGTCCTTGAGGCGCTCGATGATCTTCTGGACCGCCGAGATCACGGTGGTGTGGTGCTTGCCACCGAACGCGCGGGCGAGGTCTGGATACGAGTCCTTCGTGTGATGACGTGACAGGTACATGGCGACCGCACGCGGCGTCGCCACCGACTTGTGCCGGCGCTCGCTCTTGATGTCGCTCGGCTTGAGGCCGTAGTAGCTCGCCACCGACTTGATGACGCCCTCGACGGTGATCATCTCGCGGGGGCGTGTGATCGCCGCTCCGAGCGTCTCCTGCGCGAACTCGAGGTCGATCCGGCGCTTCGAGAGCGATGCGTATGCCGCGAGCCGGATCAGTGCGCCCTCGAGCTCGCGAACGTTGCTCTTGATCGACGACGCGATGTAGAGCGCGACGTCATCGGGTAACGCCACCGCCTCGACAGCGGCTTTCTTGCGCAAGATCGCGATGCGCACCTCGAGCTCGGGAGGCTCGATATCGGCAAGCAGGCCCCACGCGAAGCGCGTTCGCAGCCGGTCGGCGATGTCCGAGATCTCGTGCGGCTTGCGGTCGGCCGTCAGCACGATCTGCTTGTGGTTCTCGTGGAGCGCGTTGAACGTGTGGAAGAACTCGTCCTGCGTGCTCTCCTTGCCGGCCAGGAACTGCACGTCGTCGATCAGCAGGACGTCGATGCCCTCGCGGTAGTTCCTGCGGAACTCGTGCATCTTGCCCGTACGGATCGCCTGCACGTACTCGTTCATGAACCGCTCGCTCGAGATGTAGACGATGCGCGAGCTCGGGCGGTTACCGAGCTGCTGGTGACCGATCGCGTGCAGCAGGTGCGTCTTGCCGAGGCCGACGCCGCCGCAGATGAAGATTGGATTGTACTTCGGTGGGTAGCTCGAAGCTGCCGCCTGCGAGGCTGCAAACGCGAGCTGGTTGGAGGGGCCGGCGACGAAGGTGTCGAACGTGTAGCGCGGGTTCAGCGAGGCCGCGTCGGGTGCGACGATGTCGTCTGGCGACGCCGGCATCTTCTGCTGATGTGGGTGATGCGTCGTCTGCTGGGCCTGCGGATGGTGGTGCACCACGGGTGCGATCACGGCCGCGGGAGTCACGAGGACCGGAGCCTGGGGCTGGGTCCCGTGCGCGAACGAGATGTTGAGCTCGTGGGGACGCTCCTCCGGGCCATCGGGGTCGAACTCGACCCGGACCTCGTGACCTAGCTCGTGGATTTCCTTGATCAGCGTTCCGAGAAAGTTGGACTCGAACCATAGCCGGACGTAGCTGTTGGGGGCGCGGAGGCGAAGGGTCGAGCCATCGAACGACATCAGCTCGATCGGACGCAGCCACATGTCGTAATTCTGTGGGGAGACGCGAGCCTTTAGACGGTCGACCGCTTCATCCCAGATCAGCTGTACTGTCATTCCCCTGTCCCCAGGACATTGTCCTGTAAGTACAAGTATTTGAGACTCGTCGTTCACAGACAAAAGAATGTCCTATCCAGAGGTTATCCACAGGCACCTCTGGTCCTCTGCTAGCGGCCCGCCTTAAGGCTTATCCACAGCCGAGGAAACCCGGCGTTGGTATCAGATGGCGATTTCGGTGTGCAAGCTCAAAACGACGTCAAGTGAACTCCGGAACGTCGACGAAAAACCGGGAGTCACGATCGACTGGACGGGCCACCTGATCTTGGTCCTTCGTGCGTCGTTTCGAGTCTTCACCTTGACTTCGAGGGAGGGGTTGAGTATCGATCCCGCTCCGCTGAGCCCTCGACGGGTGGAGAGTTGCCGTGTCCAAGCGTACGTACCAGCCGCATAACAAGAGCCGTAAGCGCACGCACGGCTTCCGCGCCCGCAAGAAGACCCGTGGTGGCCGTGAGGTGCTCCGGCGCCGCCGCGCGAAGGGCCGCAAGCGCATCTCGGTGACGGCCGCCAAGAAGTGACTTGTCGCCCGCGGATCGGTCTGCTGGCGGCGGCACGTCCTTGGGGATCTCCAAGGACATGCGCCTGCGACAGCGGGCCGACTACATCGCCGTTCAAGGCGACGGGACAAAAGTTCACGGGCGGCACGTCCTCGGCATTGCGCGCCAGCGAACGGATTCGCAGCTTGCCGGCAGGCTCGGGATCACGGTGACCAAGAAAGTAGGCAACGCAGTCGTTCGCAACCGCATCAGGCGGATGTTGCGCGAGTGGATGCGTACGCACGGCTGGGTTCCGCGCGGCTGGGACCTCGTCCTGGTTGCCAAGGACACCGCCGCGCGCCAGGGTCACCCTGACGACTTCGCCCCCGATCTCACGCGGATCCTGCGGCTGTGCTCATGACCTCGATCCACCGTCTCCTCGTCGCGATCGTCCTGTCACCGGTGATGTTCTACCGGCACGTGCTGTCGCCCATGAAGCGCGCGCCGAGCTGTCGCTATCTACCGACGTGCTCGGAGTACGCCGTTGATGCGGTGAAGCAGCGCGGGATCCTCGTCGGAATCGCCCTCGCCTGCTGGCGCATCCTGCGCTGCCATCCGTTCGCGCGCGGCGGATACGAGCCAGTTCCCCCGTCACGTCGGTGCACGCACCGAGCGGAGCAGCACTGATGGAGATGCAAGGCAAGCGGTTGCTCCTGGCGGTCGGGCTCGCGCTCGCCGTGATGCTCGTGTGGAACATGGTGTTCCCGCCGGCGAAGGACGAGACCAAGAAGACCGCCGGCTCGGGCTCGCAGGTCGTCGCGACCGCACCGGCAACGGCGCCCGTGATCGTCGTGACGCCCGAGGCGCCCCGTGGCACCGAACAGAAGCTCGTCCTCGAGTATCCCGGCAAGCTGATCGCGACGTTCTCGAGCTATGGCGGCGCGCTCGTGTCGTGGCAGCTCGACAGCAAGAAGTACCTCAAGGACGACAGCACGCAGAAGCGTGGCGAGCTCCTCCCTGCCCGCCCCGGCACCGGCGCGTTCTACGTCGACTTCACCTCGACCGAGAACGGCGTGCGCAAGCAGCCGACGATGCGGTTCCCGAGCGAGCTCGACTGGGTTGGCACCAAGGTGTCCGAGACCGAGGTTCGCTACGTGCTCGACACGCCGGTCGTGCATGCCGAGAAGATCTTCACGATCGTGCCCGACGCGTACGCCGTGAAGATGACCGTGACGATCGACGTCAAGGTTCCTGCCAACACGCTCACGCAGCAGAGCCTCGCGGTCAGTGCATTCGCGTACCAGGACATCAAGGCGGACATGGACGGCGGCCAGCAGATCGAGGCCCGCATCTGGAACTCGGCGACATTTCGCGGCGAGGAGATCTTCCACACGAACTGGAAGGATCTCGCGAAGGCGCCGCGCTGGGAGCCGGACATCATCTGGGCCGGCTACGAGCACCCGTACATGCTGCAGGCGTACTCGCCGCGTCGCGAGGGTGTCGAGGCCGTCGAGAAGTACTCGTACGCGATCGGCGCCGATGGCGTGATGCGTACCGATATCGTCTTCCCGGCGCAGAAGTTCGAGCCGGGCACGACGAAGATCAAGGAAGAGGTCGTCGCATACCTCGGACCCAAGAGCTACAAGTCGCTCGAGGCCGCCGAGGCCAGCGCCGAGTTCTCGCCCGGCTTCACCGCGACCGTCGACTTCGGCTGGTTCGGCGTGATCGGCAAGCCGCTGCTGTGGCTGCTGCTCAAGTTCTACGCCTTCGTCGGTAACTGGGGCATCGCGATCATGCTGCTGACGTTCCTCGTCAAGGCAGCGACGATGTACTGGACGACCAAGTCGATGCGGTCGATGAAGGCGATGGCCGCGCTCGCTCCGCAGATGAAGGTCTTGCAGGAGAAGTACAAGGAGGACCGCCAGCGCCTCCAGGCCGAGACCATGGCGCTGTACAAGCAGCACAAGGTCAACCCGATCGCGGGATGTCTGCCGATCCTGATGCAGATGCCGATCTGGATCGCGCTCTACCGGATGCTGTCGAGCGCAGGTGAGCTGTACCAGGAGCCGTTCATCTCGGGCTGGATCGATGACCTGACGACACCCGACCCGTTCTACATCCTGCCGATCATCCTGCTCGTCACGATGTTCGTGCAGGCGCGGATGACGCCGGTGACCGGCGACTCGCGGCAGCAGAAGTTCCTGCAGTACGGCATGCCGCTGATGTTCGGCGTGATGGCGTTCTTCTTCCCGTCGGGGCTGACGCTGTACATCTTCACGAACACCGTGCTGTCGGCGCTGCACTCGATCTGGATGAACAAGTACGACAAGAAGAGCCTCGCGATGGTGGCTCAGATGAAGGCGAACGCCGAGGCGGCTGCGGCTGCGGCTGCCAAGCCGGTCGGCAAGGGCGGCGCGGCCGGCAAGAGCGGTGCGAGTGCGAAAAACGGCAAGCCGGTGGCGGCGAAGCCGGTGATCGATGTCGACGCGACGGCCGCTCGTGATTCCGGCGACGCCGACGATGATGATGTTCCCGAGGCGACGGCAGGTGGCTCGAGCTCGAGTGGCCCGCCGCGCCAGCGACCCCGGCGCAAGAAGCGCCGACGCTAGGTTATGGAGGCAGCTGTGACGGAAACTGCGACCGCAGAACGTGAAGATCTCGCCGAGAAGGCGAGTGAGTTTTTGCTCGGCGTGCTCGAGCGCATGGGCATCTCGGCGGACATCGACATCAAGGATGACTCCGACAGGACCATCCTCGAGATCCAGACCAAGGAGACCGAGGTCGTGATCGGTCGCCGTGGAGTGGTGATGGATGCGCTCCAGCACCTCGTCAACAAGGTCGTGTATCGCGATCGCACCGGAGACCGCGCCAAGCCGCTCGTCGTCGATGCGGGCGGGTTCCGCGACAAGCAGATCGAGCGACTTCGCTCGCTCGCCCAGAAGATGGCCGAGAAGGCGCTGCAGACGAAGCAGATCGTCGAGCTCCAGCCGATGACGCCACACGATCGCCGCATCGTGCACATGGCGATCGCCGAGATCGCGGGGCTGACGAGCCGCAGTGAAGGAGAGGGCGACGATCGTCACCTCCTGATCGTGCCTGTCGAAGTCGCCGCGGGCGCAAGCGGCGGGTAGTGCTCGTCGACGAAGGCGACACCATCGCGGCGATCGCGACGGCCGCCGGCGTCGGAGGAGTGGGGATCGTCCGGCTGAGCGGGCCGCGGGCGATCGCGATCGCGTGCGCGACGCTGGGAATCAGCGAGGCCTCGCTCGATCGCACGATTCGTGTGGGCTGGGCCCGCGATTCGCAGTTTCGCCGTGTCGACCAGGTGCTCGCGTTCGCGATGCGCGCGCCCGCGTCGTTCACCGGGGAAGACGTCGTCGAGCTCCAGGGCCACGGCGGCTCGCACAACCTCGGCTCGTTGCTCGCGTGCGTCGTCGAGCGCGGTGCCCGGATCGCGGAGCCGGGCGAGTTCACGCGGCGAGCGGTGGCGAACGGCAAGCTCGATCTGCTGCGGGCCGAGGCGCTCTATGCGGTGATCCATGCGGGCAGCGAGCGGGCGTTGCGGCTCGCACAGGGGAACCTCGAAGGTACGCTCGGGCGCGAGGTCATCAGGCTCGAGCAACGCGCGCTCGGGGTCCTCGCCGAGATCGAGGGCGCGATCGATTTTCCCGAGGACGATCTGCAGACCCGGACCGCTGACTGGGTCGGCGACGAGCTCGTGGCGTTGCGAGCCGGCTGCGCGACGCTCGCGGAGGGCTTCCGGCACGGTCGAGCGGTCAGCGCCGGGATCACGGCGGCGCTCGTCGGGCCGGTCAACGTCGGCAAATCGTCGCTGCTCAACGCGCTGGTCGGAACCGAGCGCGCGCTGGTCGCCGCGGCACCAGGGACGACGCGCGACTGGCTCGAGGTCTCGGCGGTCTGGGATGGGATCGCCGTCGTTCTGATCGATACCGCCGGGGAGCGCGCCACCGACGATCCGGTCGAGCAGCGCGGAATCGCGCTCGGTGCCGAGCGGGTCGCGACGGCAGACGTGGTGATCGTGGTCAACGACGGCGAGCATCCGTGGGATCGCGGTATCCGCTACGGCACCCGGGCGGTGCTGGTGCGCAGCAAGGTCGATCGCGGCACCGTGGCGCCCGACGATGACGCTACCGCCATCGCGACATCGGCGCTGACCGGACAGGGCCTCGACGAGCTGCGCCGCAAGGTGCTCTCGATCGCGGGTGTCGCCGAGCGCGAAGGCAGCGAGCACGCGATCGTCACCACCGCGCGCCAGCAGGCGCTGGCGGCGAGCGCGCGCGATGCGTTCGATGCAGCGCATGCACTGTGGAGGGCGCGGCGGCCGTCGGAGGTCATCGCGATCGAGCTGCGACACGCGACCCAGACGCTCGCGCAGCTCCGCGGAATCGAGGTCGGCGACCGCGTGCTCGACGAGGTCTTCGCGCGGTTCTGCATCGGCAAGTAGTGCTCAGCGATACGCGGTCCGCTTGATCCGCTCGCCGGGAAACAGCCGCTCGTGGAGCTCCCATAACGCGTGACGGTTGCTGTCGAACCGGACCAGCGCCATCGCCTCGGTGACCGCGCACCAACGCATCTCGAGATGCTCGGCCGAGAGCTCGAGCGGTAGCTCGCCGACCTCGACCGCGAACGCGTGCTCGGGGATCATCAGCACGTCGGCCGGCCACGTTGGCCACGCGGCGAACCAGCAGGCCGGCAGCATCGTCGTCGACGTCAGGGCGAGGTATGGCGCGTCGAGGGGGATGCCAGCCTCCTCGTGAGCCTCGCGACGTGCAGCCTCGAGCGGGGTCTCGGCGAGCTCGCCACCGCCAGATACGAACTGCCAGAGATCGTGGTCGGCACGATGGAACACCGCCGCCTCGAGGCTCGAGCCATGTCGGCGCCACGGCACGACGAGGACCTGAAACGGTGCGCGCGTCATCAGTCGTCGCGCATGCGAAGCGACGCCGCCGCCGATGCCGGGCGTGGCGGCGGCTGGAACTGATATGGCGGCGGCGCCCCTGGATAGGTGGGCAGCTGCGGCGGCGCGTCGTTGAACAGGTTCACCGCATCCCAGCGGTACGGCTCGGCGCTGGCCATGTAGCCGGCGCCGAGGAGCATGACGACGGAACAGCCGAGCGAGAGCCACAACGTGTTCGGGACCTCGTTGCGGTCGTTGCGGTCGCTGGTGTCGGGGTCGTTTTCGAGGTCGCGTAGCGCGTAGGTCATCGCGGTCACCGAGCAGATCATTCCGCCGAAGAGCCCGAGCAGGCCAAGCTTGAGGCGATCGGTGTATTCCTCGGCGGCTCCCACCGCGACCGGATGTCCGGCGACGGCATCCTCGAGTCCGCCGCCGAGGAAGCCGTGCGGGTAGGTCTGACCATCGCGGACGTAGACGACCTGGCCGCTCATCATCATCATCGAGACGCGGCCACGACTCTGCGGTGTGTAGCTCGAGCTGCACGCACTCAACACCAGGCTCGACACCAGGCTCAACACCAGGGAAGTGGCCACCATCCGGTTCGCGGTCGACGTCGGCATGCACCGGATTATCTACAGAACACATCGCGGCGATCGGCGGAACATCTGGGCAAACCACATCACGTGATGTCGCCCACGGCGGTGCCAGGACGCGAAGAAGGGGCGCGCTGCCGCTATAGTGCCGGGCCGTGACGCTCGAAGATGAAGCCCGTCGCGAGCTGCGCGAGCTCGAGGCCGTCCATCGGCTGCGGGTGCCGCGTGTGCTCGATGGCGCCCAGGGTGCGCGCGTCACGATCGACGGCGTCGCGGTCATCAACTTCGCGTCGAACGACTACCTCGGGCTCGCGAACGATCCGCGGATCCGGAGCGCGATGGCGAGCTCGCTCGACGAGGATGGCGCTGGCGCCGGCGCGTCGCGGCTGATCGTCGGCAACCACCGGCGGCATGTCGCGCTCGAGGCCGCCGTCGGGGACTGGCTGCAGCGCGACGGTGTGCGGTTGTTCAACAGCGGCTACGCCGCGAATGTCGGCGTGCTGTCGTCGATCGCGAGGGCAGGGGACGTCGTGTTCTCCGACGAGCTCAACCACGCGAGCATCATCGATGGCTGTCGACTATCGCGCGCCGAGATCGTCGTGTATCCGCATCGCGATCTCGCGGCGCTCGAGCACGCGCTCGCCAGTCATCGCGGTGCCCGCCGGATCGTCGTGAGCGAATCGCTGTTCTCGATGGACGGCGATCTCGCCGATGTGGCGGCGCTGGCGACGCTGTGCCGCCAGCACGATGCCGCCTTCGTCCTCGACGAAGCCCATGCGCTTGGAGTCGTCGGGGTGGAGGGTCGCGGCGTCGCGGCGACCGCCGGGGTCGTTCCGGACGTCGTCGTCGGGACGTTCGGGAAGGCCCTCGGAACGTTCGGCGCTTTCGTCGCGTCGTCGCGCGGGGTTGCCGATCTGCTGTGGAATCGTGCTCGCTCGCTCGTGTTCTCGACGGGCATGCCGCCGAGCCTGGCTGCAGGGACGACCGCGGCAATCGAGTGCGTCCGGGGCTCGGACGGCGATGCGCGGCGCCGGACCGTGATTGGCCACGCCCGGCGATTGCGCGCGTATGTACCGGCGCTGGGCGGGGACGTCGACAGCCCGATCGCGCCGTTGCTCGTCGGTGACGATCGGCGCGTGATGATGCTGATGGCGGAGCTCCTCGAAGCCGGCGTGTTCGTGCAGGGAATTCGACCGCCCACCGTGCCGGTCGGAACCGCGCGATTGCGGATCAGCGTGAGCGCCGCGAACGACGCGCAGCAGCTGGAAACCCTTGCAACTTCCCTCGGTAACGCAATGCGTCAAAATGACTGAGCTCGAAGATCTCGATCACCGGGTCATGTGGCACCCTTTCACGCAGATGGCGGAGTGGGATCCGCTCGTCATCGAGCGCGGTGACGGCAACTTCCTCGTCGACACCAAAGGTCGGCGCTATCTCGATGGCGTCGCATCGCTGTGGTGCAACGTGCATGGTCACCGGCATCCACGTCTCGATCGCGCGTTGCGCGACCAGCTCGATCGGATCGCGCACTCCACGTTCCTCGGGCTCACGCACGAACCCGGGATCCGGCTCGGCCAGGCACTCGTTGATGCCGCGCCAGCGGGACTGACGCGCGTCTTCTATTCGGACTCGGGCTCGACAGCGGTCGAGATCGCGTTGAAGCAGTCGTTCCAGTACTGGCAGCTGCGCGGGCGCAAAACCAAGCAGCGTTTCTTGCGACTCGGCGATGCCTATCATGGCGACACACTCGGTGCGGTTGGCGTTGGCGGCATCGAGTTGTTCCATCGCGTGTTCGGTCCGCTACTCGTACAGAGCCTCGCGATCCCGAGTCCTGCAGATACCGACGCAACTGCCGCGCTTGTACGGCTCGATGCCGAGCTCGCGACCCGCGCCGACGAGATCGCTGCATTCGTTCTCGAGCCGCTCGTACAAGGTGCAGCCGGGATGCTCGTGCACCCGCCCGGCTTCCTGCGCGAGGTCGCGACTCGCTGCCGGGCCCACGATGTTCATCTGATCGTGGACGAAGTCGCCACCGGGTTCGGGCGAACCGGGACGTTGTTCGCGTGCGAGCGCGAGCAGGTGTCACCCGACTTCTTGTGCCTCGCAAAGGGTATCGCCGCGGGTTATCTGCCGCTCGCTGCAACGCTATCCACAGAGGAAATCTACGCGGCGTTCCTCGGGCGGCGTGCCGAGCTCAAGCAGTTCTTTCACGGTCACACGTTCACAGCCAATCCGCTGGCATGTGCCGTGGGCCTCGAGTCCCTCTTGCTGCTTCGCGAGGAAACGTTGCCTCGCGCGATCCGGCTGTTGTCGTCCTTCGAACAGGCACTCGTTCGGGTTCGCGCGGTCCCGGGTGTTCGCGCCGTCCGTAGCTGCGGCTTCATGGTGGGCATCGAGGTCGAGTCGCGAGTTGATCGCTTCGTGGGCGCAGAGGTCTGTCGACGTGCACGCGACCACGGCGTGATGTTGAGGCCGTTGGGTGATGTTGTGGTGTGGATGCCGCCGTTGAGCCTGTCGGCGTCGGAGCTCGACCTCCTCGAGACCGCGACGTCTCGCGCGATCGAAGAGACGCTGCGATAGTCCGGTTCCACGTGAAAGGTCTGTTCATCACCGGGACTGGAACGGGCGTCGGCAAGACCTTCGTGACGGCACATCTCGCGCGGCAGGCAGTCAGGTTCGGGAAGCGCGTGTTCGCGTTCAAGCCGGTCGAGACCGGATGTGCACGGATCGGGGACGAGTTGTACGGCGCTGACCAGGAGCTGCTGTTCGAGGCCGCAGGTGGCTGGCAGCAGGGCAGGTTACGCAGGCTCTATTGCTTCGAGCTGGCAATCGCGCCGTTGCCAGCAGCTCGGGCGGTGGGTGTCGACCTCGACCTGGCTCAGATCGCTGCCGTCTTCCGAGAGGGCGCGGAAGGGGTTGACCTTGCACTGGTTGAAGGAGCGGGCGGATGGCGTGTTCCGCTGACGCTGACCGCAGACATGGCAAGTCTGGCAAAGCAGCTCGGACTGCCGGTAGTCGTGGTCGGAACTGCCGGGCTTGGAACGATCAACCACACGTTGTTGACGGTGGAGGCGGTCAGCCGTGATGGCTGTGTCCTGGCAGGCGTGGTGCTGTCGTGCCGTCCGGATGAGGACCTTGCCTTTGCGCGTGCGAACGCGGTCGAGATCGAGCGCCGTACCGGTGCACGGGTCGTAGTCCTGCATGAACCCGAACAGCTCGTCGACGTCTAGCGCGTTCCACGTGGAACACTACGAGAACCTCGCACGTCAGTGTTCCACGTGGAACATCCGATCAAGCGTCGCGTTCGACAGCCCGTCGAAACTCTAGAAACATCTCGTTCAGAATAGTCGGCTGATGAAACGCGTTGAGGCCGCTCGGGTTCGGCAAGAGCCATAACCGTGACGTTCCGATCGGTTCGAGTTGAAGGCCGACGACTGCTTTTCGACGCTCGAACGCGACTCGATAGGCCTGAAGTCCGAGCACCGCAACAAACCGTGGAGCGAGCTTGCGGGCCTTACGAGTCAGCGAGGTAGCGCCGACATGAAGCTCGTCGTGGGTCAGCTCGTCTGCGGCAGCTGTCGTGCGCGGCACGAGGTTCGTGATTCCGTAGCCGAGATCGAGCAGGCTCGAAGCATCGAAGGCAGTGAGCAATCGATCCGTGAATCCCGCAGCGAATAGCGTCGGCCAGAACAGATTGCCAGGACCAGCGAAGTGATGGCCGACTGCAGCGCTGTGAAGGCCGGGATTGATTCCGCAGAACAGGACACGCAGACCCGGACGCACCAGATCGGGCACTCGCTTCTTACGAGCCGCCGCGAGCTGAATCTTCGACGGGCGCCACGGACCTCCGTCGGCTGGGGGCCGTGGCGCGGGCTTTGACGACTTCTTCTTGACCGCTGCCATCGGTCAGGCGGTTCGGATCGCGACGATGACCGCACGCCGCTTACCGCCGAGATCGTATATGTGGCGCTCGAATGGAGCAGGGAGATCATCGCGTTCGATCGCCTCGAAGCCGATGACCTTGCCGCCGACATACACGAGGTCAAAGCCACGAACGATCCACTCGGCAAGATCAAAGGTCGCACGCGACATCGCAACGTCGTATTCGCTCGGCTCGTGATCCTCAACCCGTTGGGCGACGGCGGTAAGGTTCCCAAGTTGGAGCTCGCGAGCGGCCGTGCGCAGAAACGCATGCTTCTTGTGCACCGGCTCGAGTGCCGTGAACTGGATGTCCGGCAGGCAGATCGCAGCGACGACCACGGGAAACCCGCCGCCCGAACCCACGTCGATCACCATACTCGCGCCACGAAGATGTGGAATGACGTGCAAGCTATCGCGGAGATGCACCTCGATCTCGACGCTGTTCGCGGCGGAGGACAGGTTGATCTTCTCGTTCCACTTCGCAAATAGCCCACTGAACTTACTCAACTTATCTGCGCAAGACGAGTCGAGCTCGAGTGTTGACAACTGCCTGACAAGCTGCGTCATGAGGTTACTTCAACGATCAGGTGACTGGCGTGTGGCACGATCAAAATGACTCCGGGAACACGAGCGAGCACGTCGCCAATCGAGGCGGCGGAGTGTACGAGCGTGCGCTCGACCACGGACGTCGACAAGCTCGAGACCAGCTGGATCGACACGCCATCCGCCAGTCGCGGCAGCACGCCGATCCGGAAGATCGCCTCGTTGACGGTCTCGAGTGGCTCCACACCTTCGGCGCACTCGGCAACGAGCAGCAGCGTTCCGCCCGGCTCGACGAGCGGCGCGACCGCGCTCGCGATCTTCGCCGCCTGATAGAGCGACGCGGTGATCGGCAGCGCATCGGATGCGATCACGAGCGGCGCACGTGGCGCTCGCACGACGAACCAATCGCGCGCGAGCCTGGCCCCCTCCCGAAACGCCACGACTGGATCGCCAGCGATCGCCGCGTGCACGGCACCGTCGTTGCCACAGACGCCGTTCAGCAGGAACACCGGCGCGGGGAGCATCGCCACAGCCTCCTCGAGATCGAGCCGGCACGGGTTGTCGTCGACGGAACCCGCGATCGCACGGGGATCGGTCTTCCAGCGATGGTTGACGCGGATCGCGTGCGCCTGCCCGAGTCCCGGAAACACGGCCTTGGCACCTGCGCCAAACCCGGCGAAGTAGTGCGGGCGAATGCAGCCGGTCGCGATCACGAGGTCGGTATCGACGATGCAGCGATGCACCCGGACGGGCGTGCCTCGCGTCGTGGTCCCGAGCGTGACCAGCTCGGACTCGTCGTGGCCGTCGTGGTTGACGACTCGCGCAGCTCGCCGCAGCTCGTCATCAATCCCGAGCGGCTCGAGGGCTGACGGTCCGTGGGTTCCAGTCGCGATGGCGATCGTCCAGCGAGCAAGGGGAAGAGCTCGCCGGAGCGCGGCAAGGAACCCGGAGCGAGGCTCGTCTCGGGTCGCGTCGCTGACGACCACGGTGATTCGCGTCCCCGGCGCGACGAGGCGATCGAGGGACGGCCGACCGAGCGGGTGGGCGAGGGCGACGTCGAGGAGGCCGGCGAGGGGCGGCGGCGCGGGCGGCCGCGGCAATTCGAGGATCGATGCTGTACGGCTGCCCAGGTGCACCGGATACGGAACGCTGCCATACGGAAGCTCGACCACGCATCGAGGTTACGTTGGTGGCGACCGTTTCGTTAGTCCGATACGATTCTCGGGTCCGGTCTTCGGGTCTGCGTGTCGAAACAAAGCTTGCTCCTGGTCGACGGGGACACCCGCAGCATGCGGGTCCTCGAAGTGTCCCTGCGGAAAGCAGGGTTCACGGTCACCACTGCCATCTCCGTGCAGGATGCGGTTGACAAGCTCGAGCTCGGCACGCCCGACCTGATCATCTCGGAGACGTCGTTTGCGGATGGTGACGGTTTCGAGCTGCCACGCCGCGTCCGTGCAACGCCCGACTGGGTCGACATCCCCTTCATCTTCCTGACGGGGGAGGGCTCGATCGAGAACAAGATCAAAGGCCTCGAGCTCGGCGTCGACGACTACCTGACCAAGCCGATCTACATCAAGGAGATCGTCACTCGCATCAACATCCTGCTGCAGAAGCGGCAGCGGATCCGGTTCGAGGAACGCAAGGACGGTCATACCCGGTTCGCGGGTCGGGTCGCCGACATGCCGGTGGTCGACGTGATCCAGACGATCGAGATCAGTCGCAAGTCGGGCGTGATCCAGTTCGTCGGCGATCGTGGGCGCCAGGCGACGATCTACTTCCGCGATGGCCGCGTGATCGATGCCGAGGCCGGGTCGCTGCAGGGTGAGGACGCGATCTACCGCCTGCTGACCTGGAGCGAGGGCGAGTTCGAGGTCGTGTTCCGCACGGTTCGGCGACGTGAAGTGATCACGACGAGCTCGCAGGGTCTCCTGATGGAAGGTATGCGCCGGCTCGACGAGTGGTCGCGCTTGCTCGAGCAGCTGCCGGCGCTCACGCACCGCTTCGAGGTCGATGCCGACGAGCTCGCGTCGCGTCTCGGCGATGTACCCGATGACAACAACAGCATCCTGAGGTTGATCGACGGCAAGCGAACGCTGACGGAGGTGATCGACGCGTCCGATGTCGGCGACCTCGAGTGTCTGCAAGCGATCTCGCGGCTGTTCTTCGAGGAGCTCGTGATCGATCTCGATCACGGAAAGTCGGAGCGCCGCGATACCGGCAAGCCGATGCCGCTGGTCGAGGTCGACATGCCGACGCCGATCGAAGACGCCGTGTCGGGGCCGATTCCTCTCGGTGCGCGGATGACCGAGCACGAGACGTCGCGGCCTGCGCCTGCGGTGACGCCGGAGCCCGAGGCGCAACCGGAGGCAGAGCCCGAGTTCGGCTTGATCGACGAGCCTTCGATGTCACCCACCGAGCTGATGGGTAGCTATCGCAAGTCGAGCCTGCACAAGATCGACGAGGCCGTCGCCGCCGCGCAGCTGCTCGAGCCCTCGCTGTTCGACGAATACGACGACGTGCGCCCGCCCACGCTGCGCAGCAAGCCGATGCCTGCGGTCACGCCCGCGGCCACGCCTGCGGTCACGCCTGCGGCCACGCCTGCGTCGCCACCCGTCTCGGCCGCCGAGACGCGCAAGTCGACGAACGGGATCGCGATCGCGCGAACCGAGACTCCGGTGACCGAGATCGACGTTTCGGATGCGATCGACGAGGACGACTACGACTACGACAGCGTCCCGGCCGCGATCGAGCGCGAGGACTCGCCGCCGCCACGCCGGAGCCGCAATCGCCGCAGTCTGCCGTCGGATATGCCATGGCCGCCGCTGCCGGAGATGGAAGCCGACCTCGAAGCCGAGATCGTGGCGGAGTCGGAGCTCGAGCCACTGCCGGTGCGCGACGACTCCGGGCTGCGAATGATCGGCTCGCTCGGCCGCGATCGCGCAGAAGCGTCGGGCGAGCTCGCACCGATCGGCAGCGCGCAGCACCAGCTCACCCAGACCCAGCGCGAGCTCGTGACGATCCTGCCGCGCCGCGCGCCGCGCGCTAATCCGGCCGCGACCGAGCCACCACCGCCACCGCCAAGCCGCGCAAAGCCCGCAACGACGCCGCCGCCAGCGCCGCGAGCTCGTCGACCGTCGACCGTGCCGCCGCCACTGCCGGCTGCCGCGCTCAGGCCCTCCGCCCCGGGCATGATGCCCGATGACCCGACGCCGCGTCTCCCGATCGGGCCGATCGAGCCTCCCGAACCGCTGCCGCCGCCCCCGCGCTCGAGCCTCCAGGGCTCCGGCGTCGCCCGTAGCAGCTCGGGTCCGGGCACGGGCCCGCTCGTGCTGTTCATCCTCGCCGCGTTGCTCACAGGCGTCGCGCTCCTCGTCTGGCTGAAGCGGCCGGACAGCACGCCCGCGGTCGCGGTCGATGCCGGTGTCGCCGGCGACAACTACACGGTCGATCCGATCACGCCCGATGCGGCTGGCGCGGAGGTCGTGGTCGACGCGCAGGTCACGCCACCGCCCGCCGATGCGACGCAGGTCGCGGTCGCGATCGATGCGCAGGCCGCGCCGGTCCGCGATGCCGCCGTCACGCCGACGATCGATGGCGGTGTGGCGACCGTCGATCGCACGAAGCAGGCGAAGCTCCTGATGGAGCAAGCCCACGATGCGTTGCAGGAAGGGAACTTCACGCTCGCCCTCGAGCACATCGACGGCTCGCTCAAGCTGCGCAAGACCGCGCGTGGCTACATGCTTCGCGCGCAGGCGCTGCAGCGTCTCGACCGGATTCCCGAGGCGCTGGACTCGGTGGATCTCGCCGCCGAGGCTGCGCCGACATATCCGCCGGTGTTCGAGCTGCGCGGCCGTATCCTGTGGGCCGCGGGTCGTAAAGACGAGGCGAAGTTCGCGTTCGAACAGTTCCTCGCGCTCGAGTCCGATACTCCGAAGGCCGAGTCGATCCGGGATCTGATCCGCGAGAATAACTAGATGCGCGTGCTCGGGCTGGAGAGCTCGTGCGACGAGACGGCCGCCGCGATCGTCGATGACGGTCACCTCGTCCGCTCGGATGTCGTCGCCTCGCAGCATGACGTCCATGCCCGGTACGGCGGCGTCGTCCCGGAGCTCGCATCGCGGGCGCACCTCTTGAACGTCGTCCCCGTCGTGCAGGCGGCCCTCGACCGGGCCGGTAGCAGCCTCGACGAGATAGACGGGATCGCGGTCACCAACGCGCCCGGGCTGGTCGGTGCGTTACTGGTCGGGCTGCAGACCGCGAAGGCGATCGCCTGGGTCACCGGCAAGCCGATCGTCGGCGTCCATCACCTCGAGGGTCATCTCTCCGCGGTTTATCTCGAGCCCGACCCGCCGCCGATGCCGCACCTCGCGCTGATCGTCTCGGGCGGCCATACCTCGCTCGTCCGCGTCAATCATCACGGCGATGTCGTCGAGCTCGGCGCGACCCGCGACGATGCAGCCGGCGAGGCGTTCGACAAGGGAGCGAAGTTGCTCGGCCTCGGATATCCCGGCGGCGTCGTGATCGATCGCCTCGCGAAGTCCGGCGATCCCAGGGCGGTGGTGTTTCCGCGAGCGATGACCGCATCGTCGACGGGTGCGGAGTTCTCGTTCAGCGGGCTCAAGACGTCACTCCTTCACCACGTTCGCGCCCACGGCGTGCCGGAGGGCCAGGCGCTCGCCGATCTGTGTGCGAGCTATCAGGCCGCGATCGTCGAGCTGCTGGTTCGCAAGACGCGACAGGTCGCGCGCCGCGAGGGACTTGCCCACGTGCAGGTCTGTGGTGGTGTCGCGGCAAACTCCGCGCTGCGAGCGGCGTTGCTCACCGCGGGCGGCGAGGACGCCTTTCGGGTCTACGTGCCGCCCCCTCATCGCTGCACCGATAATGCCGCGATGATCGCCGCCGCCGGCTATCACCACCTCGTCCGCGGCGAGCGAGCCGACCTCGCCCTCGATGCCGTCCCGAGCGCGCCGCTGCCGAGGCGCGCGTGAGCGAGGGCAACGGTCGCGGGATCGCGCGCGAAGATCCGTTTCCCGATGCTCGCGTGCTGCTCGATCGTTATGGGCTGCGCGCGAAGAAGGCGTTCGGGCAGAACTTCTTGATCTCCGAGCGAGCGTTTCGCGCGATCGTCGATGCGACGGTGCGCGCCGACGACGACTGGATCGTCGAGATCGGTGCGGGTCTCGGAACGCTGACCTCGCGGATCGCGGAGCGCGTCTCCGAGGGCAAGGTGATCGCGCTCGAGCGTGATCCCGACATGGTCACGGTGCTGCGCGCCGAGCTCGCGGGCGTCGACAACGTCGAGATCGAGAGCGTCGATGCGCTGCGCTACGACCTGCGGATGGCGGCGCGCTGGCGAGGCGACAAGATCATCGTCTGCGGAAACCTGCCGTATCACATCGCCGCGCCGCTGATGTTCAAGGTGCTCGAGGCGCGGGCGGTCGTCCAGCACGCGGTGTTCATGATCCAGAAGGAGATGGCAGATCGCATCGTCGCGGCGCCGGGGACCAAGGACTACGGCGCGCTCGGCGTCATGATCCGGACCTACGCCGACGTGCTCTCCGTCGCGAAGGTCGGCGCGGGCTCGTTCGTGCCGCCGCCGAAGATCGACTCGACTGTCATCAAGATCGTGCCGCTCGCGAACGCCGCGCCACGCTGCCCGATCGGCGACGACAAGCACTACTCGGCGGTTGTCCACGCCGCGTTCGGCCAGCGCCGCAAGACGCTCCGCAACGCGCTGCGCGCCGCGTTCGAGGAGGCCGCGGTCGACGCCGCGCTGGCGACGACGAAGATCGACGGCATTCGCCGCGGCGAGACGCTCGACATCGCCGAGTTCGGCGCGCTCGCCGCCGAGATCTCACCGACCAGCTTGCTCGCGAAGTAGCGTGCACGGTCACTGGCCGCTCCCGGCGTCACGCCGCGCCGCGACGTACGTTGCCTGGCTTCTCGAGTAGCCACTGCAACCGATGGTGATCACCAACGGTTAGTCGAGCTGCGAGATGGTGCCGGTCTTGCTCGAGGCCGCAGCATGCGTGCGCTTGCCCTGGCTCTCGTCGCTCCCGTCGCGTTCGGCTGTGTAGTAGAGGACGGCTTCGAGGGTGGCGAGCTCGACGACGTCACGGACGTTGTCTGGGACGGCAAGGCAGACGGCACGCAGCGCCGCGCGGTGACGGCCTCGTCGGTCGAGGCACTCGCCGGCGACCTGTCCTCGCTCGCGCCGCCATGTCGGACCGCCGATGCCGGTCGGCCCTGCGAAGTCTACCTGTCGTCATCGAGCGCCCTTGGCAGCTTCGGCCCACTCGGCGCCTACGGTCCGCTCGGCGCGCTCGGTCCGCTCGGCTCGAACGCGTGGAACGCGTCGGCCTGGATCAGCGCGGCCGGCGACTGGTCCGGGCACGTCGATCGGATCTCCGGCCCGCTCGGGGCGTCCGGCCCGCTCGGGGCGTCCGGCCCACTCTCCGATCGCGCGTACTACGACACCTTGCCCGCGATCAACGACTGGGCGAAGCAGCTCCAAGCTGGCGGGGTGTGGACGGTGCTCGGCCCGCTCGGCCCGCTCGGCCCACTCGGTCCGCTCGGCCCGCTCGGCCCGCTCGGTGCGCATGGCTACGCGAACGATCGCGGCGGCCGGTTCACCCATGGCGAGCGCATCGTCCGGACCGTCCGGGTGCCGTACGCGGCCGAGCCGTTCGAGCTCGTCGAGCTCTACGACGAGGTGACCGCGAGGTCCGTCCCACCGGATACGTCGTTCGTCGCCCGCGGCGAGATCTCGCGCGGCGCCGTCGATCTGTTCCCCGCGAAGTCGCTCCGCGATCAGGTCGTCACCATCGTCGTCGTCCCCGAGAAGCAGCTCGACAACTTCGACCTCGTGATCCGCGACAGCGCAGGTCGCGTGCTCGCATCGTCGAGCTCGGCGGGCTACATCGACTTCGTCCAGCTTCAGGCACCGCGCGGCGGCCGGCTCTCGATCGAGGTCTCGCTCGCGGCGAGCGGGCACTTCCTCTCGAAGACGTACCGGCTCTACGTCGTCGGCTCGGGCAGCCGGTTCTACGAGACCGACATCCACGGCGACCACCAGCTCGCGCTGTAAGTGCTAAGGGACCGGCGCCAAATAAACCGGTCGATTGATGACGTATAAGAGCATCGATCGTTGCACGTCGCCGATCTGCTGTCGATCCGTGCTGATCGATTTCTGCGGGGAGATCCGGACTCAGTCAG
>JACCTC010000301.1 GCA_013812655.1 Deltaproteobacteria bacterium | reverse complement strand
CGGCGACAGCTCGAGCAGCTCGTGCGCCGGATGTGCGCTCCGAAAGCCGACCCGCGCGAGCAGCGGCCGCGAGACCAGCGCCTCGCCGGCGTCGACGATCACGCGAACCTCCTCGGCACGCAGGCCGGTGTCGTCGGGACGATGCAGGAGCGCGTGCTGCACGGCGATCAGCGCGCCCCGCGGGTGCCCGCGCTGCTGGAGCCAGTCCGCGTAGACCAGGGCCGCGCCGAGATCGCCGGGATCGCTGCGCAGCGCCTCCTCGAGCACGGGCTCGCGCGGCTCGCCGTCGAGGCTGGTCTCGCAGCGCGGATCGGTGACGCGGCGCCAGCCATCGCGGAGGTGCTCGCGCTGGCGGTTCAGATACTCGGCGTCCTCCGACGTGATCTCGAAGACCTTGCCGCCACGTTCGAAGCGCGCCACCGCGATCAGCGTAGCGCGCCGAGCGCGTACGTGCGGGCGTAGCCGCGCGACACGTTCTCGATGCGCACCGAGATCGTGCCGTCGGTGCCGTAGGTATAGGTCTCGGCAATCTCGTTCGCGAGCAGATCGGGCCGGCGCTCGTTCGGCACGCTCGCGAGCTCGCTGCGATCCGCGAGCGACGGATCGTAGGGAAAGTAGACGTCGGCCCACGGCACGAGATCCTGTACCGGCTGGCCCGCGCGATCGAGCGCGCCGCACTCGAGGAAGCGCAGGTGACCGATCGCGTGGGTCGGCCGGTAGCGCCGCTTGATCGTGACCGGTCCCGCGGTGTCCTTCCCGATCAGCGGATCGAACACCTTGTCGACGCCACCCGCAGCCTCGCGCCACACGCCGAAGTGGCGGGTGATCGCCTCGTGGATCATCACGTGCGCATCGGGATCGGCTGCGATCGCGAGGCCGATCGCGGTCGCCGCGAACGGCTGCGGTGCGAGCTGGAGCTTCTTGCCGAACCGCGCGCGCAGCGCCCGGCCGACCGCGGGGAACGCCGCCGCGCCGCCGACGAGGTACACGCCGCCGAGCTCGCGGGGATCGTCGGGATCGATTCCACGCTCGCGCAGTCGCTCGAACAGCAGCTCGGTCTGCACCAGCGTGCGATCGATCAGCGGCTGCGCGCGGGCGTACAGGTCCGCGACGTCGATCGAGATCGGCTCGCGATCGCCGACATCCAGAAGCAGCTTGCGGCTCGTCGGCCGCAGCGTCTCCTTCGCCTCGCGGGCCCGCTCGAGGGCGTGCGCGCTGGGCGCGACGCCGGCCGCGGCGAGCACGAGCTCGTCGAAGTCATCGCCGCCGAGCCGCGCGAGGCCCTCCGACGCGATCAGTTCGAACGAGCGACCCTCGAGCGAGATCGCCGAGGTGTCGAAGGTGCCGCCGCCGAGGTCGTAGACGACGACGTAGCGCTTGGGACTCTTCTTCTTCTGCGCGAGATCGGCGAGGTGAAGATGGGCGAGCTCGACGGCCGCGGCGGTCGGCTCGTTGAGCAGGCCGATCGGCGCGAAGCCGGCGCGCCGGAATGCCTCGAGCGTCAGCCAGCGCTGGCGCGATGCCGAGTTCGCGGGCACCGCGACCATCGCCTCGAGCGGGGCATCGGCCGGGATCTCGAGGTTCGAGTGCGTCACGAGCGAGCGGCGCAGTCCGCGCAAGAACTCGGTGGCGAGCTCGAGCGCGGTGATGCCAGGTAGCTCGGCGACCTCCTCGTCGGGCGCCAGCGCGCTGACCACTCGCTTGAGCGAGCGGATCGCATGCTCTGCCGAACCATCCGCGAGCGCACGAGCGGCCTCCCAGCCGACGACGAGCTCGCCATCGCGAAGCGCCGCGATCCCCGGGACGTGCTCGCGAAACTCGCCGCCCTCGTCGAAGGCCGCGAGCGGGTACCGGCCGTCCTGCACCGCCGCCACCACGGTGCGCGTCGTGCCGAAGTCGATTCCGAGTCGCATGCGCGCAGCATGCACCACACGATCGATCGCCGCATCCCTTCGCGCGCGCCTGCGAGCCCGGGATCACCGACGCGCATCCGCGTCGACCGCCTCTGGAGCGGCGCGTTGACTTGCGCGATGGTGACGAGATGATTCGGCTCGCGCCCGTCGCCCTCGTGATCGTGCTCGTCGGTGCCGGCGTCGCGTGTGCCGCGGGCGCACGATCCTCCCCGGCTCCCGCGCCGGCTCCCGCCCCGGCTCCTGGTCTTGCGAGCTGCCAGGCCACCGGAATGACCCGCTCCTTCGAGCCCACCGACCGCGCCGCCGTGCACGCCGTGCTCGATGCGCAGGCCGCCGCCTGGAACCGCGGCGATCTGATGGACTACATGGCCGGCTATGCGCGGACCGATGCGCTGGTGTTCACTTCGGGCGGCAAGATCCGGCGCGGCTGGCAGGCGACGATGGATGCCTACCTCGCGCGCTACGCCACGAACCCGGCGGCGATGGGCAAGCTGACGTTCGAGATCCTGTCGATCGATCCGATCGGCGGCGATGGCGCGGTCGTCCTCGGCAACTGGATCCTGACCGGCAGCCCGAGCGACGGCCGCGGCGTGTTCTCGGTTGTCCTCGAGCGCAGGTCCGAGGGCTGGAAGATCATCCACGACCACACGTCGGCGGCACCCACCACGCCGTGATCTGTTAGCGCGCGCAGGTGGCGGCAGCCGCGAGCGACTCGAGCTGCGGCCGGATCGTCGTCGTCGCGGGCGCGAGCACGAAGACCCAGAGCGCGCCGCTACCACACGGTCGGCGCTCGGCGAAGCCAACCAGGTCGACCGGCTTCGCGGTCTTGAAGGCGTCGAACGTGCGGGCCGTCAGCGCGAACCGAGCCGGACGTCCTTGTCCTCCGGCCGGCTCGGCGCGGGCGATGATCGTCTCGCGATCGGTGTCGGCGACCCGGCGCTTGTCGTCGACGGCTGCCGTCAGCCCCTTGAAGTACGTCGTCAGCTCGGCAGCGAGCGCCGGGGCCGTCAGCTCGGCGGCGTCGTCGGTGCGCCAGATGAACGCGTACGACCAGAACTCGGGTGACGCCGGATCGAAGAACCCGGCCGGGAAGCGCAGCTCCTCGATCCCGCGGTGCGCGAGGGTCGGCGCGAAGTCGAGCGGAAACGGGATGACCTCGCTGCGCCACCCCGGCGGCACCGGCCAGGTGCTCGCAGCCGGCGCCGCGGAGCCCGTGGCGTCCGAGCCAGCCGCAGCCGACCCGGGCGCGGTCGGCGTGACCGGGGCAACCGGCGCGGTGGGCTGATCCCGACTGCACGCGACGAGCAACACGACGATCGGCCAGCGCATGCGGCAAGATCGCACAATTTTTTGCGCGCTGGCCCGGCGAGCGCGACGCTCCCGATATGGACAAGTCCGTACTGGTCGCCCAGCTCGTGCGGCAGCTCGAGGGTTCTGCCCGCGCCGCGCTGTCGTCGCGCGATGCGGTGGCTGCCGAGGCCCGGGACGGCGCGACGCCCGACGAGAAGCGCGAGGATGCGCGTGCCGCTCACCAGCTGCAGAGCCTCGGCCGCGCCCAGCAGCGCCGCGCCCAGCAGGCGATCGCGGACGCCGACGCGCTCGCGATCTTCAAGCCCGCCGCGTTCTCGCCAGCATCGCGGATCGCGGTGGGTGCGATCGTCGAGATCGAGGACGCCGAGAGCGGCGAAGGCCGCACGTTCTTCCTCGCCCCGGTCGGCGCGGGCGTGACGCTGACCGGCCCGGGCGGCGACGGTCACCTCTCGGTCGTCACGCCGGTGTCGCCGATCGGTCGCGCCGTGCTCGGCAAGAAGACCGGCGAGGTCGTCGACGTCACCGTCGAGGGCGACGTCCGCGAGTGGCAGATCACGTTCGTTGGATAGCGGTCACAAGTCGACGAACGCGTCGAACGCGCAGAGCTCACCGCGCGCGCGTCTGCCACCACGCACGCCACGCGGCAGCATCACTGCCGAAGTCGCGGCCGCGTGACCGCGCACGCAGCGCCTCGACGGCGTTGCCGCGCACGACCTCGTCGGCATCGCCGAGCGCGGTGATCAGTGCCGGTACCGCGAGCTCCGGATCCTGGTGGACGAGCAAGATCGCGGCGCTTCGCCGATCAGTGGGCTCGCCACGCACGACGAGGTCGGCGAGGAAACGACCCGCCTCGTCCGAGGCGACCAGCCCGAGCCCGTTGATCGCGCTGACCCGCACCCGCTCGTCGACGCTGCGGTCGGTGACGCGCGCGATCAGCTCGTGCGCAGGAATCCGGCCATCGGCGTGCAGCTTGCCGAGCGCCTCGGTCGCGACGATGCCGACCTCGAGATCGCGATCGCGCGATGCCGCGAGCATCACCGCAGGATCGAGATCGCCGTCACGCGCCGCCTCGCGCACCGCGGCGCGCCGGACTCTCGGATCGGGGTCCGCGAGATCCTGCGCGAGTCCCGGGATCGCCGGCTTGCTCGCGCGCGCGGGGAGCTCGGGGGTGGCCGGCGTGATGCCGCGCGTCGCGTGCGCCGAAGCGACCTGCTGAGGAGTCGCTGGTGCCACCGCGTGCGCCGCCGGACCCGCATCGGCGGTCGCCGACGTCGAACGGCCGAGCCAGATGCTGAATCCGACGAGCGCGATCACGCCCGCGGCGAGCACGAGGTGTCCTGCCCGCATCACTCGACGTTCGCGCAGCACCGGCAGTACGACGAGGTCGTCGTCGCGCGTGCGGCGTCCGGGTTCTCGGCGTTGGAGCTGTTGATGAAGATCGCGCTGTCGTCCGCATCCTGCGAGTCGACCCAGTCCTGCAGCACGGACGTCCCGAGCGTGACGCCCGAGGTCATCACCGCGCGCATCTCGGCCGACGAGCACATGTGCGTGCCGGCGTTGCGGCAGCGGTTCGCACAGCCGGTGAACGTGAAGCCGAGGGCGTCGGCGGTCTCGGTGCACAGGCCCGGGCCAACCCGCGTGTACAGGGCAGGACACCCGCGGTTCGTGATCCGCTGCTGGCTCATGTCGAGCGTGCCGGTCATCGTGTCCCCGGTCGAGTTGAGGTAGCGCGCGTCGGTGAACGCGGTGTCGATCGCGACCGTGCTCGCGTTGACGGTGATGCCCGGCCCGGCGCCGACATCGAGGGTCAGCGCCCCGAACGAGCCACCGCCGGTGAGGCCATTGCCGCCGAACACGTCGGTGATGTCGCCACCGGAGTTGGTGTCGGTATCGGTGTCGATATCGTTCGAGCAGGCCCACGTCGAGCCCGTCCACTTCAGGAGCTGGCCCGCGCCGCACGTCGTCAGCAGCGAGAGGTTCGCGTCGCCGGCGGCAGCGCCACCGGTGAGGCCGCTCGCGGTGCTCGTGAGCACCGACGTGATGTCGCCGCCCGAGTTGGTATCGGTGTCGGTGTCGTTCGCGCAGGCCCACGTCGAGCCGCTCCACTTGAGGACCTGGCCCGCGCCGCAGGTCGTCAGCAGCGAGAGCGCGACGTCGCCGGTCGTGCCGCCGCCCGCGAGGCCGCCAGCTGCACCGACGGTGACCGCGGTGATGTCACCGGTGCCGGTCGCATCCGCGGCGCATGTCCACGTCGAGCCATTCCACTTGAGCACCTGGTTCATCGCGCAGGTCTGCAGCAGCGAGAGCGTGACCGCACCCGACGGACCGCCACCCGCAAGACCGCTGCCGGCGATGACCTCGATGATGTCGCCCGAGCCCGAGAGATCGGGTGCGCACACGACGGTACCGTCGGGGTTGACGCCGATGATGAAGTTGCCGCTGCCGCACGTGCCGGTGACGCGGGCCTGGAGATCCGTCGCGCTCTTGCCGCCGACCGTGTCGGCCTCGCTCGCGACGGCGGACCGCAGGGCGTAGGGCACGCTCGCGAGCGCGATCCGCGGCTCCATGACCTTGTCGTCGACGGTGACCTCGAGGAAGAGCCGGCGACCATCGAAGATCGCGGCGTCGAGCGCCTTGGTCTCGCCGAGATCGGCGAACAGCAGGCCATCGTTCATCTCGAACTGCCGGCCCTCGAACCACACCGAGCTGCCGCCGGTCGCGGCATCGAACAGCTCGAACTTCACGCGATGCGAACCGCTGATCGCATCACCGGTCTCGTCGTCGACGAGGCGCGCCGTGAAGCCGATCGTCGTCGGCACCGCGGCCACAGCCGAGGGCGTCGCGATCGATGCGACCGTCACCCAGGCCACGAGGGTAGCGAGCAGCCGCATCATGGCGTCACCGGCGTGCTCGGCTGGACGACGACGTCGCCCTGCTGCACGGCGCGACGGACGAACGCGCCGCCGACCTGGACGTCCATGCGCATGCCGCCTCCGCGGATCTGCGCGCTACCCGACACCACCTCGTGCGCGGGCTTCGGTGGCGACTTCTGCTTGTCATCACCGGCCGACGCGCACGACGCCACGCACAGCGCAGCAACCATCACAGCACCTATCGAAGTCCTCATCGGGCGCATCTATATCCGAGTTACAGGCGGTCCAGTAGATCTTTGAGAAGCCGCGGATCGCCTCCAGATCGAGCGTGCTACCCCTCACGGATGGGACAGCTCGTCGATGGAGTCTGGCGGACCGGCTGGTACGAACCCGACGCCAAGGGTGCCTTCCAGCGACCGCCGACCCGGTTTCGCAACGGGATCGATGGCCCCGCGCCCGGCCGTTATCACCTCTATGTTTCGCACGCTTGCCCGTGGGCGCACCGGACCGTGATCACCCGGTCGCTGCGGGGCCTCGAGCGGGTCGTCAGCATGACCGTGCTCGATCCGCGGATGCCGGACGAGGGCTGGGCGTTCCGCGCCGAGGACCCCGATCCGTTCGGAACGTCCGGCCAGCTCCCCGGCAAACTCCAGGACGTCTACCGCCGGAACGATCCGAAGTACACGGGCCGGGTCACCGTGCCGGTGCTCTGGGATCGCAAGACCGCCACGATCGTCAACAACGAGTCGCGCGACATCATGCGGATGCTCGACCTCGACTTCGCGCCGACCGCCGAGGAGCCACTCGAGCCGAGCCTCGCGCCGGACGAGCTACGTGCGGATGTCGATCGCGTGCTCGATGCGATCTATGGCCCGATCAACAACGGCGTCTATCGCGCCGGCTTCGCGCATACCCAGGCCGCGTACGAGGCCGCCGCGCACGAGCTGTTCGACGCCCTCGCCTACTGGGACGGCGTACTCGCGACCCAGCCGTATCTGTGCGGCGAGCGGATGACCGAGGCGGACATCGCGTTGTTCACGACGCTGCTCCGCTTCGACCTCGTCTACTACAGCCACTTCAAGTGCAACCTGCGCCGGCTCCGCGATCACGCGAACCTGTGGCGGTTGACGAGACGGATGTACCAGCACCCCGGCATCCGCCCCACCTGCCAGCTCGACGACATCAAGGCGCACTACTACTGGAGTCAGCCGACGGTGAATCCGACGCGGATCATTCCGCTGGGACCTGATCTCGAGCCCGAGCTCTCCGCCCCGGTCGATGGCTGACGTCAGCGTCGGGGGCCGACCGACGCGCCGTACGTGATCGCCTGCCCCGGCGCCCACAGCCGCGGACGCGTGCCGACGTCGACCTTCGCGCCGGCTGCGTCGCGCTCGACCTCGCGCTGGATCGTGACCGGCACGTGGGTGTGCGGCTTCACCATCCAGAACAGGCGGATGATGTCATCGGCCGCCATCCGCACGCAGCCGTGCGAGACGTAGCCCCGGATCAAGGTCTCGGTGATCGGGCCGTGCAGCCCGTAGGTGTTCGCCCCGTCGCGGTTCTGTGCCGTCAACCGGAGGAACGGAAAGCCGCCGAAGTAGTCGGGCACCGTGCGGCGCGGCACGTACCACCACGAGTCGGCGCTGTTCGAGCCGGTCGCGAAGTGGCCAGTCGGCGTGATGCTGCGCCCGGCGCTGTTCTTGGTGCCGACGCCCGCCGGATAGACCGCCTGGAAGCCGGTCGTACGATCGAAGAGATGCACGGTGAGACCGTCGAGCGACACGATGATCTCGGGCGCCACCAGCCGCGGCAGATCGGTCGGGATCGTGTAGCGCGGAATGTCGGACTTGCCGTCGTCGAGCGGGGCATCCGGGTTCTCCTGGTCGAAGTCGATGCCTTCGCCGGTGCCGTTCTCGGGATCGTCGAGATCGGGCACATCGGCACAGCCAGCGGTGAAAGCGAGCGCGACGAGGAGACGGGACAGCAGCTGCATGGCGAGACCGCGCTGAGCACGCGATGTGCCGTCGATCGGTTGCGCGTCGCCACCACGATCCATGGACTTGGGCGCGTCCGGCGTGGCGCTTCGAGTCGTCATGGCAGCGCCGCTATCCATGCGAACGTGCACGGTTATGCGCGAATTGCGCGCCCGGGATCGCATCGAAGTGCGCGAACTTGCGCCGGATCTTCGATACTGCTCAAATGCGCAGGTGACACCAGTCCTCGACCCGCACGCGTCGCTCAATGGTCCGCAGCGCACCGCCGTGACGAGCTCGAGCGCGGACCCGCTGCTGATCATCGCGGGCGCCGGTACCGGCAAGACAACGACGCTCGCGCACCGGATCGCGCAGCTCGTGCTCGACGGCGCCGACCCGCGACGGATCCTGCTGCTGACGTTCTCGCGGCGCGCGGCGCAGGAGATGATCCGGCGGGCACAGCGCGTGACCCGCGGAGCCGACCTGCCGTGGGCCGGGACATTTCACGCGGTCGGCAGCCGGCTGCTACGCCTGCACGCGCTCGCGCTCGGCCTCGACCCGGCGTTCACCGTGCTCGACCGCGGTGACGCCGCCGACCTCCTCGATCTCGTGCGCGCCGAGCGCGGCCTCGGCAAGGGCGACCGCCGGTTCCCGCGCAAGGACACCTGCCTCGGCATCTACTCGCGGACCGTCAACGCGCGGCGGCCGCTCGAGGCCGTGCTCGACGAGGCGTATCCGTGGTGTCGCGAGCACGTCGTGGCGCTGCGCGGGCTCTACGCCGCGTACGTCGAGATCAAGCTCGCGCGACACGTCCTCGACTACGACGACCTCCTGCTGTGGTGGTGGCACGCGATGGCCGCGGATGACGTCGCCGCCGGGATCCGCGCGCGATTCGATCACGTGCTCGTCGACGAGTATCAGGACACCAACGCGCTGCAGGCCGAGATCGTGCTCGCGCTGTCACCGACCGGCCGTGGCGTCACCGCGGTCGGCGACGACGCGCAGGCGATCTACTCGTTCCGCGCCGCGAGCGTGCACAACATCCTCGCGTTCTCATCTGCCTTCACGCGGCCCGCGACCGTGGTCGCGCTCGAGGATAACTATCGATCGACGGTGCCGATCGTCGCCGCGGCGAACGCGGTGATCGAGCGCGCGAGCCAGCGCCACGCCAAGACGCTGCGGTCGAGCCGGCCCTCGGAGGAGCGGCCGATCCTCGCCGTCGTCGAGGACGAGACCTGCGAGGTCGACTACGTGATCGAGCGCGTGCTCGCGTATCGCGAGGCCGGCGTGCTGCTGCGCGATCAGGCAGTGCTCGTTCGCGCGGCGCATCACTCGGATCTGCTCGAGCTCGAGCTCGGGCGGCGGCGGATCCCGTTCGTGAAGTACGGCGGGCTCAAGTTCCTCGAGGCGGCGCACGTCAAGGATCTCCTCGGGATCCTGCGGTGGGCCGAGAACCCGTCGGATCCGATCGCCGGCTTCCGCACCGCGCAGCTCGTGACCGGGATCGGGCCGGCGTTCGCGCGGCGCGCCGTCGATGCGGCCACCACGGGCTCGCTCACCGCGCTCGCGGCACTCAAGCCACCACCGGCCGGCCGCCTCGCATGGCCCGAGCTCTGTGCGTTGCTGGTCGAGCTCGCCACACCGGGCGTGCCGTGGGCGGGACAGCTCGAGCGCGTCCGCAAGTTCTACGAGCCGATCCTCGCCGAACGCTACGACGGCGCACAGGCGAGGCTCGGCGATCTCCAGCAGCTCGAAGCGATCGCCGCGACCTACGTCGCGCGAGCTGCGTTTCTCGAGGATGTGACCCTCGACCCGCCGAGCGCCACCGGCGACCACGCGGGCCCGCCGGCGCTCGACGAGGACTGGCTCGTGCTGTCGACAATCCACTCCGCGAAGGGCCAGGAGTGGCGCGCGGTTTTCGTGCTCGACGTGATCGACGGCCGCATCCCGTCGGATCTCGGCGTCGGCACCACCGATCAGCTCGAGGAGGAGCGCCGCCTGCTCTACGTCGCGATGACGCGCGCCAAGGATCACCTGCACCTCGTGCAGCCGGTCCGCATGTATGTCGAGAACCAGCACCGGTTCGGTGATCGCCACGTGTTCGCACCGCGCAGCCGGTTCTTGCCCGATGACCTGCTCGAGTGCTTCGAGCGGGTGTCGCGCGGCCGGGCGCCGGCCGCCGCTCACGACAAAAGCGAAGCGCGCGGCCCCGTCATTGATGTTGCCGCGCGCCTGCGTGCGATGTGGTGAGTCGTCTAGTTGTTACGTCGTCGTGTCGAACCCCGAATGAGGTGGATCACCACGAGCAGCAAGACTGCTCCGATGAACGCGATGAAGATCGTGCCGGCGAGGCCGGAGAAGGGCGTACCCCAGCCCGCCTCGCGGAACACGAAGCCGCCGATGAACGCGCCGACGATACCGACGACGATGTCACCAAGGATGCCGTAGCCCGACCCGCCGACGATGAGCGATGCGAGCACGCCAGCAACTAGACCGACGATGAGCCAAGTAAGGATGTCCATGACCGGAGGTAGAGCATCCGCCGTGCCACTTGTTGGAGGAGCGCTCGTGGCGCGCGCGTCTCCAGGAACTCCACGGAGCCAGCCATGACCTCATTCGTGCAGTTGCCACGGAGGACCAGCCCGCATCGCGAGCTTGGGCTCCCAGGAGACAAAATGATGTGTGCACCGACGCCCACCGGGCCGCTACGCGCGGTCAACCCGGATCCCCCACAACGCGACAAACCCGGTCCGGCCGGTCCGGATCCGAGCCAGGCGCCGAAGCGCGATCCCCAGCCGGGGCCGCCACAGGGCGATCCACAGCGCGGACCGCCACAGGGCGATCCACAGCGCGAACCGCCACGGATCGATCCGCCGACGCGGCCACCCGAGCCGGGGAATCCGCCTCCGCAGATCGACGACCCGCCGCTGCCCGATCAACCGCCGAACATCATCGGCGGTGACCGGCAGCGCGAGCTGTAGTTCAGATCAGAGCGGGCAGCTGATGCCGACGGGCGGCAGCGAGCACTTGCCGTTGACGCACTCGAGCGAGCCCGTGCAGTCCTGGCCGTCGACGACGCAGTTCTCGCCGGCCTTCGGATCCGCCACGCACACCATGTTGACGCAGCTCGCGTAGTCGACGCACGAGATGCCGTTGCCGCAGGCGGCACCGACGGCGGCGCTGCGCACGCACTTCGAGGTGGCCGGGTCGCAGTAATCGCGGCTGTCCGCGCACGGCAGCAGGTCCGTCGTGCGGTTACAGGTCGCGCCCGTCGACGGCGCCTTCTTGCAGCTGCCGGCGCCCGTGCCGGTCAGGCTCAGGTTGCAGTACATCGGGTTGGCGCAGGCGTCGATGTCCTCGCAGGCCGCGCCCTCGTTCGGGATCAGCGCGGTGCACGTGCCCGGGGCGCCCGTGCTGGTCGTCTTGCAGAACGAGTTGACCGCGCAGAAGTGGATCTCGTCATCGCACGGGCCGCCGATGGCGGACTCCGTCGCGCCGGCGACGCAGGTGCCGACACAGCAGGCGATGTCGGGGTCGCACGTCTGGTCGTTCTGATCGCAGTCGCCGTTGCCAACGCACTCGAGCGACACGAAGCACATGCCGCCGATCGCGACGGTGCCTTCGAAGATGTCATTGCACGGGTCTTCGCCGTGGAAGCCGGCGAACTCGCAGTTGCCGCCGCTGATCGCATCGGCGCACCGCTTGGCCGCGCCGGAGTCGTAGTTAATGGTGCCGCGATCGATCGCCTCGATGATGGTGTTGAACTGCGTGCCGCTGATCGACACCGACGCGTCGCACGTAGCGCGATCCGCGATGCCCTCGCACTTCACGAGGAAGTCGCACTGCGCCCCCTCGATCTCGTCAGCGAGGTCGTCGGGGCTGATGCCGCCACCGCCACCGCCACAAGCTGCAGCCAAACACACGCACGTGACCCACAGGAGATGCTTGATCATTCGCGCATGCTAACCACATCGGAGGGCGGGCGCGCGAGATCAGACGTCACGTGATGTGGCAAACGTCACCGCTTCCGCCCCCGGACGCGCTCGGCGGGTCTCGGATACCATCGCCGCATGCGAAAGCTGGCCGGCGCTACGGGCAGGACGTCATGCCCGAGATCCAGCGGGCGAGGATCTCGTCGGCGTGCGGGTCGACGATCAGCGTGCCGAGCGCAGGCATTCCCGGGCGGCTCGTCACCCGCACGTAGAGGTCCGAGCTCGACGGTGAGCCGGGTGTGATCGAAGTGCACAGCTTGGTCTGGCCGAGCGGCGTCGTGTAGCGCAGATCCTTGACGGCGATGTTGTTCGGGTTGTGGCAGTGGGCGCAGTTCGCGGCCATGTACGAGCGCGCGCGCTGCTCGAAGCTCGCGGACGCGTCGTGGGTCGCGATGAACGGGTTCGCGGTGGTCGTCGTGTGGAGCCCGAGCTGCACGAGCGTCGGGAGCTGGTCGGCGATCACGCCATCGTAGTCGGCCCAGCGCGCGAGCTGCGGGGCGCGCAGACCGAGCAGCGGACCGTACGAATTCTCGTGGCACGACAGGCACTGGCTGCGGCTCGGGTAGAGGTGACGGTAGGTGCCGCCGCCGTCGAGTGCCCAGTCGGTGGTGTACGTGCCGTCGTTGAGCAGATCGGCGTCGCTACCGTTCGCGCGCCAGCGGTACGTGAAGCCTAGCCAGCCCGCGGCGGTGTTGACGAGGAAGCGGGTCTCGACGGCCCGGCGAGTCGCGGTGTTGCCGGGCGTGGTCTCGATCGCGAACTCCTTGACGATGATGCTGCCGACCGGCGCGGTCCACGCCTCGGTCGCCGACGTCGTCATCGAGCCGCCGTCGGGTAGCCCGATCCAGCGCCGCTTCCTGGTGCCGTCGGTCCACAGCTCGTTGACGATGTCGTAGGGCACCAGGCCCGCGTGCGCGGTGGGCTTGCCGGCGGTGGGGATCGAGAAGCAACCGGTCGCCAGTAGCGTCGCCGGCGGGCTCGCGACCGCGAGAGCGCAGCCATTGATCGAAGCGCGGACGGTCATGCCGGGGCCGGGATCGCGCGGGCCGTTGAACCGGCTGACGTGGATCGCGCCACCAAGGCTCCAGCCGACGACCGCGGCGTTGCCGAGGTGCAGCGCGAGCGTCGGGCGCGTCGGCAACGTCGTCGCGGCGAGCCAGGTCGGGCCGCCGACGATCGTCCACGCCGAGCCATCCCAGCGCGCGAGCACGCCGCGCTCGGTCGTCTCGATGCGCTCGCTCCACGCGACGACCGGGTTGCCACTGGTGTCGATCGCGATCGCGGGTGCCGCGGCGTTGCCCGCGACGTCGACATCGAGCGTACGGCCGAGCCGCGTCCACGCCGAGGTCGCGCCGGCCATCGCGGCATACACGCTGAACGACGCGCTGTACTGGTCCCAGGCGATCGCGACGCGATCATCGCGTGCGGCGAGGCTCATCCGGTGAATGCCCGACGGCGGGGTGCCGATCGCGATCGCCGCCATCGCCGTCCAGCTCGTGGTGTAGCGGTGCACGACGAGCTGGTTGCCGGCGATCCAGCCGATCGCTGCACGACCGGCAGCCGGGACCGCGAGGGCCGGTTCGCTCGCGAGGGCGCCACCGAGCGCGAGCTCGCCGCCGAGTGCCTCCCAGGTGTCGTTCGTGGCGAGGATCTTGACCGCAGCCGTAGTGCCGACGACCGCGACGGTGGGCGCGCCACCGGCCGGCGGCGTCGCGAGCAACACGTAGGTGCCCATGCCAGGCGACGGCAGCGCGTCCCACGCGGTGCCGCTCCACCGCATCACCTGCGCGGTACCGCCTTCGATCCACGCGACCACGGGCCTTTGCAGCGCATCGAGCGTGATCGCGGGTGACGACGTGTCGGCCGCACCGAGCGTGCTGCCGAGCGGCTGCCAGGTACCCCGCAGCTCGCTAACGACGATGCGACGCGAACCCGCGCTGCCGACACTCCAGGCCGCGACGACGCGACCCGAGGCGCCGACCGCGAGGACGGGCGAGCCCGCCGCGGTGCCACGATCGGTGGGAACCCGGCTCCATGCGGCGATCGCGTGCTGCGCGGAGACCGGCACCGGCGCGCCGTTACCGGCGAGGTCGCGGACGCCGCCGAGCTGGATCTCGAGGGTGCCTCGGCCGCGGGCCGCCGGATCGAGCGTGACCGCCACCGTGCGATCGCCCTCGAGCGACATCATCGCGGTGATCGGCGAGCCGGCGAGCGTGACCGTCAACACCGCTCCCGTGAGATCGATCGGTTCGTCGAATTCGAAGCGGATCGGTTCGTGGAGCCAGGCCTCGCCGACCGCGGCCGGGATCACCGAGAGGAGGTTCGGCGGGCTGGTGTCGGGGATCGGTGCGTCGGGTGAAGCGTCATTCGAGCCAGCGTCAGCGAGCGCGTCGTTCACGTCGCTCGCGTCGTCGACTCCGGCATCGTGATCCACGGGCGCGTCGGGCGCCGTGGGTCGTACATCCTGGCCGCAGGCCGCGACGAACACGGCGCAGCCGAGGGCGAGGCGGTACGGCATGCTGGCGGTGCTCGCAAGCAACATGCCGAAGGATTTCGGGGAGTCCACACGAGTTACGGATCGTTCGTGTGTCACTCGCGCTCGCCTTGGCGGGCGTGGCACATGCCTTGAAGCATACAGCCCGTGGAGGAACCACATGCGAAGCAAGGCCAAGGATGGCGGGTGTACGACGTCGATCTGGACCGACGCGGAACAGCTCCGGTTCGATGGCGCTCCCGACCACGAGACCGACGTCTGCATCGTCGGCGCCGGGATCGCCGGCCTGACCACGGCGTACCAGCTCGTCCGCCAGGGCGTGCGGGTCACCGTGCTCGACGACGGACCGATCGGTGGTGGCGAGACCGGCCGGACGTCCGCGCATCTCGCGAACGCGGTCGACGATCACTACTACGTCCTCGAGGACAAGTTCGGCGAGGGCGGCGCCCAGCTGATCGCCGAGAGTCATGGCGCCGCGATCGACTTCATCGAGCAGACCGCGCGCGAGCTCGACATCGATTGCGACTTCCAGCGGGTCGATGGCTACCTGTACGCCCCGCCCGGCGAGACCGACGATCGCATCCTCGACAAGGAGCTCGCGGCTGCCAAGCGCGCCGGCCTCTCGGTCGACAAGGTCGCCATCGCACCGCTCCCGTTCGATACCGGACCCGCGCTCAGGTTCGGTCGCCAGGCCGAGTTTCATCCGCTGAAGTACCTGCGCGGGCTGGCCGAGGCGATCGTCGAGCGCGGCGGGTCGATTCATACCGGCGTCCACGTCGAGGCGATCGAGCCGGGCGAGCCGCTCACCGTGAAGCTGACCGGCGGTCGCACGCTGCTCTGCCGCACCGCGGTCGACTGCACCAACGGGGCGTTCACCAGCCCGCTCAAGCTGACGATCCGCCAGGCCGCGTATCGGACGTATATCGTCGCGTTCGACATGGCCGCCGGCGCGGTGCCGCACGGCCTCTACTGGGACACCGCGGACATCTATCACTACATCCGCGTCGCGAAGGGTGACGAAGGCCGCGAGATCCTGATCGTCGGCGGCAACGACCACCGTACCGGTCAGGGCGATCCGACCAAGGCGTGGGCCGAGCTCGAGGCGTGGACGCGCAAGTGGTTCCCGATCGCGGGCAGCATCGTCGCGCGGTGGTCCGGGCAGGTCATCGAGCCCTCCGATGGCAACGCGCACATCGGCAAGAGCCCCGATCTCGATCACGTCTTCGTGTGCACCGGCGACTCCGGCAACGGACTCACGCACGGCACGATCGCCGGCCTCATGATTCCCGACCTGATCGCCGGCAGCGATCACCGGTGGGCCAAGATCTACGACCCCAAGCGCACGCACCTGAAGGCGATCGGGACGTTCGTCGCCGAGGCCGTGAAGTCGGCGGCGCCGTACACCGACTGGGTGCGCGGCGGCGACGTGTCCTCCGTCGACGACATCCGCCACGGCGAAGGCGCCGTCGTCCGCCGCGGCCTCCACATGATCGCGACGTATCGTGACGAGGCCGGCGCGATCCACGAGCGCTCGGCGACGTGCACGCACCTGCGCGGCGTCGTCCACTGGAACAGCGGCGAGAAGACCTGGGACTGCCCGTGCCACGGCTCGCGGTTCGACGCCTACGGCCGCGTGCTCAACGGACCCGCTGCCACCGACCTCGCCGAGATCTCCGAGCCGATGGGTGATCAGCCGGCCGAGGCACCTGCGGAGCGGATCCGCGAGTCGACGCTCAAGACGATGCTCCCTCGTCGCGGCCCGGCGACGTAGACGCTACGCCAGCGGACTCGCCGACCAGCGTGCGAGCAGGTCGGCGGGCCCGGCGAACACGGCGACCGCACCGGCGAGGCTGTCGTGGGACCAGCCGCCCGACGTGACGGCAATGATGTCGACGTTCGCGCCGCTGCACGCCTCGATGTCGTACGGCGTATCGCCGATCATGACGACGCGCGTGCGGTCGACCGAGACGCAGTTTAGCGCCGCCTCGATCGCCGCCGGATCGGGCTTGCTCGCCGGGACATCCGATGACGTGGTCTGCCGCTCGCAGAGGTCCGCGATGTCCGCGAGCTCGAGGAGTGGCACCAGCTCGTCCGCACGCGCCGCGCTCGCGATCGCGTACTGGTAGCCCTCCGCACGCAGCCGCAGCACCAGCGCCCGCGCTCCCACGAGCGGCCGCACCTTCGACAACCAGTTCTCCCGGAAGATCTCCGTGCGCCGCTTGCCGATCTTCTCGAGCTTCTTGTGACCGAGGTCGAGGTGGCCGACGACGCTCTCGATCATCCGATCGCCACCGAGCCCGATCATCCGCCGCAGCCGCGAGTAGTCGACCGCGTGGTCGAGCTCGGCGAACGTCTCGGCCCACGCATGCGCATGGGCATCGTTGCTGTCGACGAGCGTGCCATCGACATCGAGCAAGACAGCGGCATAGCGGCGCATCTGCGCAAGCTAGCGCGCCGATCCTCCACTATCAGCCGGAAGCCTGCGGAGACTTCGACCGCTAAACGGCAACGATGCGTTTTGCCGCGGCGTTGCAGAACGCACGACGGCGACCGATGGTGCGCACCTGGGGTTCGAGACCCCTGAGTGAATGAGCCAAGTCTGCGCAGATCCGCGACATGACAGGCGCTGACAGGTGGTGAGCGGCTTGCAAGACGGCGTGGGACCGCCGTGCGTTGGATCCCCTTTGCCGTCATCGCCGTGGCGAGCTGTGCCGCCGCGGAGGAAGGCGTCGAGCAGGGCCCGGATGCCGGGACCCGTCAAGACGCCGCACCGCCGGATGGCGGCGACGGGTCGTGCAAGAGCGCGATCTCGAACATCGCGGGCGTGTTCCGCGGGCACGTCGGCGGCACCGGCGGAGGCAAGGGACCGCCGCTCGCGTGCGAGGACATCAGCGACGAGCGGATCGTCGGGGTTGCCGTGCGCATGAGCAACCAGACGACGTTGAACGGTGGCCGCTCGGCCCACGGCCTCGAGATCGCCTGCGCGAACGTCACGATCGGCGCCGACGGCACACCCGTGGTCGGTCCGATCCGGATGCGTGAGGTCAATGGCTCGGGTGCGAACTCGTGGTCACCGTCGACCTCGACCGCGGTGACCGAGTGCAAACCGGGCTGGGTCGTGTCGGGCGTACGTGCTCACACCGGGACCAATCAGAATCGCTTCATCGACGTCAGCATCGTGTGCAGCCAGCTCGGCAGCGATGGCGCGCCCGGCACCTCGGAGGTGCGCAGGGTCGTCGGTTCGCTCATCGACCCGGTCAACCCGAAGGAGTCGCGCTGCGCGGCCGGCCAAGTCGTCGCTCAGCTCGGGACGTGGATCGGCTCGGGCCTCGATGCCGTCGATCTGTACTGCGCCGCGCCGTCGTGTCGCTGACCGTCGCTTCGTGATCGGGGTCAGCGCTTCGTCCAGCGATCGAGCCAGCCAAGGACCTCGTCGTGCCACACCTTCGAGTTCTGCGGCTTGAGAATCCAGTGGTTCTCGTCGGGGAAGTGCAGGAACCGGCTCGGGACGCCCTTGCGCTGGAGCGCGGTGAACGTCGACATGCCCTGGGTGTCGACGACGCGGAAGTCGAGGGCGCCGTGGATCACGAGCGTCGGAGTCTTCCAGTTCTTCACGAAGTCGATCGGGTTGTGCTTGGTGTAACCCGCGGGGTTCTCCCACGGCGGGCCGCCGTGCTCCCACTCCGGGAACCACAGCTCCTCGGTGTCGAAGTACGCCATCCGCTCGTCGAGGTTGCCGTCGTGACAGACCAGCGCCTTGAAGCGATCGGTCTTGCCGTGCAGCCAGTTGATCATGTAGCCGCCGTAGGACGCGCCGAGCGCAGCCATCCGCGTCTTGTCGAGCCACGGGAACTTCGCGAGCGCGGCGTCGAGGCCGAGCATCAGGTCCTCGTAGGGTGCGCCGCCCCAGTCGCCGCGGATCGCGTCGGTGAACGCCTGGCCGTAGCCGGTCGAGCCGTGGAAGTCGATGAACACCACGCCGTAGCCGCGGCCGGCGTAGGCCTGCGGGTTCCAGCGATAGTGCCAGTGATCGCCGAAGCTGCCCTGCGGGCCACCGTGGATCAGCATCGCGACGGGTGCCTTGCCACCCTTGAAGCCAGCGGGCTTCATCGCGTAGCCGTAGACGGTGTCGCCCTTCGCGCCCTTGAACGAGAACTGCTCGTAGTCGCCCCACGTGATGCGCTTGACGCGCGCCTCGTTGAACCGGGTGACCGGGCGGAGGTCGCTGCCATCGGGCTTGACGCTGTAGAGCTCGACCGGGCTCTTGAGCGTGTCGCGCGCGAACACGAGCCGATCGCCGGCGAGGCGCGGTGACGCGTTCGTGCCCTTGTCGACGATCACCTTCGCCTGGCCACTCGCGACGTCGACCGCGAACAGCGAGTGGTTGCCGACGTTGTCGGCCGACGTGTAGATCGTCTTGCCATCGGCGCTCCACGTGAGCGAGCTCGCCGAGCGGTCCCAGGCCTCCGTGACGATCCGCTCCTTGCGCGATGCGAGATCGTAGACCGCGATGCGCTCGCGATCTGCCTCGAAGCCCGCGCGCACCATCCGGCGCACCGCGAGCGAGCGACCATCGGGCGAGAACGTCGGCTCGAAGTCGTAGGCCTTGTTCGCGGCAGTGAGCGCGACCGGCTTCGCGCCGCCCGCGGCGGGCACGAGGAAGACATCGGTGTTGGTCTGCCACGCGGTCTCGCGGCCACCCTGGCGGGCGACGAACGCGACGGTCTTGCCGTCGGGCGAGATCGCGATCTCCTCCATGCCGCCGAACGGATGCGTCGGCGAATCGGTCGTCTGGCCGGGCGTCAGGTCCCTGGCGTCGTCGGCCTTGCCCCCGAGCTCGGGCGGCGTCCACACGAACACGTGCGAGTACTTGCCGTCCTCCCACTGATCCCAGTGCCGGAACAGCAGCTGGTCGTAGACGCGCGCCTTGCTCTTCGACTTCTCCTTCGCCTCGTCGCGCTTGACGGTCTCCGCGAGCGTCTTCGCATCGGGCCACACGTCGATCGGGACGACGAGCCGCTTGCCGTCGGGAAACAGCTCGAAGCCGTTGAGGTCGAGCGGCAGCTTCGTGACCTGCTCGGCCTCGCCGCCCGCGATCGCGATGCGCCACACCTGTGACGAGCCGCTGCGCGACGACATGAAGTAGATCGACTTGCCGTCCGGCGACCACCGCGGATCGGTGTCGTTCTCGGGGTGCGTGGTCAGCCGGCGCACGGTCACGCCGTCGACGCTCGCGAGCCACAGATCCATGCGGCCCCGGTTCGCGTCGAGGTCGGTGTCGCGCACCGCGAACGCCACCCACTTGCCGTCGGGCGAGACGTTCGGATCCGAGATCCGCTGCATGGCGAGCATGTCGTCGACGGTGAGGCCCTTGGCATCCGCGGACGGCATGCCCAGGGTGAGTGCGACCCCGAGCAGGGCAAGCTGAAGCTTCATGGTCGTGGAGTATTGGCGCCTGCGCTTGTGCGTCAATGGTCGTCGAGGAAAAACGGCTGTCGCTCAACGCCGACGGAACAAGCCGAACAGCCGCGTCAGCACATTGCCCTGACGCGGCTCGCGATACCCGCCGGGTCGCGGCGGATTCGCGGGAAGCGGTATGTACCGTGGGACTTCGAGCGCGCGCCGCACTTCGTCGCCGGCGAGCGCGGCGTCGGCGCAGACTTCGATATCGAGCAGAACTGCAGTGCGGACCTCATCGAGCTTCGTGCAGTACCGCACCGGTTTCATACAACCGCCGCAGACGCGAACCAGCGGATCTTCGACGGTCGTCTCCATCGCGCTCCATCGCTTCGCGCACATGGGCTTCGCGCACGTCGCGATCGGTGCGTGCGAAACGATGGCGCGCCATTCGAGGTCTTCAGGCAGTGCGTGCGCGGACGACGGATCGCGAATGAACTTCGCGCGAGAGAGAAACCCATTCTCCTCCAGCCAGTCGGCGTAGACGGCCGCACTCGCGGCGTCCTCGGGTTCGTCGCGGACCGCCTTGATCAGCGCGCGTTCGGTTGGCGTCACGTTCCCAGCTTACACTTCGCTGCTGTTCGCGAGCTCGACGACGCTGCGCTGACGAGACGGTCGCGGCGAGCGCTAGCCGCCGGGCGGTGCCGGATCTCGCGCGCGTGACACTCAGGCCGGCGGCCGCGCGCGCAGCTCGCGCACGAGGTAATGCGCCACGGCCGCGAGGCCGAGCACCGCGGTGATCGCCGCGGCGACCAGCGCCCACGGTGGATGACCGACGGCGATCGCGACCGCGAGGAACTGGGCGACGGTCGCGGCCTTGCCGAGGTTGTCCGCGCTGAGGTTTCGCACGCTCGTACGATCGTGGCGGTGACGAGCAACATAGATCGCGAGCAGCGGGACGAGCGCGAGCTCGCGCGCACCGATCAGCGCGATCACGGCCATGTCGCCCGAGCGGATCCAGATCACCGCAAGCACGATGACGACGAAGATCTTGTCCATCAGCGGATCGAGCCAGCCGCCGATCGCCGGCGTGGTGTGACCGCGACGCTGCAGCGCGCGCGCGAGGTTGCCGTCGAGCGTGTCGGTGAGCGCGGCGAGCAAGATCAGCGCGACCGCCCAGCGTGCGTCGCCATACGCGTACAGCAGCCCGATCGCGATCGGGATGCGGGACAGCGTCAGCGCGTGCGCGAACCACAACATGCGGTCCCTGGACCATTCCACGCAGCCAGCCACCCGGCACGCGTTCGGTCGGCGAAACCGAGGCAGCCTCGGCTCCCACTACCGCGGACTGCGACGCGCACACGGCCGTGTGCAGCACGCGATGGCAGGACGCCAAGCCTGCAGGATGTCTACCTCCGTCCCGACGCCAGTCGCCGTCCGTGGTGGCACGTGAGGCGCAGAAGGCGCCGGCATGCTTCGCCTGCTCGCGCTCGTGATCGTCGGCTCCGTCCTCGTCGTGCCTGCCTCCAAAGCACGCGCCGAGGACGAGATCGATTGGACCGTCGACGAGTGCGCACAGCCCGACGCTGGATGCCTCCCGGAGACACCCGATGACGAGGCAACGGTCGCGGCAGCCGAGGAAGCCGCGCCGGTCGTGCCCGACAACGTGATCTGGGACGCCGCCGCGAGCGACGTCGCGTGTGCGGACGGCGCGACCAACGTCGAGGGGGCGTGCATCGGGGATCCCGGCGCGACGACCGCGGCGGCGACCGGCGGCTGCGCGACAGGGCGGGTGCCCGGCCTCGCGCTCGTGATCGCCGCGCTCGGCGTCGTGGTCGTCGCGCGACGCCGACGCGCGCTCGTGAAGGTGCTCGCGCTGGGCGTCGTTGCCTGCTCGCTCGATGCCGACGGCTGGGACGCGGCCGTCGAGGCCGGACCGACGGGTGACACCTCATTGCATGTCGATGTCTACGCGGCAGCGCTCGCGAGCGGAGAGCAGTTCTTGCTCGCGCACCAGGTGCTCGCACCCGGCGCGCAGCAACCCGTCGCGCAGCTCGGGCTCTCGCGCGAGCGCACCGATCGAGCGGTGTTCCGCGTCGCCACCGCGATGGGCGATCGCCTCGCGATCGACGGTGGCGACGAGCTGCTTGGCTGGGCGCGTAGCGAACCCGGCGACGGCACGGCAGAGCTCGTCGAGCTGCAGGCACCGGACGGAACCGTCAGCTACGAGACCAGCACCGAATCGACCGACGCGCTGGTCGCCGACGGCCACGCGATCACCGCCCGGCTCGGATACGTCTGGCCGCCCGGCATGGGCGACGCGCCAATCGCCGACGTCGCGCCCGATGTCCCCGATGGCAGCGCGCCCGACGAGCTCGCCGCACCCGCGCCATGTCAGGTGACGAAGCGCTCGCCGCTCGTGTTGCTGTACGCGAGCCCCGGTGCCGTGGAGACCCTGCGGTTCCTGCGCGGCTGCCCCGGCGAGGTCGTCGTCGGCGAGAAGCGCGAGAGCGGGCCGCGTGGCTCGATGCGCACCGCTGCAGCCCACGCCGCCGGTGGCCGCACCGCGTTCGTCGTCGATCGCCACGGCTGGAAGCTGCGCGATCTATTGCTGCGCACGAATGGCGTCGAGCGCACCGCCGCATATCTGCGCAAGAAGCTGCAGTCCGGCTACGACTACATCGTGATCGACGAGATCACCGCTGCACCCGAGTGGCGCGACGGCGCGACCGCAAATCGCCGGCTGCGCAAGGTGCTGCTGCGGTTGCCGCCGCGCACGGTGATCCCGTACATCAGCATCGATCTCACGCAGTACCCGGGTGGCTTCGAGGACATGCGCGCACGGCGCTACCTGCTGCGTGCCTTCAAGCGCCACGCACGCACCATCGCCCTCGAGATCTACCTGCACACCGCGCAGGTCCAGGCGGGCGCGGCGCCGCCGACATATCGCCGCGCGGCGGATCGGCTCGCGATCGCGGTGCGCGGCATGAAGGATGGCGGCGGCATCAACACACGCGCGATCTCGGTGATCGGCACCTCGATGCACTCGACGTTTCCGCAGTACCGCTACCTCGACAAGCCCTCCGGGGATCTCGCGTCGATCACCCGCCAGGTCAACGCGATCCGGCACGGCAGCAAGCGGCTCAGGCAGCAGCGAGGCCTCGGCTATTACTTCGTGAACAAGTCCGATATGGCTCCCTTGGCGGGGGCGCCTTACAGCTACGACGGGCTGATCCGCCGCATGCGGTCGCAGGCACTTCGGTTTCGTTAGGCGGCCCGAGTCGGGGTAGCGGTAGCATCCACGTCGGGGGACCACGTGGAGCGACTCGCGACCTGCATCGTCATCGTGTTCTGGCTGGCTGGGACGGGCTCGGCGGCCGCGCAGTCACCCCGCGCCGGCGGGCCAGCACCCGGCGACGACCCGAGCCCGCGGATCGCGCTCGACGCCGCGCTCGCCGGCAACCTCGCGCGTGGCTTCGTCGATCGCGAGATGATCGCGGCGCGCGGCATCCTGCAGGGCTGGACCGGACCGTGGGGCCTCTACATCCAGCCGTACTGGCTCTACGGCCGCGTCGGCACGCCGGCGGGCAAGATCACCACCGACAACGAGATCTACGTGCGCACCGGCGTGTTCCGCCAGCTCGAGGGCGGCCCGCTGTTCCTCTACCTCGTCGACGCGTACGACCGCAGCCTGCGGCGCAAGATCGACTACCGGAACCTGCTCGGCGGCGGCGCGGGCGTGAACCTCTATCGCGACAAGACCACGTCACTGCTGAGCTCGGTCGGCATCCTCGGCGAGGTCGCTGACTTCAAGCTGCGCCGGCTCGAGAACCCGGACGGGACGGAGCCCATCGAGCTCGATGGCCGCCGCTACACGCTGCGCTGGAGCGTCCGGCTGTACGGCCGTTACAGGCTCGGTGGCGGCAAGCTCGCACTGACGCACGACCTGATCGTCATCCCCTCGTTCAGCGATCCTCGTGACGACTACCGCGTGCTGTTCTTCGGTGCGATCGATGCGCCGATCGCGAAGGGATTCTCGGCGCGTGTCCAGGCTGATGCGACGTACGAGGGCCTGATCGTCGCTGGAACGAAACACGGTGACCTCGCGGTCACCTTCGGGATCTCCTACCGAAACGAGTGGGCGGCCAAGGACCCACCTGCGGCGTCACCGCCACCTCGCTAATCAGTCCGTTCCGCGACAGATCAACGGGTTCTCGTCCGTGAGGGTGTCGTAGCGCTCACGCTTCTTCTTGTCCTGCTTCTCCGACACCTGGCCGACCGTCTGCTGGGTGCCATGCCGCTTGTCGTCCCTCATGTCGTCATGTTGATCGCGCATGGGACAGAAGGCTGCAAGCCGCGTGCTCGCGTAAGGTCTCGGTGCGCCATGGCTTACCTGGGGCTCTCGTGTACCGGCGTGCTAGCCTTCCGTGCATGAAGGTCACGATCCGCTACTGCAACTCTTGAGGCTATCGCCCACGAGCTGCCCGTGTGGCGGCCCAGGTGAAGCAGCAGCTCGGCGTCGACGCCGAGCTCGTGGTCGGCAAGTCGGGTGAGTTCACGGTCTGGGTCGGCGACACCAAGGTCGCCGAGAAGACCTGGGGACGGTTTCCCGATCCCGCGACCGTGCTGACCGCGATCCGCGCAGTCTCCGCGAGCTGACGAGCGCGCGGGCACGCATCGCGCGAGCGCCGAGGCGCCAGCGTGCGATCACGCTCGTGACCGACACCGATCTCGAGACGCTGCTCGAGTCGGGTCACCGCGGCCCCAGCGGGATGTCGACGCCTACGAAGACTTCGTCCGGGACCGCGACACCCGTGCCGAAGACCACGAAGTAGACCCGTTGGCGAGCGCCCGCTGATCACGTAGGTTCAGCGGGATGTCTTCTCTCGACGCGCTTCGCCGCGAGAACACAGAGCTACGCTGTCGACTTGCGGAGCTCGAGCGCGCGCTCGAGGACGCCGCGGCGGTCGAGCAGGCCCGGCAGCGGGTTGTCTCGGTCGTCGAGGCGTCGAGCCAGGCGATCTTGTCGACCGCGATCGACGGCACGATCCTGTCGTGGAACCGTGCGGCCGAGCAGCTGTACGGACTGACGTCGGGCGACGCGGTCGGCCGCAGTCACCTCGAGCTGGTGCCGTTCGATCGGCTCGCCGAGCACCGCGAGGCAGTCGTGCGTGCACTCGCCGGCGAGGCAGTCGTGCTCGCGACCCGGCGTCGTCGAGGTAACGGCACGGCGGTCACCGTGATGGTGATGTACGCGCGGCTCGCCGATCCGAACGGCAAGCCGATCGGCATCTCGACGATCGCGCACGCGCAGATCGGCAGTTGAGCAATTACGACCTTCGCGATCGCCCGGCCGGACGGCCTCGCTCCTACGGTCAATTACCCCGGCGGCGGCGTGGGCGGATATGGTGTCGGCGCGGGCGGCGGCTGTTGGCCCGGCGCCGGGCCAGGCGGCACCTGCGGATACGGTGACGGGGCCGGCGGACCCGGATAGGGTGTCGGCGCGGGTGGCTGTCCGGGCGCCGGATAGGGTGCGGGGGGCGCGTACGGTGCCGGCGGCGCGTACAGCGGCGGCGCCTGCGGTGGCGGCTTGCGGACGTTGCGGTCGGGCCGCAGCGCGATCATCAAACCGCCCGAGGGGAACCAGCCGCCGTCGAACTCGTCGCTCTGGAAGTTCGTCGCCGTGAAGTAGGGCCCGAACTGCACGTTGTCACCGACGAGCATCAGCCCGAATGTCACCGACGACGCGAGGCCCTTAAAGTTCAGCTCGGGCTGCTCGGACTGCGTGCGGCGGATCTTGAACGGCATGATGTTGAGCGCGACCATCGGGCGCAGCCACCCCTGGCGCAGCTGGACGATGCCCTGGATCGCGCCGTACGTCGCCGACGCGCTGTCCTCGTCCCTCGAGCCATCCTCGTTGTCCGACGACACCCCGGCCGAGACGCCGCCGAACCGCGCGGCGACGCCGATCTCGACGAGGTCGGTCGACGCGAGATGCTGGCGTAGCCCGATCGACGCGCCGGTCGGCAGCGGCAAGAAGAAGAAGTACAGCGCGCCCTCGCCAGCGACCTCGATGTCGGTGGTGTCGCCGATCCCGTAGGCGATCGTGATCGAGCCGCCCGCAGCCGGCGCCTCGCTTGCCGTGTTGCGGATCTCCTCGAAGCCTTCGCCGTCCGAGAGGAGATTCAGCGTCGGCGCCTCACCGCTCATCGACATGCCGAACCGGCCCTTGCCGACCGTCGTCGGCGGCAGCGGCGCGCCCGTGGAGACCGGCAGGATGCAGCCCGCTCCGGCAAGCAGCCCAACAAGCACGAGAACGATCGCGATGGTCTTCACGCGGTACCTCCCAGCAGCTTCTGGAGCTCGGTCTCGTCGATGACGGTGACGCCGAACTTCTGCGCCGCATCGAGCTTCGTCTTGCCGGTGTCGGCACCCGCCACCAGATACGTCGTCTTCTTGCTGACCGAGCCGGCGACCTTGCCACCTGCCGCCTCGATCCGCTTCTGGACATCGGCGCGTGCGGCGGTGAGGGTGCCGGTCACCACGAACGTCTTGCCGACGAGCGGCCCGTCCGCGGTCGCCACGACTGGCTCGGCGGGATCGAAGCCATGTGTGGCGAGCTTGTCGAGGACCGCGATGACGTGCTCGTCGCGCAGGAACCGATCGATGTGACGCGCGACGACCTCGCCGATGCCCTCGATCTCGGTGAGCTCGGTCACCACGTCCTCGGTCGACTTCGCCACGATCGCCGCACGCAGCGCGGACAGCGTGCCGTAGCGCCGTGCGATCGGCTTCGCGAGCACGGTGCCGACGTTGGAGATGCCGAGCGCCGACAGCAGCCGCGAGAACGTCGCACTCTCGCGCGCCGTCGCGATCGCCTTGACCAGGTTCTGCGCCGAGATCTTGCCGAACCGCTCGAGCGAGAGCAGCTGATCGACGGTGAGGTCGAACAGATCGGCGACATCCTTGACGAGCCCCGCCTCGACAAGCTGGACCACGACCTTCTCGCCGAGGCCGTCGATGTTGAGCTGGTGCCGCGACGCGAAGAACTCGATCGCGCCGAGGATCTGCGCCGGGCAGCCGATCCGGTTCGGGCACAGGAGCGCGACCCTGCCCTCCTCGCGCTCGAGCGCGCTGTGGCAGAACGGGCACTCGGTCGGCGGCGCAAACGGCTCACCTGGTCCCGCCTCGGTCACGCCGAGAATCTCCGGGATGATCTCGCCGGCCTTCTGGATCAGCACACGGTCGCCCTTGCGGAGCCCGAGCCGCGCGACCTGATCCCAGTTGTGCACCGACGCGCGCGCCACCGTCGTCCCCGAGACATCGACCGGCTCGAGCAGTGCGACGGGCGTCACCGTGCCGGTGCGGCCGACGTTGATCTCGAGATCGTGGAGCGTCGTCGTGACCTGGCGCGCCGGGAACTTGAACGCGATCGCCCAGCGCGGAAACTTCGCGGTCGTGCCGAGGGCAGTGCGCTGCGCGAAGTCATCGACCTTGATCACGAGCCCGTCGAGCTCGTACGGCAGCCCGTCGCGCCGGTCCTGCCACGAGTGCACGCATGCGATCAGCTCGTCCCACGACGACGCCGACGTGTTGTGCGTGCTCGTTGGCAACCCGAGCTTGCGCAGGAACGTGAGCGAGGCGAGGTGGCCCGACGCGTAGCGCTCGCCGTCGACGACCTCGTAGAGGATCGTCCACATCGGCCGCTTCGCGACCTCGCGCGGGTCCTGCTGCTTGATCGAGCCGGCCGCGGTGTTGCGTGGGTTCTTGAACAGCTCCTCGCCTGCCTCCGCACGCGCCTTGTTGATCAGCTCGAACTCGGCCTTCGTCATGTAGATCTCGCCGCGCACGACGATGTCCACCGGCTCGCGCAAGCGCAACGCGACACCCTTCACCATCTTGACGTTCGCGGTGACATCCTCGCCGATGCGGCCGTCACCACGCGTCGCACCGAGCGTCAGCAGGCCTGCCTTGTAGCTGAGCTCGATCCCGAAGCCATCGATCTTGGGCTCGATCGCAAACACCGGCACGTCGCCGTCGAGGCTCTTGACGCAGCGATCGTAGAACGCCTTGAGATCGGCCTCGTCGTAGCTGTTGTCGAGCGACAGCATCGCGACCGGCCGGGTGACCTTCGGAAACTCCGACACCGGTGCATGGCCGACGCGGCGGCTCGGCGACCACGCGACGATCCAGTCGGGGTGCTCCTGCTCGAGCTGCACCAGCCGCTTCGCGAGCTTGTCGTACTCGACGTCGCTGATCGTGGGGTTCGCGTCGACGTAGTACCGGCGATCGTGCTCGCTCAACGTGTCGACGAGCGCGAGGTAGTCCTGTCGCGGATCACCACCCATGGTTGGCCGAGGATCCCCAGCAACCCGGTCGTGCGCAAGCGTCAGTCGGCTCAGTCGTCGAAGTCGAGGTGCGACGGCCGCTTCTTGCCATCGATGAACGCGTCGAGGTCCTGCTCGACGGGCGATGACTCGTCCATCGCGAATTCGCTGTCGTCGGCGACCTCGATGACGTCGAGGTCATCGGGATCGGCGACTCGTACCGAGCCGGCGGCCATCTTGCGCGGCGGCAGCGGCAACCCGGTGTCGATGTCGTCGAATGCGCTGCTGTCGCTCGCGCTCTCGAGATCGTCGAGCGGCGTCGAGGCAAGCGGCTGCGCGGCGCGCGGCTCGTGCTTCTTGCCGATGATGCAGCCGGCCTTGATCGTGACCTGGAACGGCCGGCCAGCGAAGTAGGCGTCGATCGCCTCCTTGATGTACCAGAACACGTCCTGCATCTCCTGGCCGCCGCCGGCGATGTCCTTCCACTCCTGCAGCGGGCCGTACTCGATCACCGGCGCGAAGAAGAATTCGCGCGAGCTCTTGAACAGCAGCGAGTACTCCTCGTACTCGATGCCACCGGAGAGGTTCGCCGTCTTCATGCAGCGCTCGACGTGATCCATCGTCGGATAGCGCGCGATATGACGCTCGAGGCGGTCGAGGGCCTCGTGCTTGTCGTGCTTGATCAACACCTCGCGATAGATGTCGTGGAACTCCTGGAACGTGCCGGCGAGCGGTAGCGTGCAGCGGACCTCGCCACCGAGCTTGGTGACCCGCGCGAAGTCACGGACCGCGATCTCGAGGCTCGGCATCTCGGAGAGCCCGAGGTTGCAGACCACGAGGTCATAGACGTCGTCGGCGAACGACAGCTTCGGCACCGGGCTCTCGGTGCGGAAGAACACGCCCTTCTTGCCGAGCGGGCCGAGGTCCGCGACCTTGCGGCGCGCGACATCGAGCATCGCGCTCGACGCGTCGATCGCGATCAGCCGGCTGCCCTCGGACATCCGCCGCAGGATCTCGATCGTCGGGTAGCCGGTGCCGCACGAGATGTCGAGCACCTGCCCCTTCTGCGGGACCGCGAGGTTACGCAGCAGCATCTTGCCGAAACGAGTCCCCCACACCGGCGCGATCTCGAGGTCGTAGATCCGCGCGAGCTTTTCGACTTTGAGGGTGCGCTTGGACGAGACAGTCACGGTGGCTACTTGGCTGTAACCCGTGGATTGTACAAACCCAAGTGCATAATCACACAGGGTTTTTACGTACAGGTCGCGCACGATCGTGCACGACATCAGAAATTGACTGTGATGTCGGGAGGTTGCTATCGGATCACGGAACGAACTTCGTTGCAGATAGCGCCTGCCCGCGCGACGCGTTTCGCGCGCAGGCTTCTGACCGCGCTCAGTGATCGTGGTCGTCGCTGCCCGCGTACAGCTTGCCGCCCGAGTCCTTGAACTCCTGGGCCTTCGCCGCGAGCCCGGCCTCGAGCTCCTGCTTCGCGACCATCTCGCGAACCTCGCCGGTGATCTTCATCGAGCAGAACTTCGGACCGCACATCGAGCAGAAGTGCGCGCCCTTCGCGGCCGGCGCCGGGAGCGTCTCGTCGTGAAAGTCCTTCGCGGTATCGGGATCGAGCGACAGGTGGAACTGGTCCTGCCAGCGGAACTCGAAGCGCGCCTTGCTGAGCGCGTCGTCCCGCTTCTGCGCGCCGGGATGGCCCTTCGCGAGATCGGCCGCGTGCGCCGCGATCTTGTAGGCGATCACGCCGTCCTTGACGTCGTCGCGATCGGGGAGCCCGAGGTGCTCCTTCGGCGTGACGTAGCAGAGCATCGCGGTGCCGAACCACCCGATCATCGCGGCGCCGATCGCGCTCGTGATGTGGTCGTAGCCCGGTGCGATGTCGGTCACGAGCGGCCCGAGCGTGTAGAACGGCGCCTCCTTGCAGATCCGCATCTGGAGGTCGACGTTCTCCTTGATCTTGTGCATCGCGACGTGGCCGGGGCCCTCGATCATCGTCTGCACGTCGTGCTTCCACGCGATGTCGGTCAGCTCGCCGAGCGTGTCGAGCTCCGCGAGCTGCGCGCGATCGTTCGCGTCCGCCGTCGAGCCCGGGCGCAGGCCGTCGCCGAGCGAGAACGCGACGTCGTACTTCTTCATGACCTCGCAGATCCGCTCGAAGTCGGTGTAGAGGAAGTTCTCCTTGTGGTGCGAGAGGCACCACTTCGCCATGATCGAGCCGCCGCGCGACACGATGCCGGTGACGCGGTTCGCGGTGTACGGGATGTATGCGAGGCGCACGCCGGCGTGGATCGTGAAGTAATCGACGCCCTGCTCCGCCTGCTCGATCAGCGTCTCGAGGAACAGATCGATCGTCAGCTTCTCGGGGTCACCCTTGACCTTCTCGAGGCACTGGTAGATCGGCACCGTGCCGATCGGCACCGGCGAGTTGCGGATGATCCACTCGCGGGTCTCGTGGATGTTCTCGCCCGTCGACAGGTCCATGACGGTGTCGGCGCCCCACTTGACCGACCACCGCAGCTTGTCGACTTCCTCGCCGATCGTCGACGACACGGCAGAGTTGCCGATGTTCGCGTTGATCTTCACGAGGAAGTTGCGGCCGATGATCATCGGCTCGGACTCGGGGTGGTTGATGTTCGCCGGCAGGATCGCGCGGCCGCGTGCGATCTCGTCACGCACGAATTCGGGCGCGCACTGCTCGCGGATCGCGACGAACTTCATCTCGGGGGTGATGATGCCGCGCCGCGCGTAGTGCATCTGCGAGCGATTGCCAGAGTCGCCGTCACGTAGCCGCGCTTCGATCCACGGCTTGCGCAGCTTCGGCAGACCGTGATGTGGGTCGACGCCCTGCGGACCCGAGGTGTCGTAGACGTCGAACGCCGGCTCGCCGCCGGTGAGGTGGATGCGGCGCACCGGGACGGCGAGCCCATCGGCCTCGACGTAGACCTTCTCCGACGCCGGGAACCCCTCGATCGCGGGGAGGTTCGCGACGGGATCCACTGCCGACACCTGGGGAAGTGGACGCTTGCCGTTGCCGTTACCGTTGCCGTTGGCGCTCTTGTCGCTCATGGAAGCCTGCCTCCCTACGCCGGCATTACCCGGGTCAGGTTCTGGGGTCGTGCGTTTGCACCTCTCAGCCTCCGGCGCGGAAGCTCCCCCGTGGATGTAGTTGATGTCGCCTGCGCGGACCGTACCCGACTCCTCGCAGGGGCGCTACCCGATTCACGTGCGGTCGCCCCGGGCTTCGGCGTGCTGCGCGCTACGATGTCGACGTGGTTGCGCCGCAAACCTTTGGTCGCTATCGAGTCACCGGGACCCTCGGTCGTGGCGCGATGGGCGAGGTCCACGCGGCGGTCGACGAAGTGCTCGGCCGTGAAGTTGCGATCAAGACGCTGCACGGCGGCGCATCGGGTCTCGCGGCGCGCATGCTCGACGAACGCTTCAAGCAGGAGGCGCGCGCGATCGCGTCGTTCACGCATCCGCACGTCGTCCAGGTCTTCGATATCGATCTCGCCGCCAACCCGCCGTACCTCGTGATGGAGCGCGTGAGCGGCCCGTCGCTCAAGGAGCGGCTCGCCGAGCGTTCGCTCAGCGAGCGCGAGCTTCGCGCGCTCGGCATCCAGATCGCCAATGCACTCGCAGCGGCGCATGCCGCGGGCGTCGTACATCGTGACGTCAAGCCCGCGAACATCCTGATCGCCGGCGAGGGGACGTGGAAGCTCGCCGACTTCGGCGTCGCGCACGTGCCCGACTCGTCGCTGACGATGACCGGTCAGTTCGTCGGCTCGCCGGCGTACGCGCCCCCCGAAGCGCTACTGCGCGGCCAGCTCGGGCCCGCCGGTGACATCTACGGGCTTGGCGCCACGCTCTACCAGGCGATCTCGGGACGCTGGCCCCGCGCCGAGGGGACGAGCGGCGCGTTGCTCGGTCCGGTGCCGCCGATCGCCGAGCTCGTGCCGGCGATGTCACCGCAGGTCGCCGAGGTGATCGATCGGGCCGTCGCGATCGAGCCCGACCAGCGCCCGAGCGCTGCGGACTTCGCGTCGGCGCTCGCGCGTGCGAACACCCAGCCGGTGATCGCGGCGACCGACCCGGCGCGCATCGCGACGCCCACGCCGTTCGCCGCGCCCGTCGAGACCCAGTTCGTCGCGAGCACACCCGGCGCCACCGCGTACGCCGCCCATGGTGCGGCGGCGACGAGCACGTCGGGGCCGATGGCCACGGCACCCGGC
>JACCTC010000291.1 GCA_013812655.1 Deltaproteobacteria bacterium | reverse complement strand
GTGTCGGCACGTGGACGGTGAAGCTTGGCAAGTGGGGCAAGGGCAAGGGGGCTTGCGCGATGCCGGACATCATCGTCGACCGGACGTTCCTCGTGGTGCGTGAGAAAGCGGGCTACGCCGCGCGTCGCGTGAGTGGTCCGCAGGATCTCCAGGTCAAGACCAAGCCGAGCGGCGGCGGCTGCTCGATCGAGGTCGTGGAGTTCTTCAGCCACCGCTCCTTCACGAGCGAGCTGACGTACACGCTCGGAGTTGCGGGCGAGAAGGTGACCGCGGCCGGGAACTACGTCGAGTTGGACGTCGCGGACGATCCTCCGCAGGAGTGCAAGCGGCCGTTCACCGTGACGGTGACTCGCACGCCGCTGACGCTAGCGGACCTGGCATTCGAGCCGGCCGTCGCGGCGAAGGAGCTTGTAGCGCTGTGGGATAGCGATGCGGCTCTGACGTTGAAGCAGTTCTGCGAGGACCTCCCAGTCATGAAAACGCCGATGCCACGGAAGGCGAAGGCGACCGTCACCGTCGATGCGAAGGGAAGCATCGCGAAGCTCGTGATCGACGGCGTCGAGCAGCCGCTCGATACGGGCTGCAACTTTCCGATGGCGCTCGAGGAGGCCGAGCCCGTGGCGCTGACGAATCGTTCCGGCGTCGAGCAGACGACGACCGTCGATCTCGACCTCCGCTGAGGCGGACTCTCAGACGTCGCGCACAGGATTGCCGCAGCCTGACCGTGCGCTGCGCTCGCGCGCACACCGCGAGCGAGAGGTTCGAGCCACACGGGTTGTCACTGCCGCGGCGGTCGCTACGGTTCAGGTATGGCCGCGATCGCCGAGATGAACCAGGAGTGGCGGCGGTTCAAGGGTGACGAGGCTGGTCACCGCTTCGAGAACTACCGGCGTCGGATGAAGACGAAGCCGAGGTGGGTGATCGGAGTGGAAGCAGTGGATCGGACCGAGGTTCTTTGCTTAGACCCGCGGGCGCCAGTCGATATAACCGCCGAGGACGAGGGTCTCGAAGGCAGCGATCGCGAGGCCGCCGATCGCGCACACCATGGTGATGGTCTTGTCGGCGGAGGTCATGTGCGCCGTGAAGCGATCGCTCGTCAGCATCGCTTGTCCGGCGTAGAGGCCGGAGGCGACCGAGACGATCGCGGCAGGATAGAAGAACAGGCCGTAGTTGATGTAGAAGGCCGCGAAGCCGACGAGGCCGGCGACGAGGCAGGTCACGCCGGCCATCTTGATGTTGCGCGCGGCGTTCTTCTCGTCGCGCTTGATCTCGCGCTGCGCCGAGCAGCCGACGCACACGGGCTGCGCGTCCTCGGTGTAGAGGACGTCAGCGGTCGCGAGTGACTTGTTGCACGAGCTGCACGTCGCCATTCGCCGACGCTACACTCACTGCACGCCGATCGTCACGCGCGGCGTGGGCTGGACGCCGATGGTGGCGAGCCGCTCGACGAGGCCGGGGAAGTCCCGCCAGCTGACGTCGAACGCGGAGCGCACGCCGTCCCAGTTGGTCGGGCGACGGCGATCGACGCCCGAGGGCACGACGAGCGAGCCGACGTAGTCACCCTTGCCGTAGACCTTCTTGATCTGCGCGGCCATCGCCTTGACGTCGGCGCGCGAGACGATGCCATTCGAGGTCGCCTGGTAGAACTGCAGGGTGACGCGCACCGGGAACCGCGCGTCGCGCGTGATCGTCAGCCCGTCGAGCTCCGTGTAGGGCCCATCGGTCTTCCCGTGCCCGAGCACCGCGGTGTCGACGTCCGAGCGGCCGCTGTCACCCCTGGTGCCATAGCCTCCTCCGCCACCGCCGGCCGCGGTCGGCGCCGCCTTCGGCTTCATTGGCGCGTTGTCGAGCGCGATGCTCGGCGACGAGGCCTGCTTGAGGCGGTGCAGCTGACGGTACTTGAGCGGGACCTGGATCAGCATCAGCACGTTCGAGTCCGAGCCGAGGCTCTGTGCGTCCTCGCCGTTCGCGGTCGTGCCAGAGGTCTTGACGTCGGTGAGGCGCTCCGCGATCAGCGGCGCCTTCTCGCCCTTCTGGTTGAAGTAGAGCCGCTGTCCCCACGAGTCGCCGCTGCCGACGGTGTCGCGCACGTTGTCGATGATCGTCATGCTCGTGCCCTGGCGGGTCACGAGAATGGTCAGGACCGCGGGGTTCTTCTTCGTCGACTGATAGTTGAAGATCACCGGCCAGAACGTCGCCTTGCCTTCCTTCGGGACCGGGAGGAACGCGTGCTGTGCGCTGACGAGCGCGTGACTGTCACGCTTGGCGAGCAGGCTGTCGTTCTTGATCTTGCCCTTGTCGGCCGCGCTCAGATACTGGCCCGGGCTCTCGAGGAGCTCCTTCAGCGAGACGAGGTGGAGCTGCCCGCCGTTGTGGTTGCCGACCGGGATCATGATCTTGTCGAGCTTCACGTCCGCGGTCTTGTCGGTGAAGTTCTCGTAGCGCATCACCGGCATGAGGTAGGTGCGGTGAGCCTTGCCCTTGCGCCAGCCTTCGACCTCGATCGTGACGTCGCTGATGTTCGGACCGACCGAGCTGCCCTCCCAGCGGCCGGTGTCCTCCCACAGCACGTCGAGGAGCTGCAGGCCGTAGGCGCTGACCGCGTTGTACGCCTGCTCGCTATCGATCATCTTGGCCACCCGCTTCACGATCGAGTGGTACTGGGCGGCCGGGTCGGGCGGCGGCGGGGGCGGCCGGTATGGCTTCGCGCTGGCGAGTGGGGCGAACAGCGAGAGCGCGGCGGCAACCAGCGCGGCGGGGCGAGACGGCATGTTGCTATCCACGCACCGCGGGCGGCGTCGGTTTATCGAGGGCTAAGTTGGCGTCCGGATGGCCCTGCCGGTGGGTGGTCGTGCGGCATGTCGGTGGCGGACTGCGTAATCTGCGACGCGGCGGATTGCGCGAGTCGCGGCTTCACACGCTCGCGGCCCCGTGCGAAACCCCGGCCGATGAAGACGGCCCTCCTGTTCCCCGGCCAAGGCTCGCAGCGCGTCGGCATGGGGCGCGACCTCGCACACGCCCACGAGATCGCGCGCCGCACGTACGAGGAGGCCGACGAGGTGCTCGGCTTCGCGCTGTCCAAGCTGTGCTTCGAGGGACCCGAGGACGAGTTGACGCTGACGAAGCACACCCAGCCTGCGATCCTGACGACGTCGATCGCGGTATTTCGCGTGCTGCGCGAGCGCGGGCTCGCGTTCGATATCGTGGCGGGGCACTCGCTCGGCGAGTGGTCGGCGCTGGTCGCCGCGGGCGCGCTCGAGCTGCGCGATGCCGTGCGGCTGACGCATCTGCGCGGCACGTTCATGCAGGAGGCGGTGCCGGTCGGGCAGGGCGCGATGGCGGCGCTGATGGGGCTCGATCTCGCGGCGACCCGCGCGATCTGCGAGGCGGCGTCGCAGCCGGGCGAGCTCGTCGAACCGGCGAACCTCAACGGCGGCGGCCAGATCGTGATCTCGGGCAGCACGGCCGCGGTCGATCGCGCGCTCCCTGCGGCGAAGGCAGCCGGCGCGAAGATCGCGAAGAAGCTCTCGGTGTCCGCACCCTTCCATTGCTCGCTGATGAAGCCGGCGGCCGACCGGCTTGCCGAGGCGCTCGCGAGCGTGACGCTGGCCGCGCCGCAGGTGCCGGTGGTCGCGAACGTCACCGCCGAACCGACGACGGATCCGGCGCGGCTCCGCGACCTTCTCGTGCAGCAGGTCACCGCACCGGTTCGCTGGGAGGAGTCGGTGCAGGCGATCGCGAAGCTCGGCGTCACCCGCGCGTACGAGCTGGGCTCGGGCGCGGTGCTCAAGGGACTCGTCAAGCGGATCGCGGACACGATCGAGGTGACGACGATCGGCGAGCCGCACGAAGTCAACGCGTTCACCGCATGAGGACATGATGGCGATCAACGACAAAGCACTCTCGGGGAAGGTCGCGCTGGTCACCGGCGCATCGCGCGGCATCGGGCGAGCGATCGCGGTCGCGCTCGGCCGGCGTGGCGCGAAGGTGATCGTCAACTACGCATCGCGCGAGGATGCTGCGCGCGAGGCGGCAGCGGCGGTCGAGGCGGCGGGCGGCCAGGCGGTGATCGCGGGCTTCGACGTCGCGAACAGCACGGCCGTGACCGATGCGATCAAGGCGATCGGCAAGGACCATGGCGGGCTCGACATCCTCGTCAACAACGCCGGCGTCGCGGTGAACGGCCTCTTGATGCGGTTCTCCGACGACCAGTGGAAGAAGACGCTCGATACGAACCTCGGCGGTGCGTTTCACTGCACGCGCGCGGCCGCCAGCCTCTTGCTGCGCGCCAAGGAGGCGGGACGCATCATCAACATCACGTCGGTGGTCGGCGAGATGGGCAACGGAGGCCAGGCCGCCTACTCGGCGAGCAAGGCCGGGCTGATCGGCCTGACGATGTCGACGGCGCGCGAGCTGTCGTCGCGGGGCGTGACCTGCAACGCGGTCGCGCCCGGCTTCATCGAGACCGACATGACGGCCGAGCACCTGCCGGAGGCGCAGCGCGCGAAGCTCCTCGAGCAGATCCCGCTCGGCAAGATCGGCCGCGCCGACGACGTGGCCGATGCGGTGGCCTTCCTCGCCGGGCCCGAGGCGGGCTACATCACGGGTCAGATCCTGAGAGTTAACGGTGGGATGTTGATGTAACGCACGTTCTGGACTATCAACGCCCGCAGCAAGCGGCCCACGCGGTCGCACGAGGTATCTATGTCGCCTGATGAGATCGAGAGCAAGGTCAAGGAAATCATCTGCAATCAGCTCGAGGTGTCGCCCGAGCAGCTTCGCCCCGAGGCGTCGTTCATCGACGATCTGAAGGCAGATTCGCTCGCCGTCGTGGAGCTCGTGCTCGCTTTCGAGCAGGAGTTCAAGATCACGATCCCCGAGGAAGACACCGAGCAGATCAAGACGGTCAAGGACGCGACCAACTACATCAAGACCCACGCGAAGTAAGGCCTTTTAGGCCCAGGCCGGGATGTAACGGGGCGCTTCCCTCGAGCCCCCCGGCGCGGTAAGGAGCAGTCAATGCATTCCGGGCATCGTCGCGTCGTCATCACGGGTATCGGCATGGTCACCCCGATCGGGAATGACCTCGAATCGACGTGGTCATCCCTCCTCGCGGGCAAGAACGGCGCGGGGCCGATCACCCAGTTCGACACCACGCTGTTCGCGACCAAGTTTGGCTGCGAGGTGAAGAACTGGGAGCCATCGAAGTGGATGGACAAGCGCGAGCTCAAGCATCTCGACCGCTTCCTGCAGTTCTCGATCGGCGCGGCGATGATGGCCGTCGAAGATGCCGGGCTCGGCGGCAAGGTGCCGGCGGGCGAGGAGGAGCGCTGGGGCGCTTACATCGGCTCGGGCCTCGGCGGCGTGAGGACGATCGAGGACACGTACCAGGCGTCCAAGGACAAGGGGCCACGTCACGGGTTCTCGCCGTACTTCGTCACCGACATCATCATCAACGAGGCGCCGGGGATGGTGTGCATCCGCACCGGCGCTACCGGGCCCAACTTCTCGCACGTGTCCGCGTGCGCGACCGGGGCGCACTCGATCGGCGAGGCGATGCGCGCGATCCGCCATGGCTACGTCGACGGCATGATCGCCGGCGGCGCCGAGGCGACGATCTCGATCCTCGGGGTCGGCGGGTTCAACGCGATGCGCGCGATGTCGACGCGCAACGACGCGCCCGAGAAGGCGAGCCGCCCGTTCGACAAGGAGCGCGACGGCTTCGTGATCGGCGAGGGTGCCGGCATCGTCGTCCTCGAGGAGCTCGAGCACGCCAAGAAGCGCGGGGCGCGGATCTACGCCGAGCTCGTCGGTTATGGCGCGAACTCGGACGCGCACCACGTCGCGGCGCCGGCACCCGAGCACAAGGGTGCGCAGGCCTGCTTCCGGATGACGCTCGCTGACGCCAAGCTCGATCCAAGCGCGATCGGGTACATCAACGCGCACGGCACGTCGACGGATCTCAACGACAAGAACGAGACGATCGCGGTCAAGAAGGTCTTCGGTGACCATGCGCGCAAGCTCGCGATGTCGTCGACGAAGTCGATGATGGGCCACACGCTCGGCGCGGCCGGCGGCATCGAGGCAGCGATCACGGCGCTGACGCTCGCGCGTGGCGTGCTGCCGCCGACGACGAACTACGAGAACCCCGATCCCGAGTGCGATCTCGACTACATCCCCAACCAGCCGCGCGAGCAGCGCGTCGAGGCCGCGATGTCCAATAGCTTCGGCTTCGGTGGCACCAATGCCGCGCTGATCATGACGCGCTACAAAGGCGACTGATGAAGTGGTATGCGGGCTCCGACCACGCCGGGCTCGCGCTCAAGCGCCAGCTCGTCGAGATGTTGCGCAAGCTCGGCGACGAGGTCATCGACATCGGCACGAACGACGACAAGAGCGTCGACTATCCGAGCTTTGGCGCCGAGGTCGGGCGCCGGGTCGCGGCGGAGTCCACCGCGCGCGGCCTCGTGGTGTGCGGCACGGGCATCGGGATCAGCATCGCGGCGAACAAGGTGCCCGGCATCCGCTGCGCGCTCGTCCACGATAGCTTCACCGCCGAGATGGCACGCTCGCACAACGACGCGAACATCGTCGCGCTCGGCGCGCGCGTCGTCGGTGGCGGGGTTGCGGAGCACGCGCTGACCACGTTCCGCGCGACCGCGTTCGAGGGCGGACGTCATCAGCGGCGCGTCGACATGCTCGGCGCGGACAAGCAGTAACCATGCGCTGCCCGTTCTGCGGCACCTACGAGGACAAGGTCATCGAGACCCGCGTGTCCAAGGACGGCAACGAGATCCGGCGCCGCCGCGAGTGCGAGGGCCCGGGCTGCACGCGTCGTTACACGACATACGAGCGGATCGAGGAGTCGATGCCGCTGGTCGTCAAGGCAGACGGCCGGCGCGAGCCGTTCGATCGCACGAAGATCGAGCACGGCATCCAGGCATCGGTCGCCAAGCGCCCGGTCTCGCGCGAGCAGGTCGCGGCGATCGCCCTCGAGGTCGAGCGCGAGGTCGCGGAGCAGGGGCTCTCGGAGATCAAGTCGCGTGATATCGGCGAGCGCGTGCTGCCACGGTTGCGCACGCTCGATCAGGTGGCCTACGTCCGCTACGCATCGATCTATCGCGACTTCCGCGACCTCGAAGGGTTCGCGAAGGAGCTCGATTCGCTGCGCGGCGAGGACACCGGTCGACACGATCTGACGGACCTCGGAGGCGTGACGGTCAACGAGCCGGCTGCCAGCGAGGAATCGACGGACGAGCACGCACCGGTCCCGACGGCCGAGCGCACCGGGTGAAGCTCACCGCCGAGCAACGCGAGCTCGATCGCGCTGCGATGGCGCGGTGTCTCGAGCTTGCCGAGCGCCACCGTGGACGTACCGCACCCAATCCGATCGTCGGCTGCGTGATCGTCGATCGCGCCGGTCGCGTGATCGCGGAGGGCGTGCACGAGGGCCCGGGCAGCGACCACGCCGAGATCGACGCGCTGAAGAAGCTCGGCCGCAAGGCGCCGGGTTGCACGCTCTACGTCAACCTCGAGCCCTGCAACCACCACGGCCGCACGCCGCCGTGTGCGCCGGTCGTCCGTGACTCCGGGGTAGCGCGCGTCGTCGTCGGCATCGAGGATCCGGTGCCGGGTCATGGCGGTGGCGTGCAGCTGCTGCGGCGCAAGGGGCTGGTCGTCAACACCGGCGTCCTGCGCGAGACCTGCGAGCGAGCAAACCGGCCGTTCTTGATGTGGGCGGAGCGCGGGCGTCCGGCATTCACGCTCAAGGCAGCGATCACGCTCGACGGCAAGATCTGCACGATCAGCGGCCAGTCGAAGTGGATCACCGGCGATCACGCGCGCGCGGACGTGATGCGGCTGCGTGATGGCCACGACGCGGTGCTCGTCGGCGTCGGGACCGTGCTCGCCGACGATCCGTGGCTGACCGCGCGCCGCGCCGGCGGCCGCGATCCGCAACGCATCGTCCTCGACGGCGCGCTTCGTACGCCGGTCGACGCGCACCTGCTGCCGAAGCGGCGCGGGCCGCGCACGATCATCGCGTGCCGCGAGGACGCCTCGGAGGCCCGCGAGCGAGCGCTCGTCGCGACGGGCGCGGAGGTCTGGCGCTGCGCGAAGCATCGTAACGGCCGGATCGATGTCCAGGCGCTCGCGACCAGGCTCGGTGACGCGAACATCCAGTCTGTGCTGGTCGAGGGTGGCGGCGAGGTCCACGCGTATCTGCTCGAGAAGCGGCTCGCCGACGAGCTCGTGATCTACATCGCCCCGAAGATCGTCGGCGGCCCCGCGAAGAGCTGGGTTGGCGGCAAGGGGCTCGCGTCGATCGCCGCGGCCCATCGCTACGTGTTCGACGGCGCTCCGGTGAACCTCGACGGCGATCTGCGCATCACCGCGGTTCGCGCGGCCGACCGGCGATTGCCCGACGACCCGATGATCGACGACTGAGGCGACGATCCGCCACCCGCGGGAGCGTGTGGTACACACGGGACGATGTTCACGGGTCTCGTCGAGGACATGGGCACCATCACGCGCGCCGATCGGCGCAGTGACGCGCTCGCGCTCGCGATCCAGCCACAGCGCATCGCCGTGAGCGAGCTCGCGGTCGGCGACTCGGTCTGTCACGACGGCGCGTGCCTCACGGTGACCGAGCTATCGCGCGAGACGTTCAGCGTGCTTGCCGGCGCCGAGACCCTCGCGCGGACCACGCTTGGCAGCGCGCGGGTCGGCAAGCGCGTCAACCTCGAGCGCGCGCTGCGCGTCGGCGACCGGCTCGGCGGCCACTGGGTCACCGGTCACATCGATGGTACCGGCGAGCTCGCGGTCCGCCGTGACCTCGGCGCAAACCTCGTGCTCGGCTTTCGCGCGACGCGGCCGCTGCTGCGCTACATCGTCGAGAAGGGCTCGATCGCGGTCGCCGGGGTCAGCCTGACGGTGAACGCCGTCGATCACGAAACGTTCTCGATCGCGATCATCCCGCACACGCGCGATCACACCACGCTCGGCGATCTCGTGATCGGCGATCGCGTGAACCTCGAGGTCGACATCCTCGCGAAGCATGTCGAGAAATTGCTGAACCCGTCATGAGCCCGATCGAACGCGTTACCCGAGCCCTCGAAGAGATCCGCGGCGGTCGCATGGTGATCCTGGTCGACGACGAGGATCGCGAGAACGAGGGCGACCTCGTGTTCGCAGCCGAGCTCGTCACGCCCGAGAACATCAACTTCATGGCCACCCACGCGCGCGGGCTGATCTGCCTGGCGATGGACGACTCGCTGATCGACAAGCTCGATCTGCCGATGATGGTGCGTGACAACCAGGCGTCGCTCGGGACTGCCTTCACCGTCTCGATCGAGGCGCGTCATGGCGTGTCGACGGGGATCTCCGCGCGCGATCGCGCGACCACGATCCGCGCCGCGATCGCCGATGACGCGCGCCCCGAGAACGTGGTGTCGCCGGGGCACGTGTTTCCGCTGCGCGCGCGCAAGGGTGGCGTGCTCGTGCGGACCGGACAGACCGAGGGCTCGGTCGATCTCGCGCGGCTCGCCGGGCTCAAGCCCGCCGGCGTGATCTGCGAGATCATGCGCGACGACGGCGAGATGGCGCGTCGCCCCGAGCTCGAGGAGTTCGCCGCGAAGCACGGGCTCCTGTTGCTCAGCGTCGCCGACATGATCGCGTACCGGCTGCAGCGCGAGCGCATCGTGCGATCGAAGGCGACCGGCGCGCTGCGCCCCGGCGCGCTCGGGCCAGGCGAGCCGTTCACCGCGCACTACTACGACACCGAGGTCGAGGACACCGAGTACCTCGCGCTGGTTCGCGGGGATGTCGCGGCCGCGAGCGCGGCAGGGCAGCCGGTCCTCGTGCGGGTCGCGGCGATGGACCCGCTCGGCGATCCGTTCATGCTGCGGCCCGATCTGGTCGCCGCCCTCGAGGCGATCGATGCGGCCGGTACCGGCGTCTTGCTCTACGTGATGAACCGCGGCCGGATGCGACTTGGACCCGCGTTCGAGCGGCTCGTCCTCCAGCGCACCGTCGCGCGGGACAGCGTTCCTCGCGTCAATGACTCGAGCGAGACGCTCCGCGACTTCGGGCTCGGCGCCCAGGTCCTCGCGGATCTCGGGCTGAAGAAGATCCGGTTGATGATCCACTCCGATCGCAAGATCGCCGCGATCGAAGGCTTCGGCATCGAGGTCGTCGAGCGCGTCCCGATCCCTGGCCGTGCTGGGTCCCGATCGCGCCAGGCCCAGTAGCTCCTGGGTCCGCCATGACCCGGCTCGCTCGCTGCACCTCGCCATGCGTCGCTGGCGCGACCTTGGCGTGGCCCGGCCGTTGCTTTAGCGTGCTACCAATGAAACGCATCGTCGCATTGTCGTTGTTCGTCGGGCTGGTCGGGTTCGGTGGTCTCGCAGGGTGCGGGAAGAAGAAGAGCGACGAGCTCTCGTTCGGTAAGGCCGCCGAGCCGTTCGGCCCGCTCGCGAAGATCAAGTTCGGCATGGCGGACACCGAGATCGTCGAGAAGGCGCCGGAGTTCGAGTTCAAGAAGTTTGGCGGCCGCGCACGTGTTGGCAAGCACGAGTACGAGCTGAAGCTGGTCTCGACGATGAAGGTCGTCAACGAGATGAAGGCGTCGCTCGACAAGACGAAGCCCGAGGTGATCACGAAGGCGTGGGGTGCCGGCACGCCGGGTGTCGACGTGCTCGACAAGCCGGTCACCTACTACACCAACGAGTCCAAGACGGTCCGCGCCATGGTCCAGCCGCTCGGCGACGACCTCTGGGTCGAGTTTCTGCCGATGACGCCGCTCGCGTCGCTCGTCAGCGACGACGGCACCACGGTCGCCGGCATCAAGCTGCTCGGGATGACGAAGGACGACGCGTGGAAGGCGACGAACCAGGCGAAGTTCGACTCCGAGATGACGAAGTTCGAGGCGCCCGTGACGGAGTGGGGCACCAAGCACACGCTCGTCACCTACAACCTCGATGGCGAAACCATCGTCGGCTACACGGTGTTCCTCGACACCAAGCTGTCGCCGACCGCGAAGGACGAGATCCTCGCGACGCTCGAGAAGAAGTGGGGCAAGCCCACGCCCACCAAGAACGTGCTCGACAGCGAGGAGCTCGTCTACAGGGCGGCAGACCCGACCATCAAGGTCCGGCCGTCGGACGACACGCTGTTTCTCGAGGTCAAGAAGTAGCCAGCGGGTTGGTGTATACCTCCTCGCGCATGCCGCAGATCCTCGAAGGCACCCTGTCCGCAGCGGGCCTCCGGTTCGCGATCGTCGCCAGCCGGTTCAACGCGCTGATCGTCGATCCTCTCGTCCAGGGCGCGGTCGACGCGATCGTGCGGACCGGTGGCGACGCCGACGCCATCACGATCGTACGCTGCCCCGGTGCCTGGGAGCTCCCGCAGGTCGTCCGGGCCGTGCTCGCGCGCGGGGGTGTCGACGCGGTGATCGCGCTCGGTGCGGTGATCCGCGGGAGCACGCCACACTTCGAGTACGTCGCCGGCGAAGCGTCTAGCGGCATCTCGCGCGCCGCGGCCGCCACCGACATCCCGGTGAGCTTCGGGGTGCTGACGACGGATACGATCGAGCAGGCCCTCGAGCGCGCCGGCACCAAGGCCGGCAACAAGGGCTTCGACGCCGCGATGGCCGCGATCGAGCTGGCGACGCTCTTCCGTGCACTCGCTTCACCGGGTAAGAAACCGAAGCGATGACCAGCGGCGGTACGGGCATCAGGCGCAGCGGACGCGCGTACGCACTCCAGCTGCTCTACGCGCGAGATGGCGATCCGGCGACGGACGTCACCGGCGCGGCGGTGAGCTGGGCCGATACCTTCGATCTCGAGATCGAACCACAGGCGCAATTGTTCGCCCGTGACCTCGTGGCGGCGTCGACCACGCGCGGCGCCGAGATCGACGAGCTGATCACGACGTCGTCGAAGAACTGGCGCATCGATCGGATGTCGCGTGTCGACCGCAACATCTTGAGGCTCGGTGCGTGCGAGCTGCTCGCGTTCCACGATGTCCCGGTCAAGGTCGTGATCAACGAGGCGGTCGAGCTCGCGAAGCGGTTCGGGACCGCGGAGTCATCGGCCTTCGTCAACGGTGTCCTCGACCGGATCGCGTCCGCCGTCGGCCGCAGCTCGGAGAGCTGATGGCGCTCTCCGTCCTGCCGCTAGAGCTCGCGCGCTGGGACGAAGTGAAGCGCGATTGCCTCGTGCTGCCGGTGTTCAAGGACGATCGTCCGCTGCGTGGCGCCGCGGGTCTCGCCGACTGGCGGCTGTGTGGACGGCTGTCGCGGCTGGTCCGGACCGATCGCGCGAGTGCCGAGGCGGGCGAGACCGTGATGTTGCCTCCCGGTCGCCGGCTGCGGTTCGCGCGGATCCTGTGGTTCGGGCTCGGCGACGCCAAGGGCTACACCGACGATCGTTTCCGCAAGGACGTCGGTTGGATCTTCGACGTCATCCGCAAGGCGGGGGTGACCGACTGGGCGATGCAGATGCCAGGCAGGGCGTCGGGCCTCATCGGAGCGCGGCGTGCGATCGAGATCATGCTCGAGGACGAGCTGCTCGCCGATCAGCCGATCACGCTGATCGAGGATCCGGCGGGGCAGAAGGACATCGCCGAGCTCCTGCGATCGCAGCGCTCTAGCTGATCCAGTCCCAGATCCCCGAGAGGACGGCGACGATCGTCGCGCCGAACACGACCATCAGCGCGAGATCGATCAAGACGCAGGCGTGGCCGATCGCGATCCACACGCCGTCGCGCTCGAGCATACCGAGGGCGTAGATGAAGATCGGCACCAGGAAGATCAAGTTCGAGCCCGGGATCGGAAGCGGCAGCGCGAGGCCCAGCGCGAGCAGCATGATCCCGAAGCCGATCACGCGGGGCTGAAGCAGACCCTCGTATCGCCGGCGCGTGACCTTGACGATCCAGCGCGTGCGGCGCGCCAGCATGGTCGCCACACGATCGAGCATCGCCATCGACAGCTCGCGCTGGCGTGCGCGTTTCGGCAGCCACGGCTGGGTTCGACCGACCATCATCTGTGCGCCGATCAAGGCGATCGCGAGCCCGAACGGCGTCGAGAGCCCGAAGAACGGGATCGCGATCAACGTGAGGATGCCGATCAGAAAGCCGAACCCGCCCTCCGCAGCCTTGTCGACGAGCTCGCCGACCGAGAGCGTGGTGTCGCGGTCAGCAGCCGGCGGCTCGTCGGCTGGAGGCTCGTCGTCGAGGGCGCCGAGCTCGAGCAGCAGCTCGCTCATGCGCAGGCGGCGGGGGCGCTTCGTCGCCGGATCTCGCGCGCGGACAGCCACGTGTCACCCTAGCACCTCGCGCAGGGACGGCCGCTGGAACGCTGCGAGAGGCGCGGCTGCGGATGCTCGAGCTGCGCTGCTGATCACTCGAGCGTGCCGCTCTCGGCGAGCTTGCCGATCTCGCGGAACTCCATGCGGACCGCGCGCTCGAGGTGCTCGTGCGTCAGTGGCGTGCCCTCCTCGGCGGCGAGGAATGCGGCACGCAGCGCGGCGTTGCGGATGTAGCCGCCCGAGAGCCGGAACCGGTGCGAGAGCCCGACGAAGTCGATCGTGCCCTGGACCGGCACCTGCGGCGGGATCAGCGACTTCCAGAGCTGCTCGCGCATCTCCTCGTCGGGGAACGGGAACGTCACCCGGTAGGTGAGCCGGCGCTTGAACGCCGGGTCGATCGCGTTGCCGAAGTTCGTCGTGAGCACGGCGATGCCTTCGAACGTGTCGAGGCGCTGTAGGAGGTAGTTGACCTCCATGTTCGCGTAGCGATCGACGCTGCTCTTCACCTCGGTGCGCTTCGCGAACAGCGAGTCGGCCTCGTCGAACAAGAGCATGACCTGGCCGTCTTCGGCGGCGTCGAACAACGAGCCGAGGTTCTTCTCGGTCTCGCCGATCCACTTCGAGGTGATGCGCGAGACGTCGACGCGATAGTGCTCGAGGCCGAGGTCGCGCGCGATCACGCCGGCGACCATCGTCTTGCCGGTGCCGGGGCTGCCCTGGAACAGCGCGGTGATGCCGCGCGCGGTGGTGATCGATTTATCGAAGCCCCACTTCTCGAACACGGTCTTGCGGTGACGAACGCGCGCGGTGAGCTCGAGG
>JACCTC010000266.1 GCA_013812655.1 Deltaproteobacteria bacterium | reverse complement strand
GGCGCAGGCCGCGGCGGGCGACGAGGCGGTCGGCCTGACGACGGTGCGTGCCGAGCTCGGCCAGCTCGTGACGACCGCGCGTCAGCTCGCGGTGCAGTCCTCGGGGACGGCTCGCCAGGCGGCGGTCGAGCGCGCGCTGACGTGGGCCAGCAAGTGGCGCGTGATCGATCCGGGGAACGCGCAGATCGACCAGCAGGTGGGCGACCTCCTGCTCGCGGTCGGCCAGACCGCCGAGGCGTGGCGCCACCTGTCGTCGATGATCGAGCGGGACCCGATGTCCGCCGACGGCTACCAGCTCGTCGCTCAGGCGTTCGAACGCCAGGGCCGGGTCGCCGACGCGGTCGCGTACTGGCACCAGGCCGCGATCCTCGATCAGACCAACCCCACGCATCGGGTGCGCGAGGCGCAGGCGTTGATCGCGGTGGGGCGGACGGCCGAGGGCGATGCGCTGCTCGCCGAGATCGCGAAGCGGCGGTGGCACGTCCGCTGGGACGGCGTCGTCTACCAGGTCAAGGCGCTGATCGAGCAGAGCAAGCGCGTGCGCTGAGTTCGTGTTCACACGCCGGCAGCGCCAGCGCTGACGCGGTACCGTCCGCCCGTGGTCACTGCCGCCGAGCTCGAGCTTTCATTCTATGAAAAGTTCCTGTGGGGTCGTGGACTCGAGCCGTATCCCGTCCAGGAACAGGCGATCACGAAGATCTTCGCCGGCGAGAGCCTGCTGGTCACCGTGCCGACCGGCACCGGCAAGACACTGATGGCGAAGGCCGCGCTGCACGCGGCGATGGGGCGTGGCCAGCGCGCGATCTACACGACGCCGCTGCGCGCACTCACCGAGGAGAAGTACCGCGAGCTGTGCGCCGATTTCGGCGACGAGAACGTCGGGTTCGCCACCGGTGACTACAAGGTGAACCGCGAGGCGCCGATCCAGGTCGAGGTCGCCGAGATCCTGTGGAACCGGATCGTCGCCGACAAGCACGTGTCGCCCGCCGAGATCGTGGTGATGGACGAGGGTCACTACTTCAACGATCCCGAGCGCGGCTACGTCTGGGAGCAGTCGATCATCGGGCTCGATCCGCGGACCCAGCTCGTGATCCTGTCGGCGACCGTCGGTCGGCCCGAGCAGTTCTGTCACTGGGTCGAGCTGACGCGGCGGATCCCGATGGCGCTCGTCGAGTCGCGCGAGCGCAAGGTGCCACTGACCCACGAGTTCCGCGAGGACATGATGATCGAGACCGTGCGCGAGCTCGCGCACAAGGGCGATGTCCCCGCGATCATCTTCGTGTTCGGCCGCGAGCAGTGCTTCGAGGTCGCGCGGCTCATCAAGTCATGCCGGCGGTTCACGACCGACGAGGAGAAGGCGAAGGTCGAGGCGATGTGCGACGAGGCGCTGCTGCCCTCGGGCGCGGCGAAGGAGCTGAGGCCGCTGCTCGCGCACGGCATCGGTATCCACCACGCCGGCATCCTGCCGCGCTACAAGCAGCTCGTCGAGGCGCTCGCCGTCGAGCGACTGATCAAGTTCGTGGTGTCGACCGAGACGATCGCCGCGGGGATCAATTTGCCCGCGAAGACGGTCGTGTTCCCGTCGCTGCGCAAGTTCATCAAGCAGCAGGTCCGGCTCGTCACCGCCGCCGAGTACCACCAGATGTCGGGTCGCGCCGGGCGCCCGCAGTTCGATGACCGCGGGCTCGCGATCACGCTCGCGCCCGAGGAGATCGTCAGCGAGCTCAAGAAGGAGCTCAAGGACGCCGCGAAGCGACCCGCGTACGACGAGAGCAAGGTCAAGAAGGGCGTCTACAACCGCGCCAAGAGCGATGCCCAGCGCAAGGGCGACATCGTGTGGACGCCCGAGATCCACGCCGAGCTCGTCGCCGGCGAGCCCGCCGAGCTGCGCAGCCGCACCAAGATCACCGCCGAGCAGGTGCTCGCGATCGGGCTACCCGATCTCACGAAAGCATCGCTGCTCGAGGCTGCCGGGACGCCCGTCGACGGAGGTTCGCCCGTGGCCAAGCCCGACGGCCTCGCGCAGCGGATGGCGGACGCCGAGCGGTCGCTGCCGCCGTCGATGCGGCTCGACATCACGACCGTGATCGAGAACCTCCTGCTCACCGACCGCGAGCGCCGCGAGATGGAGAAGGTGCTCGCGCAGCTCGTCGCGAACCTCCGGGCGATCGGCGTCATCGACGAGCACGGTCACCAGGTCTCGGGCGAGATGATCCGCAAGCTCCAGGGCATGGACGGGCTCTTCATCTATTACGTGCTGTTCAACCACCAGCTCGACTACGTCGAGCTCCGCCAGCTCGTCGAGTACCTGATCGATCACGACATCATCCAGCGCCAGCTCGATCGCAAGCTCGAGGACGCGAAGCGCGAGTGGATGCGGACGAAGATGCGCGAGCTCCGCGAGACCAACCCCCAGGTCTCGTGGGAGGACGTCGAGGAGGCGTACTACAAGGAGCACCCGCGCGAGATCACGAAGCTCGAGCAGATCCACAGCGAGTTCTCGAGCAAGGTGCCGCACCCCGAGCTGCACGGCGGCAAGAAGATCAAGAACACCTGGGCGACGCTCGAGGACTCGGGCATGGGCTTCATCGAGTTCGTCGAGCGTCACCACCTCCAGCACGAGGAGGGAAATCTGTTCTCGTACCTGATCCGGGTGATGAACTTCTCGCAGAAGCTGTTCGAGGCGTCACAGCTCTCGGAGCTCGAGGACATGGCCGATCGCGTACGCAAGCTGCTGTCGCGCGTCGACATCCGCCTCCTCGACGTCAAGCAATGGTGAACACGCCGCTGCGCCTCCACCCGTGGCGCCGCTGGTCGCTGATGTGGCGGCGGATGTCGCCGCCCGCGCTGTTCCTGTGGAGCTTCGTCTTCCTGATCTCGCTCGGCACGCTTGGCCTGATGATGCTGCCGGGCCTCCAGGTCGGGCCGCGGCTCGGGTTCGTCGACTCGCTGTTCACGATGACGAGCGCGGTCACGATCACCGGCCTCACTGTCGCCGACACCGCGACGAAGTTCACCGCCGCAGGACAGGCGTGGATCCTGCTGTTCATCCAGCTCGGCGGCATCGGCCTCATCACGCTGACCTCGCTGATCATCGGCGCGCTTGGACGGCGCCTCTCGCTGCGCTCCGAGATGCTCGCTGTCGCACCCACGCGGTCGCACGATCAGCTGAACGTGTGGGATCTCGCGCTGGGCGTCACCAAGTTCTCGCTCGTCGTCGAGGCAGCAGGCGTGCTCGTGCTGTTCCTCCTGTGGCTGCCGCACTACCCGGCGGACGAGGCGGTCTGGCACGCGACGTTCCACGGGATCAGCGCGTACTGCAACGCGGGGTTCTCGACGTTCAGCACCTCGATGATGGGGTTTGCCGACAAGCCACTCACGCTGATCGTGATCTCGGTGCTGGTGATCATCGGTGGGCTCGGCTTCTTGACGTTCGAGGAGCTTCTCCGGTGGTGGCGGACCTCGCGCATGCGGCGGTCGGGCATCCGCCTCGTGAAGCGCGGCCCGCACCGGCTGTCGAGCCACACCTGGGCCGTGCTGGTCACGAGCGGCGTGCTGCTGGTCCTCGGCTGGGTGCTGTTCGCGGTCTTCGAGTGGTACGGCGTGCTGGCGTCGATGTCGCCGAACGACAAGGTCTGGAACGCGTTGTTCATGTCGGTGTCGACGCGGTCGTCCGGCTTCAACAGCGTCGATTACACGCTCGTCGGCAACGACACGTCGGCGCTGACGATGATGCTGATGTTCATCGGCGGCTCGCCGGGCTCGATGGCGGGTGGCATCAAGACGACCACGTTTGCCGTGCTGGTCGCGCTCGGTCTCTCGCGGATCCGTGGACACCGCTTCGTCGCGATCAAGGATCGTGCGATCCCGCAGGGGACGATCGAGCGCACCGTCGGGATCATCCTGCTCGCGATGCTGATCGTGGTGAGTTCGTTCTTCACGCTGAGCGCGATCGAAGGAGTCGGGCTCGACGCCGCGTCGTCGCGCGCCCAGTTCTTGCCGATCGCGTTCGAGACGATGAGTGCGTTCTCGACCACCGGCCTCTCGATGAACGTGACTCCAAACCTCCAGCCTTCGTCGAAGGTGATCGTGCTCGTCATGTTGTTCGTCGGGCGTGTCGGCCTGCTCTCGTTCTTCACCGCCGTCGTGCTACGGCGGGCGCAGCCACCTGGATACCTGCGCCCGGCGCAGGAGGATGTGATCGTCGGATGAGCCGCTTTGTCATCGTGGGTCTCGGAAGCTTCGGATCGATCCTCGCGCGCCGCCTGTACGAGCTCGGCCACGAGGTCGTCGGCATCGACTCGAATGCGGGGCTCGTCGACGCCCACGGGCCCTTCCTCACCCGCGCGCTCGTCGGCGACGCATCACGGCGCGACGTCCTCGACGAGGCCGGCGCGGACGGCTCCGACGCCGCGGTCGTCGCGATCGGCGAGAACCTCGGCTCCTCGGTGCTCGCCCTGCTCGCGCTGCGCGATCTCGGGATCAAGTCGATCTACGTCAAGGTGCTGTCCGACGACCACGCGCGGATCGCCGAGGCCCTCGGAGCGACCGACATGGTGTTCCCCGAGCGCCAGGCCGCGATGAACCTCGCCTCGCGGCTGACCTCCGGCAAGCTCCTGCACTACACCGCGTACAGCGAGATGTTCGGGATCCAGGAGATGGCGGTGCCGAATGCCTGGGCCGGCAAGACCCTCGACGAGCTGAAGCTGCCCGAGCAGCACGGCATCCAGATCGTCGCGGTCCACGACATCCTGCGCGACACGATCGGCGTGCCGCACCCGACGCACAAGCTGACGCCCTCCGACACCCTGCTCGTCGCCGGCGCACCCGCCCAGCTCGAGGCCGTCACCAAGGTCCGCTGAGCCCGCCGAGCTCAGCCCAGCGCGAGCCAGCTCAACGCCAGCGACGAGACAGCGCGACTTCGGCCCGGTACTCGTCGAGCATCTGGCCACGCTGTTCGACGGACCAGCCGAGCAGGCCGCCCATGATGTCGGCGACGCGCTCGCAGACCTCGAGGCCCTGATCGCGGCCGACGAGCAGCAGCGGGACGCGGCGCGCGAGCACGTCCTCGACGGTGCGGGCGAGATCGTGGCGGGTCGCGAACTCGATCTCGGCCCAGACGTAGGGCAGCTCGCGATCGAGGCGCTCGCCGGCGGCCGGGTCGGCCTTGATCCGATCGGCGATCAGCGGCGCACGCGTGCCGTAGACCCCGCAGAGGTGCGTGGCCGTGTCGGCGTCGAGGCCGTACTCGTCCATCAGCCGGCGGCCGACGAGGGCGACACCCTCGAGGTCGGGATGCGCCAGCTCGACGGCACCGGGCAGCGGCCGGTCCTTGGTGTGCGCGCGCTTCGCCTCGACGACCTCGCCGATCTCGCCGAGCAGCTCGAGCGTCTTGTCGACGGCCTCGCTTGCCATCCGGCGATACGTCGTCAGCTTGCCGCCGGCGATGATGACCAGCCCATCGGGCTTCGCGAACACCTCGTGCTCGCGCGAGATCTCGCTCTCGTCGACGTTCGGCGGCGCGGCGATCAGCGGCCGCAGACCGGCCCAGGTCGCGATCACGTCGGCGGGCGTCAGGTTCGCGCCGGGGAAGTAGCCGTTGCCGCTGTCGCACAAATACTTGATGTCGTCGGCGTCGGCGGCGACCTCGTCGGCGCTGCCGCTGAAGTCGGTGTCGGTCGTGCCGAGCACGGTGCGCTCGCGCCACGGGATCGCGAACATCACGCGCGCGTCGACCGGCGAGATCAGCGTGATCGCGCGGGCCAGCGGCAACCGCTCGCGCGGGATCACGATGTGCACGCCCTTGGTGCGGCGGAGCAGCGGCCGGTCCATCGGGATCTCGAAGCGCCGGATCATCTCGTCGGTCCAGGCCCCGGCGGCCAGCACCACGGCTCGGCAGGTCACCGTGCGGGTCACGCCCGTCAGCCGATCGCGGACGACGACGCCGGTGATCCGGCGATCGGCACGCCGCCCGTCGGCCCCGGAGGGGTCGACAGAATGACCTTCGAGCGCGCCAGCGCGCTCGAAGCGAAGCACCTCGGTATAGGTGTGGCAGTCGGCGCCGAGCATGCTCGCGTCGATCGCGTTCTCGATGACGAGCCGCGCATCGTCGGTCGCGCAGTCGTAGTACTCGAGCGCGCCGCGCAACCCGTCGGCGCGGAGCTGCGGCTCGAGCTCGAGCGCCGCCTTGGTCCCGCGAAACGTGCGGTGTAGCTTCGGCGCCCGGAACAGCGCGAGCGTGTCGTAGATCCAGAGGCCCACGTTCATCAGCTCGAGGCCGGGCTTCGCGCCCTTGTAGATCGGGATGATGAACGGCAACGGGCGCACGAGGTGCGGCGCGACCCGGGTCTGCACGCGGCGCTCGGAGACCGACTCGAACACGAGCCCGATCTCGCCGTGCTCGAGGTAGCGCAGCCCGCCGTGCACGAGCTTGCTCGACTTCGACGACGTCCCCGACGCGTAGTCGCCCTTCTCGAACAGCGCGACCTTGAGCCCGCGCAGCGCCGCGTCACGGGCGATCCCGGCGCCGGTGATTCCTCCACCGATCACGACGACGTCGTAGGTCGGGGCAGTCGTCACGAACCCACGATCGCGCTCGCGTCGCGCCGCGTCAAGGTCGGGTCCACGGGTCTTCGCCTAACGAAGCATCTTCGCGGCCAGGGTCAACGCGCCGAGACCAGGCATCGCGACGAGGCCGACCCAGCCCGCGAAGGCCGCGCGATCGCGCCACGTCGGTGACGGTGCCTCGCGCGGCAACGCGATCCGCGTACGGAGCTCGCCGACTGTCAGGCTCACGAGGTCGTCGCTCCACCCGGTCCAGTAGAGCGGACGGCTGTGGCGGCCGCGGATGAACGCGCGATAGGTGCGCCGCGGTGCGATCACGAGGCCGGCCGCAAAGGTGGTGGCGTTGAGGTACCACGCCGCCCAGTAGCGCCCACAACCGCCGGCAATCTCCCATGCGCCGATCTCGGCCTCGCCAACGAGCGTGGTGTCGTACTCGGTTGCGACGTGATGCAGGTCGTGGAGCGGGATCGCGAGCTTGCGCGATGGCGTGTTCAGGAACGCGATCGGGATCGGGCCGACCTTGAACTTCACCCAGCGATCGCGATAGCTCGCGTCGGAGAACTTGTTCGCGACGAAGTACTGCTCGCGCGCTTCGGCGACGCGGCTGGTGTCGGCGTACATGGGGTTGGGATGCGTGAGGCCGCGGCTCCGTTCCATCATCGGCCCGGACCGGTCGTCACGTGGATCCGCTGCACGGTGACGGTGGCGATGCCCTGGTACGCGAGCGCGCCGAGAACCTTCGCGAGCCCGCCGACGGTCGCGGCGCGCCCGACCTCGATCGTCTGCTCGCCGGTGAGCCCTGGCTTGGCGCGGATGGCGGAGATCGTGGCGTCGGCGTCGGCATCGAGGTGCCAGAGCGTCGCGGTCGGCTTCGTGCGTGGCAGCAGCGAGACCGGCACGATGCCGGGCAACGTCCAGCCCGGTGGGCCTCCCGATGCAGCGACTGCAAGCACGAACGATCGGCCGCCGCCCGCGACGATCGCATCGGCGACACGCGCCGCCGGCATCCCGGCGGGTGCGATCAGCGTGATCGCGGCGTCCCCAGGCGCGAGCTTGTTCAGCGCAGCCGCGAGCAGCTTCTCGGTGACGCGCGCGCCGGGGTAGGGCACCGCGCCGTGCTCGACCACCACGCCAGCGGGACCGAGCCGTGCCCGCGGCAGCTCGCCGACGTGCAGCTCGCCTTGCGAGACCGTGATGTGGTAGCGACCCGGATCGGGCTTCATCACCGCGGCCTCGGGCAGCTCGAAGCCGGCGCCGGTCGACGACAGCGCCGGCAGCGGCAGCTCGAGCGCGCTCGCGAGCGGCGCGAGGGCAGGGACGGCGGCCGTGGCACGCGCGATCCGATCGAGCGCGAAGTACGGCGCCGACGCGAACCGCGCATCGAATCTCGCACCTGGCACGGCGGACACGGCATGGCCGCAGGTCTCGGCGAGGATCCGCCACGGCTTGTTCGCCGCCTTGCCACGCGCGCCGTCGAGCGTTCCGGTGAACCGCTGCTTGGCGTCGGCCGAGCAATACGCCTGGCACCCGAGCATCGCCTTCTCGATCGCGGCCGTCGTCGGACCGCCCTCGGCCGCCGGCGTGTTCCAGTCGAGCAGCGGCTGCCAGTCCCCGCACGGCTGGCACTGCGCGATCACGAGGCCGAGCCGGCGCACCGGGGTTTGCCGGGCAGCCGCCTGGAGCGCCTTTGCGCACGCCGCGGTCCAGTCGGTCGCCACGCTCTGCGCGTCGGTTACGGCCGCTGCGTCACGCACCATCGGCGGCCCGGGCGCGCTATCGCTGTTCTTGCTCGGGCGCTTGTCCTGACAGGCCGCGAGCACGAGCAGCAGCGCCGGGTACCTCACCCGCGGTCGACCTCGAGTCCGTACTTCTTGACGAGCCGGTGGATGTAGTTGCGATCGATGCCGGCCTCGGCGGCGGCGCGCGAGATGTTGCCCTTGTGGCGCGCGAGCAGCGCGGTCAGGTAGTCGCGCTCGAAGCTCTCGACCAGCGCCGCCTTGGCTTCCTTGAACGGCAGCTCGAGCACGTCGGGGTTCGACGGCCGCTTGCCACTGTCCTCCAGCCCCTCGGCGTCGGCGACCGCTCCGCGTGGACCGCTGTCCGCAAGATCGCCGAGCCACTGGCTCGATGCCGAGTGCCCGAGCGACAGCGCGCGCTCGACGACGTTGCGCAGCTCGCGGACATTGCCTGGCCAGTCGTGGTTCACGAGCTGATCGAGCAGCGCGCTCGACTGCGCCCAGCCGCCGCGGCCCATCTTGTCGGCGAACCACGCGGCGAGCGCGGGGATGTCGCCCTTGCGCTCGCGGAGCGGCGGCACGTGGGTCGCGACGACGGCGAGCCGGTAGTACAGATCCTCGCGGAACTGGCCGGCACGCACCATCGCGCGGAGGTCGCGGTGGGTCGCCGCGATCACGCGGATGTCGACGTCGACCGACTGGGTCTCGCCGACGCGCCGGACCTGCCGGCGATCGAGGACGCGCAGCAGCTGCGGCTGGAGGTCGATTGCGAGCTCGCCGATCTCGTCGAGGAACAGCGTGCCCTGGTTCGCGGCCTCGATCAGGCCTTGCTTGTCGGCGCCCGCGCCGGTGAACGAGCCCTTCGCGTGGCCGAACAGCTCGGACGCGATCAGCTCGTGCGGGATCGAGCCGCAGTCGACGACGACGAACGGCCCGCGGCTACGCCGGCTACGCTGGTGGACGGCCTCGGCGATCGCTTCCTTGCCGGTACCGGTCTCGCCGTGCAGCAGGATCGTCGCCTCGGTCGGCGCCGCGCGCGACAGCAGCGCGAACAGTCGCTGCATCGGCTGCGTGGTGCCCAGGACATCGCCGAACCGGTCGCCGTGCCAGGTCTCGAGGTCGACGCTCGTGTCGATCGGCTCGACGTCCATCTCGGTGTGCTTGCCGAGGCGGAGCCGCGCCTGGCCCGACAGCACGACCGAGCCGACGCGCGCGCCACCGTGCTTGGTGCCGTTCGTGGTCTCGAGGTCGCGGATCTCGATGCCGTCGCGGCGGACCCGGATCTCGAGGTGGTAGCGCGACACGGTCGCGTCGGTGAGCACGAGATCGTTGTCGGTGTGCGTGCCGACCATCGTCGTGCCCTCGTCGAGGACGTGCTCCTTGCCCTGATCCGGACCGGAGACCACGCGCAACCGGAAGGTCCGCTCGACGAGCAACCCGCTGGCGTCGTCGGTCAGTAACTGCGTGTGGACCTGGCTCACCCTTTGGCCTTTGTACCAGCACGACGTATCAGCATCCAAGCGACCAGGGCCACGAGCAGGAGGTGCGAGCGTGCACCACCGAGATCACCCCCGCGCACGCTGCACGCGGCCCCGCCGCGGTCCTCCGAGGCCCCCCCACCCGGGCCTGCCCCGGCGTCATCCCCGGGATCAGGCGACGTCGCCGGCGTATCGGTGCCGAGCTCGAGGAACACCGAGTTGTAGGTCTCGACTCCCGACTGCACGGCCTTGCACGAGACCTTCGTCTTGTACCCGGCCTTCTTGACGGTGACGCACGCGAGGCGCGGCGTGACGCCCGTGAACGTGTAGAACGCGTTGGTCGCGGTCACCGTCCGCCCGTCATCGAGCGTGACGATCGCGCCGGGGAGCTGGAGCGCCGGATTCTGCCCGCACGCCGCGTAATCGGCCGTCTTGCAGATGAAGCCCTTCATCACCCCCTTGGGCAGCGCGCCGAACTTGATCGCAAGGTGATTGGCGACCGGCCGCTCGATCCCGTCCGACGGGCTGTTCGCGAGCGCGCCGTCGACGATCAGGGTCGACGAGCTGCCACCGTCGAGCGCGATCGCGGTGTACGCGCGGCGGGCGTGCAGGAACGTCGCGAGCTCGGCGGCGGTCAACCCGCGAGACGTCACCTGCCAGCCGTTGACGACCGCGAGCCACATCGTGTTGCCATCCTCGGAGATCGCGACGGCGGTCCGCGGCGCGCGGCTGCACGAGATGGTGATCGGGTCGTTGCAGTCGAACTGGGTCTCGACCACGCCGGCACGCACGAGCAGCGGACGCCCCGCGATCGCGCCTTGCGTCCCGGGCGGCAGCGTCGCGCTGTCGACGACCGAGTCCGGCGGCTCGATCGCCGCGACCGTGCGCTCGCCGGCACGCCGGTAGTGGAGCACCGCGGTCGCGATGTCGTCGGCGCTCGAGCTCCACGGTGCCGAGTCGCCCATCGCGAACCCGCGCGGCTTGTAGCCGGCGACCGCGAACGCATCGCCGTTGATCGCGATCTGGGCATCGATCAGGTCCGAGTAGCTGCTCGTCGTTCCGCCGCGGTCGGACTCCTTGGTCGCGTAGAGCGCGATCTCGGCGGAGCTCAGATCGATACGCACGAGGTGGATGCGGGCCGGGATGGCGGTATCGACCCACAGCTCGCGGTGGATGCCGGGGTGCGGATCGCTCTGCGACACGAGTGCAGGGGCGGCGGCGGTGGTGCCCGAGGCAACCGCGGCGGCAACCACGAGCAGTAGCAACGGCCCGGCACGCATGCCCCGAGCATACTCCTTCGTGGGAAGGTACGCCGCATGACAGCGACCGCACCCGATCCGGCCAGGCTGCGCGTGGTGTTCGATCGTGTCGAGCGACTCGTCGAAGATCGCTGGGAGATTCCGGTCCGGGTCAGCGACGTTCCCAACCCGTTCACCGGCGACCTCGACGGCCAGTCGATCCTCGTCGACCACGACCTCGACGTCGAGGACGCGGTGTTCATCCTGATCCACCTGTTCGGCCACACCGTCCAGTGGAACGTGTCCGAGCGCGCGCGGGAGATCGGGTTCGCGAGCCCGCGGCAGGTCTGGAGCGAGGACGCGCTGCGCGAGGTCGCGGAGTACGAGCGCGAGGCGTGCCGCTACAGCCTGCAGCTGCTTCACGATGCCGACATCCGCGATCTCGACCCGTGGGTCTCGGACTTCGCCGCGTGTGACGTCGCGTACCTGATGCACTTCTACCGGACCGGCGAGAAGCTGCCGTTCCGCTCGTTCTGGCAGGCCGGCGCGCCCGTCCTCGAGCCGCTCGCGATCCCGATGTTCTTGCCCGCGCGATGGATCAGCCGGTTCGACGGCACGGTCGTCTGAGCGCCGCGCCGGAACTGTCGTATCGATCGTGCGTGGGATACGATCGCAGGGCGTGCTCGCCCGGCGAATCATCGCGGTCTCGCCCGACGTGAAGTTTGGCAAGCAGCTCGCGATCGCGCTCAAGGCGGCGGGCGGCGTGGTCGACACCCACCAGTCGCTCGCGGCGATCGGTGCCGGCGGCAACGAGCTGGAGGCCGCGCTGCTCGTGATTCACCTCGAGGGCGACGTCGCGACGGCGGCGACCGAGCTCGTCGGCCGGCTGGTCTCCGAGACCCGGGTGATCGCGATCCTGCCGCGCTCGAACCTCGCCGCGGTCGTCGACATGATGCAGGCCTCGGACCGGGTCTCCGGCATGCTGGTCGCCGAGGACTTCGAGAGCCGCGAGCTGTCGGCGATGGCGACCCGGGTGCTCGCCGGCGACATCTTCGGACTCGAGAAGCTGATCCCGTGGGGCACGCAGGTGCACAGCCAGCTCGTCGGTGACTACCAGGAGAAGTCGCTCTGCATCTCGCAGGTCTCGGAGTTCGCCGACACCATGGGAGTCCGCCGCAAGTACCGCGAGGCGATCGACCAGTGCCTCGACGAGATGCTGATGAACGCGCTCTACGACGCCCCGGTCGACGACGAGGGCAAGCCGCTCTTCGCTGAGGTCTCGACGAAGACCCGGATCTCGCTGCGCGTCGAGCAAAAGGTCGTCGTCCAGTACGCGTGTGACGGCGCGCGGTTCGCGGTCGCGGTCCGCGACGTGTTTGGCACGCTCGAGCGGGCGACCGTCCTGCGGTACCTCCACAAGTGCCTGCATAACGAGCAGCAGATCGATCGCAAGGCTGGCGGCGCCGGGCTCGGCCTCTATCTGATGACCAGCTCCGCGACGGCCGTCTACTTCAACGTCCTGGCCGGAGTCGCGACCGAGGCCGTGTGTGTCTTCGATCTGACGGCACCCAAGCTCCAGCTCGAGAGCTTCGGGTTCTTCACCGAGCGCATCGATGAAGCGGGCAGGCTCGCGGGTGGCCCACCGCGCAAGCTCCCCGCCGGCACCCCGCATCCCGTCGAGCGGCGTGCCCCGCGGGCCGCGGCGGCCCCGGTCGGCGTGATCGGCGCGCTGATCGCGGCGATCGTGGTCACGCTTGCGCTCGTCGTCTACGTCGCGTGGTCGCGGGTCGGCGGCGGCTGACGCCAGGCTGGCGCGCGAATCGCAGACCGGCTCGTTCGGCCGGATCGGTGCATTCCTGTTCGAGTCTCACTGCGGCAGGATGACGAATCCCGTCGTGAGCTCGTAGCCAACCCCCGTTTGGAGGAGCACGCGTTCGAGTGCGGTACCCGCAGGCACGTCGTGAAGCTCGAGCGTGACCAGCGGGGACGAGTATGTGAGGCTGTCGAGTCGGTCGAGTCGGTCGCGTCTTGGCCTTTCTTGATCACCACGAAGGCCACGCCACCGAGCAACGCTAGGAGAAGAAGGACCAACCAGACAATCGATGTCGCGGTGGTGAACAACGTTGGCGGAAATCGTACCAAGGGCCAGCACCGGCGAACGCTTTGCGACCGATGCTACGTTACCCCCGCTGACGTGGTTGCTTGTTGCCCTGGTTGCCCTTGCTGGCCTTTACGACGACGCCGTCGCGACGGTTTCGGGACCTGGACCTTGCCGGGTGATCAAGATGGCACCCGATCTGTTGAACATCGGTAAGAGGTCAGGAGCGCGCGCTCGCGTGCTCGCGACGGCGAAGTTGTAGGGCGGATCGAACCGGATTGGCGATCGCGGCTGCTATGGTTCGCGCCCGAGCTGGTGCCGCTCGAGGGCGGCGACGCGGACCTTGAGATCCTGGAGGTCTCGACCCACGAAGCCGAGGAAGTGATCGAACGGGTCGTTCAGTCCGTGAACCTCGCCTCGCATGCCGACGATCTCGTCCCGCATGCCGACGATCTCGCCCCGCATGCCAACGATCTCGCCCCGCATGCCAACGATCTCGCCCCGGATGTTCTCCAGGACGCGGAGGATCAGGCTCGGAATATCATTGCTGGTCGTGCTCACGCGGTCCTCCGATCATAGGGCGGTTGTGAGCAGGCGATCGCGGCTGCTATGGCTGGCGCGGGAGATTGTGCTGCTCGAGGGCGGCGACGCGGACCTTGAGATCCTGGACGTCGCGACCCACGAAGCCGAGGAAGTGATCGAACCGGTCGTTCAGTCCCTGGAATCGATCGCTCAGTACCTGAACGTCCCCTCGCAAGCCGACGAGCTCGCCCTGGATGTTCTCCAGAACGCGGAGGGTCAGGCTCGGAATATCGTTGCTGGTCGTGCTCACGCGGTCCTCCGATCATAGGGCGGTTGTGAGCACGGACAATTACAATCGGCGTGCCGCGCAGATGTCCGCGAAATCGCTCGCGTGCGTTGGCCACGTCCGGCCAGATTCCGCCCACGACGTCCGGGCCTCGTCCGCGCGGGCCACACCTTCCGGCCGCGTGTCATGCGCGGACCCGCAAGCCGGCCGCGTCGTCTCGTCGAGCTCAGGCCTTGGGTGCTACGGCCTGCTGCACGCGCGCCTGGGCGAGCTCGTGGAGCGTCCGCATCACGCTGTAGGCGGCGACCTCGGCGAGCAGGCGCGTGACCTTGCCGTGCTGGTCGTCGTTCAGCGAGCCCTCGACGGCCTTCATCGCGCCGACGAGGTTCTGCTCCTGGGTGGCGAGCTCCTTGGCATCGATCACGCCGTCGGCGATCGACTGCGTGAAGTGCTCGAGCTGGCCCACGTGGGCATCGAGATCGGGGGTGGTGTCGTCGGAAATCCAGCTTGCGCGCGCCATCGTTATCTCTCCTCGAGGATTTGCTTGATCGCCGTCAGTCGCTCTTGCAGCTTCTCGCGGCCACCGAACTTGGTCAGCTTCTCTTGCTTCGACGCCGGCAGGAACTCGATGTCCGTGCACTCGATGATCGCCGCGAGCTCCTGGGCCTCGCGCTCGAGCGTCTGGGTCGACGGCATGAAGCCCGCGAGGGCGGTGGTGAGCGCGTCCTTCGTGATCGTGCGCGAGCCCGCGAGTAGCGACGTGCGGAACGCGCGGCCGATGATGCCCTCGATGTCGGCACCCGACAGGTTGCCCTGGTGCGGGATGACGTCGGGCAGGTCGGTCTCGGCGATCGAGGTGCCGGATTTCTTCGCGAGCACGAGAAGCATCGTCTTCAGCTCGGCCTGCTCGGTCGGGTAGAACAGCGGGATGTGAACCTCGGCGCGGCCCTGGCGCTTGAGATCGACCGGCAGGTTGTCGGGCCGCGCGGTCAGCAGCATCCAGATGATCTTGCCGCGGTACGCGGTGTCGCCCATCTGCGAGGCGATCATGCCGAACGTGCGCGCGCCGACGCCGGAGTCGCCGCCCTGGTCGCGATCGCCGAGCATGGCGTCCGCCTCGTCGACGATCACCACGACCGGGCCCATCGAGCGCAGCACGTTGAGGACGCGCTCGAGGTTGCCCTCGGTCTCGCCGACGTACTTGCTGCGGAAGTTCTTGAGCACGACGGCCGGGATGCCGA
>JACCTC010000255.1 GCA_013812655.1 Deltaproteobacteria bacterium | reverse complement strand
CGCTCAGCCTGACCAGCAAGTACGGCCTGTTCAAGCAGGGCTTCGGCCCGTTCGCGCCAGAGATCTACCGGATCCCGGCGCCCGACGTGTACCGCCGACCCGATGCGATGGCGGAGCACGCCTACGTCGAGGCCAGTGTCGCGCAACTCGAGCGCGCGCTCGTCGCGCAGATCGATCCGGCGGCGCTCGCCGCGATCATCATCGAGCCGGTGCAAGGCGAGGCCGGCTTCATCCCGATGCCGCATCGGTTCTTGCGCCGCATCCGCGAGCTGTGCACGCAGCACGGGATCGTGATGATCGCCGATGAGGTGCAAACCGGGTTCGGCCGCACGGGCACGTTGTTCGCGGTCGAGCACAGCGGTGTTGTCCCCGATCTCGTCACGATGGCGAAGGCGCTCGGCGCCGGCATGCCGATCAGCGCGACGACAGGCCGTGCCGAGATCATGGACGCCGCGCACGTCGGTGGCGTCGGCGGGACGTACGGCGGTAGCCCGGTCGCGTGCGTGGCGGCGATCGAGGCGGTGCAGATGATCCGCGAGCCTGCGTTCCTCGAGCACGCGCGGCGAATCGGCGACGTCATGCGTGGCGAGCTCGAGCGCATGCAGCGGTCGAGCTCGCTGATCGGTGACGTCCGCGGTCTCGGGCCGATGCTGCTGATCGAGCTCGTCGCGGATCGCGAAACCAAGGCGCCGGCGCCGGCGCACGCGGTCGCGGTGATCAAGCGATCGGTCGCGAACGGGGTCATCTTGATCCGCGCCGGCTTGTACTCGAACTGCGTGCGGTTCATGCCGCCGCTCTCGATCACCGAGGACCAATTGCGTGAGGGTCTGGCAGTCGTCGGCGAGGCGATCCGCCACGTCGAGGAGCACGGGCCGTGACCGGATCGTTGACCGGGTCGTGGCCGGCAAAGCAGCTGATCGACGGTGCGTGGGTCGACGCGGTCGATGGCGGGCGCTGGGATGTGATCGATCCTGCGACCGAGGAGATCGTCGCGAACGTGCCGTTCGGCGGCGCCGTGGACGTCGTTCGCGCGATCGACGCCGCGCACCGCGCGTTCCCGGCGTGGCGTGCGATGACGCCGTACGAGCGCGGCGCGATCCTGGTTCGTGCGGCTGGTGCGATGCGTGATCGCGCGGCCGAGCTCGGGGAGCTGACGGTTCGTGAGAGTGGCAAGCCGCTCGCCGAGGCCACCCGCGAGTGGCAGATCGCGGGCGATCTGTTCGAGTGGTTCGCCGAGGAAGGCAAGCGCGTTCACGGCTACACGATTTCATCGCGGGTCGCGACCAAGCGGATGATCGTGCTCAAAGAGCCGATCGGCGTCGTCGGCGTGATCACCGCGTGGAACTTTCCCGCGTACAACCCCGCGCGCGCGATCGCCGCCGCGCTCGCCGCCGGTTGCACGGTCGTCGTGCGTCCCGCGGAGCTCACGCCCCTGTCCGCGATGGCGATGGCGGCGATCCTCGTCGATGCGGGCCTGCCCGCCGGCGTGCTCGATCTCGTCAACGGCGATGCGCCGGCGATGGGACAGGCGATGCTCGACCACCCCGACCTCAGAAAGCTCAGCTTCACCGGCAGCGTGCGTGTCGGCAAGCTACTGATGGATGGTGCGTCGCGGACGATGACGCGGTTGTCGCTCGAGCTGGGCGGCAACGCGCCCGTGCTCGTGCTGCCGGATGTGGATGTCGAGGTCGTCGCGCGTGCGGCGGTCGCGGCGCGGTTCCGCAACGCGGGCCAGGTCTGCGTCGCGCCGCAGCGATTCTTCGTCGAGCGCCAGCAGCTGTCGGCGTTCGAGGAGGTCGTCGTCGAGGAGACGCGCAAGCTGCCCGTGGGCTCGGGCCTCGACCCGGCGACGCGGATCGGCCCTTTGATCAGTGCCCGGCATCGCGATCGCGTCGAGGAGCTGATCGGGACCGCCACGGCGGCGGGCGCGCGGGTCCGGTGTGGCGGTGTGCGGCCGGTCCGGCCGGGGTTCTTTCTCGAGCCAACGGTGCTCGGCGACGTCACGCCGGCGATGCCCGCGTTTGCCGAGGAAGTGTTCGGGCCGCTGTTCGCGATGTCGTCGTTCGACCAGCTCGACGACGCGATCGCCGCGGCGAACGGCACGCGCTATGGCCTCGCGGCGTACGTGTTCACCAACGATCTCGCGGCGGCGATGTACGCGTACGAGCGCCTCGACTTCGGGATCGTCGGCGTCAACGAGTGGGCGGCGCACGCGACCGAGGCGCCGTTCTCCGGCCGCAAGGACAGCGGCGTCGGCCACGAAGCGGGCCGCGAGGGGCTGCTCGACAACCTCGAGACCAAGCTCGTCAGCTTCGGCAACGTCCGGTGATATGGAGCGCGCGTTCGACGACAACACCGCGCCGTGGCTGATCGGCGCCCCGCCCGACGAGCCGGCGCCCGCGCTCGCGCGCGATCTCGAGGTCGACGTCGCGATCATCGGCGGCGGCTTCACCGGGGTGTCGACGGCGTATCACCTGAGCCGGCGGTTTCCGGGCCGCGGCATCGCGCTGCTCGAGGCCCGGCGGCTCGCGAACGGCGCGAGCGGCCGCAACGGCGGGCTCATGCTCAACGGCATCACCGTCAAGGATCTGGATCCCGACCTGATGGCGCGCGAGCACGCGCTGACCTGCGGCGCGATCGATGCGCTCGCGGCGCTGATCGCGGAGCACCGCCTGGCCGTCCGGTTTCGTCGCACCGGCTGCGTGCACCTGTCGACGACGCAGCGCTCGGCCGAGGAGGCGCACGAACGGGTCGAGCAGCTGCGTGCCCGCGGATTGCCGCTCCGCTTCCTGCGCGGTCCCGAGCTCGAGGGCGTGCTGCGGGCCCGCGGCGCGCACGGCGCGGTCTTCGACCCGACGGAAGGCGTGATCAACGGCGTCGATCTGATCCGCGCGATGCGGCCGCTGCTCGTCGCGCAGGGCGTCCAGATCTTCGAGGCGACGCCGGTCACGCGCGTACGCAACGGAAACGTCGCCGAGCTCGTGACCCCGCACGCGACCGTGCGCGCTCGCGCCATCGTGCTCGCGACCAGTGGCTACACGCCGCGCCTCGGCTTCTTCCGGACCGGCCTCTTGCCCGTGATCTCGCACGTGATCGCGACCGATCCGCTCCCGCGCGAGCTCCTCGATCGCCTGGGGCTCGGCGCGATCGCCGGCTTCTTCGACGATCTGCCGCGACTCGCGTACTGCAGCACCGACGATGACGGTCGCCTGATCTTCGGCGGCGGCACGACCGCGGCCTACGGGTATCGCTATGGCAACGCGACCGCATACGCCGCGAGCCCGGACGATGCCGGCACGCGCGCGTTGCGCGGTACCTTGGCGAGCTACCTCCCCGAGCTCGCTGACGTCCCGATCCGACACCGCTGGAGCGGTCCGCTCGATCTCACGCTCGCGCGTCACTGCGCGATCGGCGTGACGGGCGCGCATCGCAACATCTACTACGCCGTCGGCTACAGCGGGCACGGCATCGTGCTCGCCAACCTCGCGGGCCGCGTGCTGACCGACCTTTACGCCGGCGACCACGATGCGTGGCGCGACTACGCGTTCTACATGAAGTCGCCTTCGGGGATTCCATCCGAGCCGCTGCGCTGGCTCGGCTACCAGCTCTACACCCGCCTCACCGGTCGTTCGCCGTGGAAGCGGCCCGCATAGCCGCTCGCTCGATCGACCGCAGGTGTTTGCCGGCGAGCAGAAATATCACGCGGCGAGAAGCGCTCGGCTCGAGGCTCTCAGCGCTTGGTGCCGAGAACCCGGTACCGCAGCTCGTTGCCCCTGCGATATGCGATGTGAATGCGGCCGGACGCATCGAGCTCGACAGCGCTGCCCGCTGCATTCGAGACGGCATCGACGAGCTCGGCGACCTCGATCGATGTGGGGGTACGCCGCGCGGCTGTGATCCGACTCCGCACCTCGCGACCCTCGGGCGTGTACTCACACTGATTTCTCTGAACGACCGTGCCGCTGGGCTTGCCGCCGCACACCGGGTCCATGCCGCAGTCGAGCCCTTCGCAGTTACAGGTAATCTTGGCGACCCTGCACGTGCGTACATCGGTCATGTCGTGTTGAACGTAGAACGCGAACTCCCTGTTGGATGCATCGGCGAGAATGCCGCGGCTCTCGAACTGGCTTCGGCGCTGGCAACGCTGCATCTTCTCGTCGTCGCACCGCTGCGGCAGCTGGCCGTGGGCGATCACGCTCGAGCTCACTCGGTCATTCGTGTGGACCACGTGCCAGGCCAGATCGGTCCGATCGACATCCTTGCCCCGCACGATCTCGTCGGCGAGAAGTGAGAGCTCGCCCGTGGTGCCAAATCCGATCGCACGGATCAAGCCGTTGATGCGGAGCTCGAGGATCGGTCCGGTTGCCCAGACGACCGTCTGCCCCGCCGCGGACACGAGCATCCCCAGCGGATCGATGGCGATCGACGAGCCCTCTCCGTTCCCGAATGGCGTGAGCGCTCGCATCCAGTTGCCGGCGTACGACCGCAGGACTCCGCCATCGTAGAGGAGGCGGATGTCCCCCTTGCGATCGACCACGGCCCTCGGAGCATTCGTGCTGTGAAAGTTGCCATCGATGCCACCGGTCCGGACCCATGCCGAACCGTTCCAGGTCTCGGCGATGAAGGCCTGTGGGGTTGGGCGCAGACTGACGATCTGCCCGCCGCTGACGACGGGCGTCGCCAATCCGTCCGGGAGAGCGGCGGAGCTCCACGCGCCACGATCGCTGCGCACGTGTCGACTCTGACCGGTCCACACCTCGACGTGCTTGCCAACCAGCACCGCGCGCGCGCCATCATGGTAGCTCGTGGTCTTTGCGACGAGCTCATCGACGAGGACGTCGCACGTGCCGGCCCATGGATCACATGCCAGTGTCGGGGAGATAGGGAAGCTCGCACGATGGTCAAGCGGCAGCGGCGGCAAGTCGGTGTCCGCGGGCTCCTTGCAGCGCTGCTGATACACCCGCTGGTAACGTTCAGCCCAACCATCAGGGCCCGCGAGGAGGGCGAGAAAGCGACACGCGTCGGTGCGAGTTCGCGCTCCCCGAAATCCGATCGCCCAGATCGCGGTCCGGTCGGGCGGCCCGGCACGCTCAGCACACGAGAACGTCTCGTCCGCGGTCCACACGCCACTGCCCGGCGGGGAACAATGCACGATTCTCGGATCGCGCCGCACGACGGTGTTGCCTGCGACGTCCGGTGCCGGCTCGAGCGGGACAACGCGAGTGCCTTGCGTACACCCCGAGAGATCGAGGGTGATGACGACGATGAACATGCCGAGCAAACGCATCCCGGGTTGAACGGCTGGCATCGAGGCTACTTACACCACGGCTGTGCAGGGTCGCGAGGAGCACGACCCAGGTTCGTCCGCTGAATGCGGCGTGCGCCGAGTCGTCAAAGGCCTCGCCCCTGCCAGCTCGTCGAACCCACCAGGCGACGGCGTGCTCTCGACAGGTGCCGCCGTGACGACGGGGCGCCTCCGACATCTCGACAAGGCCAGCCACCGCGGTGACACTGAGCGGCATGGACCTCCGGGAGCTGTTGTTCGAGGCCGCCGACACCGGCGATCTCGAGCGTGTCGAGGCGCTGTGCCGGGAACATCGCGAGGCGATCGTCGAGCAGTTCGCGAGCTGGCAGACGATCCCCGAGGCAGTCCGCGGCGACAGCGCGGCCTTGCAACGCTACGCGAACGGGCTGATCACGGTGGCGCGGACGTTCGCGGACTTGCTCGACGACGAGACGCTGCTGCAGCAGCTCGCGGGTGACCCCGACGACAACCCGATGACGCGGTGGGATGCAGAGCTCCAGGCGGCGATCGGCGAGATGGAGGAGCTCGAGTTTGACCAGGCAGGACGCCGGCTCCAGAAGTTGCTCGAGGAGAGCAGCACGCTGCGCGGGACCGGTCCCGATCAGCTGCGGCCAGTCACCGTGGCGTACATCGGCGAGTGCCTGTTCCAGCAGGGAAACGCGGATGCCGCGATCTCGTTCATGAAGGAGGCGTTCGAGCTCGTCCGCAAGCTCGGCGACAGCAACGCGATGGCCGCGTACCTCGACAGCCTGTACGAGATGAATCGTTACCTCGGGCGCGGGGCGGAGGCGGCGAGCTATGCCGCGCAGCTGGCGACCCTGTTCGCGATGGCGGGCCGCGAAGCCGATGCGACCATGCTGCAGCAGCGCGCCGCGATCGCGAGGGCAGGAGAGCCACGCAACCGCGTGGTCGCGACGCTGGAGGATGGCGCGACCCTCGAGCTCGATCAGGTCGCGAGCTTTGCCGGGCGAATCCGGTTCTCGTTCCAGCGCGACCGGGTCTCGCTGCGCAAGGCGAACGCGCTCGTCGAGCGTGGCGAGCAGGCAGGCGCCGAGGGCCGCTACGAGGATGCGCTCGTGCTATTTCGCGCGGCGAGCGAGCTCGATCCGCACTTTCCGCACGCGCGCTACCAGGAGGGCTTCACGCTGCTGTTGCTGAAGCGCTACGCCGACGCGGTGGCCGCACTCGAGGCGACCGAGGTTCTCGCGCCGGGGTGGTTTCATTGCCGCGCCGACCTGTGGCTCGCGCGCGAGCTCGCCGCCGGGCGCATCGATCACGCGACGTTCGAGGCGGTCCGCGAGCTCGAGGATGGTGCGTTGCCGGCGGCCGAGAAGCTCGCGCTCGCGGATCGCATGATCGCGAAGGCGCCCCAGGTCGCGGCGCTGTACCTCGAGCGGGGACGTCAGCTGTCGCGGCTCGGTCGCGCGGAGGAAGCACGAACGGCACTACGCGATGGGCTGAGCCGCGATCCAGATCCCGACGTACGCACGCGCCTGCTGGTGCAGCTCGGCGTCACCACCGAAGACAAGGCCGAGCGTGCGAAGCTGTTCGAGGAGGCCGTCGCGATCGACGGGAACCTCGTGGCCGCCGCAACCGCGCGCCTTGCCTTGCGCCAGGGCTGAGCGCGAGCGCACGGCGGCGCGCGTGGTCGCGGGCCGCATCGGCACAGCAGCAGTCGAACGAGGGGCTCGGTGCGGGCACGAGGCATGCAGTCTCCATGGTTTAGATGCGCTATCACGCCCTCGCTGCGGACTACGACGGGACGCTCGCGCACCGCGGCGTGATCGACGATGCGACGTGGGTCGCGCTCAAGCGGTTTCGCGAATCCGGCCGCAAGCTCGTGATGGTGACCGGCCGCCAGCTCGACGAGCTGCTCGCGATCCTCGGGCCGAGCGCAGAGGGCTTCGACCGGATCGTCGCCGAGAACGGCGCGCTGATCTACGAGCCGGCGACCAAGGAGGTCCGCATCCTCGCCGAGCCGCCTCCCGAGGAGTTCGTGCAGGAGCTCGAGCGGCGTGGCGTCGATCGGGTGTCATGCGGTCGCGTCATCGTCGCCACCTGGGAGCCGCACGAGGACACCGTGTTTCACGTGATCCACGAGCAGGGGCTCGGGCTGCAGGTGATCTTCAACAAGGGCGCCGTGATGGTGCTGCCGTCGGGCGTCAACAAGGCGACCGGGCTCGTCGAGGCGCTGCGCGAGCTCGGGCTGTCACCGCATAACGTCGTCGCGATCGGTGATGCCGAGAACGATCACTCGCTGCTCGCGTCCTGCGAGTGTGGGGTCGCGGTCGCCAACGCGTTGCCCGTGCTCAAGGACAAGGCCGACGTCCTCACGCGCCGTCCTCATGGGGCCGGCGTGTGCGAGCTGATCGAGCACGTGTTGCGCGACGATCTTGCCGCCGCCGCGAGCCGGCTGCAGCGCCACCACGCGCTGCTCGGCCACACCGCCGACGGGATGCGGGTAGGCATCGATCCGTACGCCGCGAACATCATGGTGTGCGGCACGTCGGGCAGCGGCAAGTCGACGCTGACGACCGGGCTGCTCGAGCGCCTCGCGAGCGCGGGTTACCAGTTCGCGATCATCGATCCGGAGGGCGACTTCACGGCGATGGACCCCGCGGTCGTCCTCGGGGGCCCGCAGCGCGCGCCGCTCGTCGAGGAGGTGCTCGACGTGCTGGACAGTCCGGGTGACAACGTCGTCGTCAACATGCTCGGCGTCGCGCTCGAGCATCGCCCCGAGTTCTTCGTCAAGTTGCTGCCGGCGATGGCCGATCTCCGCTCGCGCACCGGCCGGCCGCACTGGGTCATCGTCGACGAGGCGCATCACCTGTTGCCGGCTGCGTGGGGTGACGGCGAGGGTCTCTCGCTGCGGCCGCACGGCACGATCTACATCACCGTCCACCCAGGCAGTGTCGCCGCGCCAATCCTCGAGACCATCGACACCGTGATCGCCGTCGGTGGCCAGCCCGACGAGACGATGCGCGAGTTCTGTCATGCGGCGAACATCGGTACGCCGAAGCCTTGCAAGGAAGACAAGCTGCCGACAGGCACCGCGCTCTACTGGCGCGTCGGCGACAAGCACGCGCACGTCGTGCGAACCGAGGCCCCGAAGTCCGAACGGATGCGGCACTCGCGCAAGTACACCGAGGGCAACCTCGGCCAGGATCGCAGCTTCTACTTCAAGGGTCGCGACGGGAAGCTCAACCTCAAGGCGCACAACCTGCAGCTGTTCCTGCACATCGGCGACGGCGTCGACGACGAGACCTGGCTGTATCACCTGCAGCTCGGCGACTACTCGAAGTGGTTGCGCACCGAGGTCAAGGACGAGGCGCTCGCCGACGAGGTCGCGGCCGTCGAGCAGGATGCCGCGATTACCGCGCCGACGGGCCGCGCCGCGATCCGCAGCGCCGTCGAGAAGCGCTACACGCTGCCGGCGGACAAGCCGAGTGGCGTGGTCGACGCGCCGATCGCCGTGCTCGCTGCCGCGAAGTGATCAGCGCGCCGCGCGCTCGACTTCATCGAGCAACTCGACGAGCCGGCGTATGCCATCCTCGGGCACCGCGTTGTAGAGGCTCGCGCGCAGGCCGCCGACCGAGCGGTGACCGCGCAGCCCGCTGAGCCCGCGCTCCTCGGCGCGTGCGAGCATCGTCTCCTCGAGCTCCTTGGTGGCACCGCGAAACGTCACGTTCATCCGCGAGCGGCTGGCCTTCTCGGCGAGCGGCGTCCATGCGCGGCTCTGGTCGAGGAAGTCGTAGAGCACCGCTGCCTTGCGGTCGTTGCGCTCGGCCAGCGCCGCGAGCCCGCCTTGCGCGCGGATCCAGGAGACGACCTCGCCGATCACGTAGATGCCGAAGGTGTTCGGCGTGTTGTACATGGAGCGCTCGGTCACGTACGTGCGGTACTGCGCGAGCGGCGGGAGGTCGCTGCGTCCGCTCTCGACGAAGTCCTTGCGCGCGAGCACGAGGCTGATGCCCGACGGTCCGAGGTTCTTCTGCGCGCCCGCGTAGATCAGCGCGTGCGGGACGAGGTCGAGGGGACGGCTGAAGATGTCACTCGACGCATCGCACACGAGTGGAGCCGGCGCATGCGGAGGCGCGGCCCACTGCGTGCCATAGATCGTCTCGTTCGAGGTGTAGTGCACGTAGCGTGGCGCTGTCGACCAGGTCTGCGTCCTCGGCGTGCTCGTGAAGTCGGGCTCGCCGGAGCAGGCGACGTGCACCGTCCCGAAGCGGCGTGCCTCCTCCATCGCCTTGCCGGACCACACGCCGGTATGGCAGTAGTCGGCGGTCTCGTCCTCGCCGAGAAACGACTGCGGCACCATCGAGAAGTGATGGGTCGCGCCGGCGGTCACGAACAGCACGGCCCACGCGCCGTCGAGACCGGCGACCTCGCGGATCGCTGCCTCGGTTCGCTCGAGGACGCGCATGAACTCGGGGCCCCGATGGCTGTGCTCGAGGATGCCGATGCCGGAGCCGTCGAGATCGAGCAGCGCAGCCTGCGCGCGGCGCAGCACGTCCTCCGGCAGCGCGGCAGGGCCCGACGAGAAGTTCAGCTTGCGCGCCACGGCCGGTCCTTGCCGGTGTTACTTGCGCCTGGACTCGACGTCTTCCCAGTAGAAGACGGTGATCGCGATGCAATGAAACGCTTCGTCGGACGACTGCGTGACCACGATGTCCGTGACCTTGTACTGCTGATGGCTCGCCATCCACGCCGAGACCTTCTCGCCGAGCTGATCGCGATCCGCGACCATCGTCGCCGAGAACACCTTGACGCCATTGAACTTGACGTCCCGGCGCAGCGTTAACTGCCCCGACGTATTGCCTTGGTTCGCCGACACGAGAGCACGGTAACACAGCCGCCCACGAGGTTACGAGGCGCGCTGGGTTAGGCGAACGCGAGCAACGCGTCAGTCGTCGTCGTCGAGCGCACGGTCGAGCGCGTTCGCGAGGGACTCGGCATCCTTCTTCGACATCGCCGACGGCGTGAACGACTTCTCGGCGGTCTCGACGAGCGCGAGCATGCGCGCCTGCTCGACGGAGATCCCCGAGCCGTCGTTGCTGATCCACTCGTCGAGCTCCTCGGTCAGCCGCTTCTTCGGCGCGCGCGCTTCTTCACCGCGGGGGACCAGCCCCGGCGCCTGCGCACCATGGCGGCGGTACGAGATCGAGCCGTAGGCATTCGCGAGGTCGCGACGGAACTCGCTCATGTTCTGGTAGCGATGGTCCGGGCTCTTCTGCATCGCGCGCAGGATCACGCCCTCGGCCATCTCGGTGATCTCGCGATGCGGCGCGAACTCGCGCGGCGACGGCGGGTTCGTGTGGATGTGCATCGAGAGCACCTCGCTCGACTGCGGGGCCTCGAACGGCGGCCGTCCGCACAGCATGTCGAACAGGATGACGCCGAGCGAGTAGACGTCGGCGCGGTGGTCGACATCCTCGCCACGCGCGGCCTCGGGCGACATGTACTCCGGCGTCCCGAACACCGCGCCCTGGACGGTCTCGGCCATGAGCTCGTCCTGGATCAGCACCTTCGCGATGCCGAAGTCGAGGACCTTCACGAAGTCGTACGATTCCTCGCGCTCGGTGATCCACGTCTGGTCCGGGTTGATGCGAACGAGATCGCGTCGCCCGGGCTTCTTCAGCAGCATGATGTTGTCGGGCTTGAGGTCGCGATGAATCACGCCGACGGCGTGGGCGGCCTCGAGCGCGAGCGCGATCTGGTTGCCGATGTTGAGCGCGCGGTGCAGCTCGACCGCGCCCTCCTTCTCGATCAGATCCTCGAGGCTCTTGCCCTCGAGATACTCCATGACGAAGTAGACGGGACCATCGGCGAGGATGCCGAAGTCGGTGACGTCGACGATGTTGGCGTGGTTGATCGAGGTCGCCGCACGCGCCTCGCGGAGGAATCGATGGATCGCCTCCTGGTACTTCGCGAACTGCGGATGCAGGACCTTCACCGCGACCGGCTTCTTGATGTAGACGTGCTCGCCCGCGTAGACGGTGCCCATGCCGCCGCGGCCGAGGATCTTGTCGAGCCGGTAGTTACCGATCGAGGTGCCGAGCCGCGCGATGTCCTCTTCCTCGACGAGGACCGAGGAATCGTGCAGGCAGAAGCGCTCTCCGTCGGGAAACCGCGTGTAGCAGCGCGGGCAGACTTTCACGTAGCTACTTTCCGACCCGGGTCGCGATGAACAGGGTGAGGAAGCGGTTGTCGAACGCGCCGCCTTCACCTTCCTTGGGCTTGACGTTCAGCAGCGTGAACTCGCCGCCGATGTCGAACTTGCGGTTCGGCGAGAACTGGATGCGCGCGGTCGCCGGCACCCGGAGGTTGTTCGTGAAGTCGAAGTCGACGACCTGGAGCTGCGCGAAGATGAACAGCGAGACCGCGGCGATCGGGTTGGTGACGATGCCGAGCGACGGGTTGAGGTCCGGCTTGACCTCGTTGAAGCACTTCTCGCCACCCATGCCATCGTCAAAGCAGTCCGTCGCGTTGAAGTCGATGCTCATCAGCGTGTTGAGCGCGATGATCGCGACCTCGGGCCGCGCGACGTAGCGGAACGGGAAGCCGATATCGAGCGCCATCTTGATGTCGCCGGCCTTGTAGTCGACCATCATCGGATCGGTCGAGACGTTCGCGGCAGCGCGGCCGATGCGCGCGGCGAGACGGAAGTCGATCACGTCGTACATCAGCGCGCCTTCGAACCCGCCGTAGAGCGCGAACTGCTTGAAGTTGTAGGCGCTGGTCAGCCCGCCGACGAGCATGAAGTTGTCCTTGAGGCCGTGCAGGCCCTCGAGGCTGACGCCGGCGCTCTCGAAAGCGCCCTTGTTGCTGACGTCGGTACCGAGGCCGAGGCGCAGCTGGGTGATGTTCTGCGTGATCGTCAGCGGCCGCTCGTTCTCGCGGATCGGGAACGTCTTCAGCGTGTAGAGGCCACCGGCGGTGACCGACGGCTGATCCTTGGGATCCTCGACGTCCTCGCCATCCTCGCCGTCCTCGCCTCCATCCCCGCCGTCGTCGTCGTCGCCGCCACCGTCGTCGTCCTCGTCGTCGTCATCGGCGTACGCCGCCTCGTGATGGCCTTCGAGGGCCACGAAGCCAACGCTCAACGAGAGGACGAGCGCGAGCCGCGCCACGCCCCCAAGGGCGAGGCCAGGGGCGGGAAAAAGCGAAGAAAGCATCACCACCTCGGTCGGAAATGCTACCGCAAATCTCTCCACGACTAGGCGCTTCGGGGAGCGAAACGACGAGGTCCAACGAAACGTCGCCAGCGAACATCGCCAGCGGACGTCGCCGAGTGTCGCCGAGCCTCGCCGAGCGTCCGAGCGTCGCCGAACGTCCGAGCGTCGCCGAACGTGGATCGATGCCCGAAACGACGAAGGGCCCGTCGGATGACGAGCCCTTCGCACCTTCAATCTAACTAAGTAGTCGTGTAGTCGCTTTGAACCCGGACGCGATCGCCCGGGTGCAGGGCAGCGAGCTACTTCTTCTTGCCCTTCGCCTTGCCGCCCTTCTTACCGCCGCCCTTCTTCGCCGCGGTCGCCTTCTTGGCTCCCGTCGACTTCTTGGCTCCGCCGGTCTTCTTGGCAGCCTTCCTCGGAGCTGCAGACTTCGCGCTCTTCTTGCGCTTGCTGCCGCCCACCTGACGCTCCTTGCGGGCGACGTCGCCGTCACCGTCGAGGTAGTAGAGGAACTTGCTGTAGTCCATCTCGACGCCAGCCTGGGCGACCTTACCGGCCTTACCCTTCGGCTGACCCGGCTTCTTCCTGGGCGTAGCCCAGACGTCGCCGTTCTTGATGTAATACATCAGGTCGTTGTCACGCTTGATTCCGAGCTTCGCGATCTTCTCACCCATAAGTGTGAAACCCTCCCTAGGGTAATTTGGGTGCGCGGACCCTAGCCGAACGGTCTGACATTCGCCGCACTAAAGTGTGCGAAAAGCTCGACGGAGACGGTGGTGATCTCCGTCGAGGAATCGGATCCGGGTTCAAAACCGGGTCGGTTCTCGACGACAAATTGCCTGTGGATAAGTCGATCTGCGTCGAGGATCCCAAAAGATCTAAATCCTCGACGGGAAACGGGAATTCCTCGTCGAGGAAACCGTGTTTTGACCCGATTTCCGACGAGGTTTTGGGGGTACCTGACAGATCAGGACCTGGCTCTCGGCGGTGCCGTCGAGGGGGCCGAAAGAAAAATCGCCAAAGCGCTCGATGACACGAAATCCGGCGTGGGCGACCAGGGCCTCGAGCTCGGCGGGGAAGTACTTCCGCTGCGTCAGCTTGATGACCCGGCCCGGCGTCCGGCCATCGACAGGATCGTAATAGAGGCGAATCACCGCGATCTGGCTGACCGGGTCGTAGTCGTGGTTGGTCGAGTAAAACATCGCCCGCTTCGTCGTCGGATCGGTGAACCGGGTCTTCGCCCATCGCCTGTTGGGATCGCGATTCAGCCAGCCGAGGTCGGGGAGCTGGACGTCGAACGCGAACACGCCGCCGGGCTCGAGATGATCGGCGACGCAGCGCAGGCAGGCATCGAGCTCGACCCGCGTGTAGAGATGCTCGAGGACGTTGAACGCGGCGATCACGAGCGGGAACTCGCCGGGCACGCGAAACGCGCGGAGGTCGCCGGGGACTGCCGTGATCCGCCCGGCAACGGACCTCGGCAGGGTGCCGATCCGCGCCTGCAGCCGGCGCAGCATCGCGGTCGACTGATCGAGACCGATCACGGCGTGGCCATCACGCGCGAGCGGCACGGTGACGCGCCCGCTGCCGCAGCCGAGCTCGAGGATGCGGCCGGGGCCACCGAGCCGGCGCCGCGCGAGCTCGCGATAGAACGAGACATCGGCACGACGGCGCCGGTACTCGTAGTCGTAGAGCGCACCGTCGGCGTAGTGTTCGCGCGACCCGGCGTCGACGACATCGACCTCCTCGGCAAGCTCGCGTTCGCGGGCCGCGCGAGCGGCAGCAGCCCGCCCGCGTTCGCTGGCTCGTTGTGACCTGGGCTTACCGGACATCGCCGGGAAGCTCGCGGCGCCGCCGACGGCCTCCGCGGCGCCGGCGCCGGCGCTTGCGATCGCCATCGGCCCCCTCGGCATCGTCGTCGCGGCCTTCCTGCGGCGCGACCGCCGGGGCGTCGCCGGGCTCGTTGCCGGCGGCGCGTTCGAGCAGCTCGAACAGCAGCACCGCGTCGTCGATCATCTCGCGGCCACCGGCGAGCTCGGCCTGACCACCGCGCTTGCGCGCCGCGAGCAGCTTGCGCTGGGCCAGCAGCAAGTAGCGCAGACGCTCGCTGTCACGGCGCGTGACATGGAGCTGGACGATCATCGGATGCGCGAGCTCCTGAACCGCTGCGTGAAGCTCACCGCCACGTAGCTCGTCAGGCAGGAACGGCGCGAGGATGGTGCCAAACGCGACCGCATTCGACGGGTCACGTCCCTCGGCGACCGCGCGGTCGATGAACGGCAGCGCAGCCCACGCGAGCTGGCGGCGCCGCACGAGCTCGGGGCCGACCTCGACGAACGACAACTTGACCGGTGCAGCCGCGACGGGACGCGCGGCGGGCTCGTCGGCCCACACTCGATGCCACGCCTGCTCCTCGGCATCGAGATCGACGCCGGCATTCTCGCCATCGACCTCGACGTCGGGAGCGTCGTCGTCATCGGTTTCGGCGTCGTCACCGTCGTCGTCCTCGTCATCATCGGCAGCCGCGTCATCGGTCACCGCAGCAGTTCCGGCGGCAGCAGCGGCAGCAGCATCAGCGGCCGCCTTCAGCAGGCGCTCGTGCTCGCCGGGGTCATCGGGATCGTGCTCGGCCGGATCTTCGTCGACGTACTCGAGGCGCGCGACGGTCGGCCGCGGGGCCATCGAGGCCATCGGCGGCGCGGTCGTGGGGGCACCGGGACCCTCGAGGAGTCCGGCGAGGTAGGGCGAGAGCACGGCGAGGACGCCGGTCTCGACGAGCAGCTCGAACGAACGGCGCGCTGCGCCACCGCGCATCAGCCGGTGGATCTCCTCGAGGAGGCGAGGCGGCGCGCACTTGCTGATCTCGCCGCGCCAGCGCAGCAACGCACGCCAGGTCGCGGGCTCGAAGCCGAACTCGAGGCGCGCGGCGAACTTGATCGCGCGCAGCATGCGGACCGGATCCTCCTGGAACCGGACCTCGGGATCGCCGATCGTGCGGACGAGCTTGGCGTCGAGATCGGCGAGGCCGCCGACGTGATCGATCACCTCCTCGCGCTCGACGTCGTAGAACAACCCGTTGATCGTGAAGTCGCGGCGGCGCGCGTCCTCGGTCTCGGTACCGAACACGTTGTCTCGACGGATCAGCAGATCGTGATCCTCGTCCTCGCGCGGGTTTGCGCGGAACGTCGAGGTCTCGATGATCTTCGAGCCGAAGAACACGTGCGCGAGCCGGAACCGCCGGCCGATGATCCGCGAGTTGCGAAACGTTGCCTTGATCTCGTTCGGGGTCGCGCTGGTGGCGACGTCGAAGTCCTTCGGCGTGCGGTGGACCAGGAGGTCGCGGACGCACCCTCCCACCAGGTAGGTCTTGTACCCGGCCCTGGTGAGCTTGCGAACCACTCGATCTGCGTCGGGGTCGATTCCAGCGCGGTCGAGCGAAGGCATCGGACGCCTCACGCGTACCACGCAGGTCTTACGTCAGGCAAGTATGCGAACCCTTTACGGTGTTTCGTCATTAACCCAGCGCTGGCTGATAGCACCCCCTTCGCATCGCCGGGTGTTCTACAACGGGTCGGTTTGTAGGTCACCAGTGCCGTTACCTCCCCTGCTCTCGGATGCGTTCACGTTCGACACGTTGTCGGTTCCGGCAATGTTGATCGATCCGGACGGCTCGATCCTCGCTGCCAACGCCGCCTCCTGTCAGGCGACTGGCCGGAGCGCCGAGGAGTTGATCGGCATGACGATCACCCAGCTCGCGGCGGTTGCTGGAGCGCGGTGGGCCGAGCTGGTTGCACAAGCGCGATCCGAAGGCACCGCCGTCGACGAGACCGTGTACCTGACCCCCGCCGGAGACACGCGGTACTTCAAGTACATGGTCGCGCGGCTCGATGCCGGCGGCCGCGAGGTCATCCAGGTCATCTCGTTCGACATCACGAAGCGGCGGCTGGCCGAGGACGCCGCACGGCAGCGTTCGACCGCCGACCAGCGCACCGCGGCCGAGCAGCGGCTCGAGAGCCTCGGCCTCGTCGCGGGTGGCATCGCGCACGACTTCAACAACCTGCTCGTCGGGGTGCTCGCCGAGGCGAGTGCGGCTCGCGAGGATCAGGGTCTGACCCCGAACGCCAGCGAGGCGCTGCGGCGGATCGAGGCCGCGGCTCGCCGGATGGCGCAGCTCACCCGCCAGCTGCTCGCGTTCGCGGGCCGTGGCAAGCTCGTGACCGTCCCGGTCGACGCCGACGCGCTCGTCGTCGAGCTTCGCGAGCAACTCGCGCGCCTGGTACGCCCCGGGATCGATCTCGCGATCAAGGCGGCATCCTCCGAACGCCCCGTCGTCGATGCCGATGCAGGCCTGCTGCGGCAGGTCGTGATCAACCTCGTCGCGAACGCGTCGGACGCGCGGAGCCAGCAGATCACGCTGACGACGAATCTGATCTCGCGCGACGGCGCCGCGTGGTGGCAGCTCGAGGTCGCCGATGACGGCGAGGGCATCGAACCGGCGACGCTCGGCAGGATCTTCGAGCCGTTCTTCTCGACGAAGAGCGATCGCCACGGGCTCGGGCTGTCGGCGGTCCACGGCATCGTGCGGCGGCTCAACGGCGAGATCGAGGTCGACTCGCAGCCGGGCCAGGGGACCCGGTTCCGGGTCCGGCTGCCGGTCGTGGTCGGCGCCGAGCCGGCACCGCGCAAGTCGAGCGACTACATCGGTATGACGCCGTTGCGCCTCGCCGGCGTGCACGTGCTGGTCGCCGATGACGAACCGTCGGTGCGGGCCACCGTGCGACGGCTACTCGAGCGCCGCGGCGCCACCGTCGTGCTCGCGGTGGATGGGCTCGAGGCCGAGGCCCGGCTGCGCGCCGAGTCGTTCGGCTTGATCGTGCTCGACGTCATGATGCCGGGACGGACCGGACACGAGGTCCTGGTGACCGCGCGCGCCGAGCAGCCGACCACGCCCGTCGTGTTGATGTCGGGCTACACCGAGAAGATCCGCGGCGAGGGTAGTGAGGAGGAAGCCGATGCGTTCCTCGAGAAGCCGTTCACGGCGAAGGCGCTCGACGAGACGATCGATCGCGTACTCAAGCACCGCTAGCGTGCGAGCAGCTTGATCTGACCCCACGGATCGAACGCGGGCGGCGTCTTCGCGTCGAGCTTGAGCGCACCTTCGCCGATCAGCGGCTCGTAGCCATGGGCGACCACCATCACCGTGTACGTGCCGGGGACCGGGACGGGCTGCTTGAGCTGGACCTCGCCCCCGGTGTTCGAGCGGCCCCACGACAGCACCTGGTCGTCGAGCCGATTGACGTCGATCGATCCGGAGTTGACCCCCGGCCGCAGCACCATCACCAGGGCGTCGCGTATGGGCGCCTCGTTCGCCGCGTCGAGGATGCGCGTCGCGATGCGGACGCCCTCGGCCGGCGCCTCGACAGCGGACGGTTGCAGCTCGACATCGGTGTGGCCTTCGCGCGGCCGCCAGCCGGCAGCGGCGATCGCGAGCAGATCGCTCGCCGTGGGCAACGGTCTGACGAGACCGATCTGCGACATCTCGACCACGTTGCCGCTCGCCGAGACCCGCGTGCGCGATGCCGCGGCGATGCCGACGAGCCGGCCGCTGTCGTCGATCACCGGACCGCCGGAGTTGCCATGCGTGATCGAGGCGTCGGTCTTCAGGAAGTCGTTTCCGGATGTGCCGTCCTGGCCGGTCCAGCCCTCGACCGCGCCCTCGGACAGTGTCAGCCCGCCGCCGCCCGCATCGGGATAACCGAGGACCCACACGCGCTGGCCCATCTTGACGTCGGCGGTCTTCACCTCGGGCAACGTCGCCCATATGCCGCCCGTCGCCGGTTGCCAGGTGCGGCCGTCGAGATCGAGATCGCACTTGATCAGCGCGAGGTCGAGCTCGCGCTGGAGCTTGCTGCGGCTCGGACGCCCGGCGCACTGGAGCTGCGGCGCGCGATCCAGCGTGCTGAACCGGCCGATCACGAACACGTCGTGTAGCCGTCCGTCCTTGTCGTGGATCACGTGATAGTTCGTGAGGATCGAGCCGTCGGCGCCGACGATCACGCCGGAACCACCACCGCGCGCGCGCAGCCGGCCGTCGACGAGATCGGCGACCACCACCATCACTGTCGAGTCGAACGCGCGCGCGACCTGGTTTGGATACGTGCGCTGGCCAAACGATCGGGTCTGCGGCACCAGCGGCAGGCCGCTGCGGGTCGGCACGCGCAGCGTCGGCGCGATGACCTCCTCCATGCGCGCGAGCTGCGCGGCGCTGCCGAACAACGTGACGACGTAGAGCTGCTCGCGATCGATCGTCGCGTACTCGATGGCACGGTCGACCCGCGGCTCGTCGCCCTTCTCGACGGCGTGCGCGTAGCGATACGCGGTGCGCAGCCAGTCCTGATCGACGATCGAGCGGATCGAGCTGTCGTCGAGCGTGTAGAGCTCGCCGTAGCGGGTACGGCGGTCGAGCTCGAGGCCGGTGACGATGTTGCTCCACGCTGGCTTCTTGTCGATCAGCACCTCGATGCGTGCGTTGGGATCGATCGAGGACGTGAAGGCCACGTGGTACGCCTCGCCGCGCTTCGGAGGCTGACCGCCCGGATCGCGGATGATCCGCGGCGGCGGCGTCGGCAGATCTTCGGGCGCGAGCCACGACTGGGTGTGCGCGAACTGCAGCCCGCGCACCGCGAACTTCACGTTCGGTGGGGTGACCAGCGACCGGTGCACGCGGCCGGCGACGACGATGATCACGAACGCGAGCACGAGTACGGCGAGGTCGTGTCGCTGGTAGTGACCGCGGAGCTCGGCGAAGTCGGTGCTCGCGCGGGCGCGGAGCCGCTGGATTGCAGCGGCGGCGATCTGGACCGGATCGAGCCCCTCCTCGTAGCCCTCCTCGCCAGTGTCGCCGGGCGTCGTCGGCCCGTGCGGATAGCCGGGCTGCGATGGGGCGCGAGTCCGCGCCTCGGTGCCGCCGACCGCGGCGTTGGCAGCGAGCTGTTGCTGGTGCTCGGCGTTGGCCTGGGTTGTCGCATTGGCCGCCACCTCGCCGGCGAGTGCGCGCAGCACGCGCTCGCGCTGCATTCGCACGGTGACGACGGGGTCGTTCGACGTGCCCTCGGCCGGCATCGGCGACGTCTCCACCGACGACTCGCCGGAGAACGCGCGTATGCGAGCGGCCTCGATCGCGGCACCGGCTGCAGCAGCCGCGACGATCGCCGCACCCGACGCGGTGTCGAAGCTGCCACCGACGATCTGCTCGGCGATCCGCGCGGCCTCGAAGGCGGCCTGCGCCGGATCGAGCGAGTGGGTCATCGGGGTTGGCGCGACCACCGGCAGCGGCATCGCGTTGTCTTCGGGCGCCGGCAGCGCCGCCATGTCGGGATCGTCGTACTGGATGGCCGCGGCCTGATCTGTGCCGGTCGTCGTCGGCGACGGGGCGGTGGTCGCGGTGCTCGACGACGTTGGCGTCGTCGACGGGCTGCCGGCGTCGCTGAGCGGGGGCGTCGCTGACAACCCGGGCAATGGCGTCAGCGGGGCGATCGCGGGGACGCTGTCGCGCGGCAGTGGGGCGCGTACGGTCTCGGCG
>JACCTC010000231.1 GCA_013812655.1 Deltaproteobacteria bacterium | reverse complement strand
GCAACTATCCCAAGATGGATATGGCGCTCTTCTACTACGGGTACACGCTGCAGGGCGGCAAGTACATGAAGGAGGCGCGGGCGGTCTACGACAAGCTGCTCAAGAACTACCCGAACTCGAAGTACGTGCCCGAGGCGCATCTCGCGTTCGCCGACTACTACTTCGAGGCAGGCCAGCTCGCGGACGCCGAGGCCCGCTACAAGATGGTCCTCAAGTTTCCAAAGTCGTCGGCGTACTGGTACGCGATGTACAAGATGGGCTGGATCCATCTCAACCTGCAGCGCTTCCAGGAGGCGCTCGAGACGTTCTTCCAGGTCGCCCAGGCCACGAAGAACGACAAGAAGCAGGAAGTGTTGAACCGGGTGGCGAAGAAGGACTTCGTCCGCGCCTACTCGGAGATCGGCAAGGCCGACAAGGCGTACGCCGCGTTCCAGCGCGTCGACAACAAGTTCGCCTTCGACATGCTGAACATCCTCGCTGACCTCTATCTCGGTCAGGGCAAGAGCGACAAGGCGATCTACACGTACCAGGAGATGATGCGGCTCGCGCCGACGAACAAGAACGTCTGCCTGTGGCAGTACAACGTCGCGCACGCGATGCTGTCGATGCCGGGCGCCGGCAACGCCGACAAGGTCAAGGAGATCGAGAACCTCGTCCGCCTCTACGGCGCGCTTCGCGGCAAGAAGGTGCTGCCGCAGTCCGAGGCGCAGGAGTGCCATGACAACGCAGCCGCGATGTCCGGCGAGCTCGCCCGCGCGTATCACTCGGAGTCCGCGAAGACCAAGAACCCCGAGACGCTCGCGTACGCCGAGAAGCTCTACAAGGTCTACCTCGACGTGTTCCCCGAGGCCGAGGACTACGCGCAGACCCAGTACTTCTACTCGGAGCTGATCTGGACGCGCGCCGAGAGCGAGAAGAACCCGCGCCTGCAGACCGAGCTCTGGGAGAACGCGGCCGTCGCGTTCACCGATGTCGTCAAGACCGGCAAGGTCGAGCCGAAGCTCATGAAGGAAGCCGCGTACGCGGCAGTGCTCGGCTGGAAGAACGCGCTCAACGTCGACCCGCGCGCGAAGCAGCAGGCCGACAAGGTCGAGGACGTCACCAAGAACTACGACAAGGTTCCCGAGGCCAAGCCGATCCCACCGCGCGAGGAGAAGATGCTCGCGGCCTTCGACATCTACATCACGCACATCAAGGACCCCAAGGACGACGAGCTCGTCGGCATGAAGTTCCTGAAGGCGAACATCTATCGCCGCTACAACCACTTCGACAAGGCGATCCCGATCTTCGAGGACATCATCGCGAAGCACCGCGAGCACGAGACCGCCGAGTTCTCGGCGAACCTCCTCCTCGATACCTACAACCGGATGCAGAACTACGACGCGATGCTCACGCTCGTGAACAAGCTCGTCAACGACAAGAAGTTCCTGGAGGGCAAGGACGACCTCAACGAGACGCTCGCGCGCATCAAGGCGCAGTCGATGCGGAAGTCGGCCGAGAAGCTCGAGAAGGAAGCGAAGGAGTCGAAGGACTACGGCAAGTACGTGGCCTGCGGTCAGGCGTACTTCGACATCTACAACGCGAACCCGGAAGCCAAGGAGAACGACGAGGTTCTCTACAACGCACTGGTTTGCTACCACGAGGGCAAGTCGATCGGCGCCGCCATCATCACGTACAACCTGATGACGCGGTACTACCCGAACTCGAAGTTGATGCCGCGCGCGACCGGCCGCATCGGCAAGGCCTACGGCGACGTCGCTTTCTACGAGAAGGCGGCCGAGAAGCTCGAGGAGTACGCGAAGAAGTACGCCGGTGAGAAGGATGCGTACAACGCGATGAGCGACGCGGTGTTCTATCGCAAGGGCATCGGCGATGACGCCAAGGCGATCGAGAACACGAAGTTCTTCATCAAGACCTTCGGCCCGAAGAAGCCGCAGGAAGCGTCGAACGCGATGTTCTCGCTGACGAGCGTCTACGAGAAGCAGGGCGATGGCGATGCCGTCATCAAGCACCTCCGCGACTACATCCGTCAGTTCGGCACGAAGGGTGGCGAGGATCGCCTGATCATCGCGTACTCGAAGATCGGCGCGACGCTGTGGGCGCAGAGCTGTCCCGTGAAGATGGTCGACGGAGCCTGCGTGAAGATCGTCCGCGAGCGCGCGATCAACATGAAGAAGCAGTCGAAGAAGCAGAAGAAGGCCGGCAACGACCAGCCGACGCAGTGCGGCCCGGAGTCGAAGATCAAGCTGACCGTCGTCCCGCGCGACGAACGCAAGATCAAGGAAGCGATGACCGCCTTCAATGCCGCGGCGAAGGAGTTCGAGAAGCGCGGCGGCAAGACCGGCGGCGACGAGGGTGGCGCGCGCTACTACTACGCGCAGGCCAAGCTGGCGGCGGCGGATCGCGACTTCGAGACGTACCTGTCGCAGAAGTTCCCCCAGGGTCTGAACTTCGATCCGGACCCGAAGGCCAAGGCGATCAAGGAGAAGAGCCTCAAGCGCTTCAACGAGTGGGTCGCCGAGAAGACCAAGGTCGGCGGCGCGGCGACCAGGCAGTACGAGAACGTCCTGTCCATCAAGGACGCGGCGAGCTCGATCACCGCGGCGGCGCGCCTCGGTCAGATCTCGCAGAACTTCTCGGACGCCCTGTTCACGGCCGAGATCCCGAAGGACGTCCGCACCGGCGAGTTCGCCGACGAGAAGGTCGAAGCGTTCTGCGACAAGATGACCGAGATCGCGGAGCCCCTCGAGGCCCGGTCGCTCGAGGCGTTCGGCGTGTGCCTCACCAAGTCGACCGAGCTCGGCTGGTTCAGTGACTGGTCGAAGCTGTGCGAGCGCGAGCTCGGACAGATCAAGCCGGAAGAGTATCCGACGGCGTCGGAGCTCCGCGGCACTCCCAACCAGGTTGCTCCGATCGTCGCGGTCGAGCCCCCCATCAAGAAGCTCGAGTAACAGGAGACACCCATGCGCAACCTACACATCATTCTCCAGAGCGCGGCCGTCGCGGCGCTCGTCGCATGCGGCGGCGGTCAGAAGGCAGGCTCCGGGCTCGGCAAGGGCAAGGACGTCCCGCCACCTCCGCCGGTCATGACGGCCGAGACCCCCGAGGGCAAGCCCGAGCCCAAGCGCGAGTTCAGCAACGACGCGAAGAAGGACTTCGAGTCGGCGTACGCCTCGTTTGCCCAGAACGACAAGGGCGGCTGGAACGAGTCGGCATGTCGCGGCTCGGCTGACCGGTTCGCTTCGGTCGTTCGCCAGCACTCGGGCCTCGTCGAGGCTCAGTTCATGGTCGGGCTCTCGTATCACCGCTGCAACATGGTCGGTGAGGCCGAGAAGGCGTATCAGGACGCGTCGCGGATGAAGGGCGATGCGTCGAAGATCGCCATGGCGCTCTCGAACCTCGGCCAGATCTACTACAAGGCCGGCAAGATCGACGGCGCGAAGCAGTACTGGGACAGCGCCCTCAAGGCGAACGGCAAGCTCGTCGGCGCGCGCATCAACATCGCGTCGATGGAGCTCGAGCAGATGCGCAAGATCGGCGACAGGGACTCGAAGTGGAAGGGTCTCGAGGAGGACGCGAAGTTCCAGCTGTCGTCTGCGCTCGGTGTCGACTCGGACAACGTCGAGGCCTACACGCTCTACGGCCTCGTCTACATGGAAGGCTGGAAGAAGAACAAGAACCGGCTCGACCTCGCGAAGCTCCTGCTCGACGAGGCCAAGAAGCGCAACGAGAAGTACGCGCCGCTCCAGAACGCGTACGGGCTGTTCTATCTCCACCGCAATGCCCTGTCGGAGGCGCTCGCGCACTTCCAGGCAGCGGTCGAGCTCGACCCCAAGTTCACCGAGGCGCGCCTGAACGTCGGGCTCATCACCCTCGGCTTCCGCAAGTACGACGTGGCCAAGGAGCAGTTCACCAAGGTGATCGAGCTCCAGCCAAAGACGTACGACGCGTACATCGGCCTGGGCGCGGCGCTCCGCGGCCTCAAGGATCTCGATGGCGCCGAGGCGCAATACAAGAAGGCGCAGCAGCTCGACTCGCGCCGCGGCGAGGCCTACTACAACCTCGGTGTCCTCTATAAGGACTTCCGGGCGACCAAGCAGGAAGCCCAGCCGTCGATCGCGACCTACAAGCAGGCGAAGGACTTCTTCCGTCAGTACCTCGACAAGCCAGGCGACGAGGCCGACAAGGCCGAGGCCAAGGAGCAGGTCGCCCTCATCGACAAGACGGTCACCCAGACCGAGAAGTTCTTGAAGATGATGGCGAGCCAGCCCCAGCAGCCGCCGAACCCCGCGCCTACACCGCCCGCGGGTGGCGCACCTCCGGCAAAGAAGTAAGTAGCTGAAAGTAAACGGGCGACGGGCAGCAACCCACGCCCGTTTATCGTGTCTGGACGTCGCGGAAGTTTTTGGAAAGAATCTCGGAACCGGAACCCAGCCTCGTTGTCCGAAGGTCCGTGCGCACGGATCTCCGCAGCGAGGCTCCTTTGAAGGAGTCGACCACCATGCCCATCATCCGGAAGCTGATCCTCGCCACTGCCTCGCTGCTGTTCGTTGCTGGTACCGCTGTCGCGCAGCCTGCCGACAAGGGTGGTAACGCCAAGGTGAAGGTTTACGACTTCTCGGGTGACACCATCGAAGGTGACCTCGTGAAGCCCGAGGGCTCGACCGTCGATGCTCGCGACTTCGCGAAGCACTCGTCGCTGATCAATATCCGTAAGGACTTCATCCCCGAGATCATCAAGTCGGCCGAAGATCTGTAGCCAGGGCGCTGCACTCGCAGCGTTCTGACGACAGCGCCTTGGCCATGTTCGCGTAGTTGCTCTTCTGCTCTCCCACCGGAGAAACCATGGCCGGCGCAAAAACACCCCTCACGTTCCGTATCTTCAAGGGCGACCAGCTGATCCGCGAGGAGCGGCTGAGCCTCTCGGTCATCAAGCTTGGCAAGGTGCCGTCGGCGCACCTCAAGCTCGATGACGAGACGGTGAGCCGCATGCACGCGATCATCGAGGTCAACGGCCCCGGTGACGTGAGCATCATCGACCTCGGCTCGACGAAGGGCACCTTCGTCAACGGCCAGAAGGTCAACAAGGCCAAGCTCCAGTCCGGCGACACGATCGTCGTCGGTGAGACGCGGATCGAGCTCGCGATCGGCGCGAGCGAAGAGGACGAGCCGACCCGGGTCAACACCCCGGCCGCACCGCCTGGGGGTGACGTCGTCGCTTCAACCCCGCGGCCGAACGTGCCGGCCTACCAGGCACCGCCGCCGCCGCCGATGCAGTCGCGCCCGGCGCCGATGGCACCCGCGCCGCAGATGTCGGCACCGCCGCCGATGGCCGCGCCGCCTGCTGCATATGCAGCTCCGATGGCGCCCGCGCCGTCGGCGTTTTCTGCACAACCCGGCGCGCTTCGCCCGCCGCCCGGCATGGCCGGTGGTGGCGCGATCGGCGGTCCTGCGATCTACGGCTCGGCGATGGCAGTGCCCGCGGGCTTCCAGGCCTCGATGGCCGAGCAGGTCGACGAGATCGGCGGCACGCGTGCAGTCGAGGTCGCCGCGATGCTCGGTGACTCCGTCGTCGGCGTGAAGCACTGCATCGACCCCCGCGGCGGCAAGGTCACCCCGGTGACCTACGCGTTCTTCGCCGTTGGCATCGCGATGATGCTCGCGTCTGCGTTCTCGTTCTACGTCGCCGTCGACAACGCGGCCTACAACCATGGCCGCTACGAATACGAGACTCAGGTCCTCAAGAAGCCGGGCTTCGCCGTGCGACCGCGCACGATGTCGATGGCCTATGACTGGATGATGATCGGCGGCCTGCTGCTGTCGATCACAGCATTCACCGCCGGCCTCGCGCGCATGCGCCGCGAGAAGCAGAGCCCGTACGTCCGCATCGGCACCGCGTCAAACGTCGAGTTCCCGATCGAGGGCGCGCCGTCTCCGGACTTCGCGATGGTCGCACCGCATGGCGATGACTTCGCGTTCAACTTCGGCCACGGCATGGAAGGCGAGATGATCATCGGCGGTCAGTCGACCTCGCTCGCCGAGCTCGCCGCCCAGGGCCGCACCACGATCTCGCCGATCCCGGCCGGCGCGAAGATTCGCGTCCGTGCCGGCAAGACCACGTTCCTCGTCTCTGCCGTCCCGCAGCCGCGCCGCCAGACGGCCGCGCTGTTCGCCGCGCTCGAGAGCCGCGTGCTCGCGTACTTCGCGGGCTCGCTCGCCGTCCATCTCGGTTTCTGGGCCATCCTCCAGCAGATCCCCGTCGAGGACAGCGGCGCGAACATCGACCTTGCCTCGCTCGAGGACACCGCGACTCGCACCAACAGCGCGTCGCAGGACGACCCGCCGCCGCCCGAGGAAGAGGACAAGCCCGACGACGGTGCCGAGGAGTCCGGTGGCACCGGTACGGCGATGGCGCTCGACGAAGGCAAGATGGGCAAGAAGGAGTCCGATCGCGCCGAGGGCCAGTACAAGATGAAGAAGGAGCAGGAGGACCCGCAGCTCGCGCGCCAGCAGGCGATCGAGCAGGCGCGGAACGCCGGCATCCTCGGCT
>JACCTC010000211.1 GCA_013812655.1 Deltaproteobacteria bacterium | reverse complement strand
CAAGCGGATGAGTGTCATCCGCGAGGGCTTGGTCGTGCGGAACCTCGACGGCTCGGCAAAGACCGACGATCAGGCGGACAAGGCCATCCAGCGGATCTGCCGACGTGCCGGACTACCGGCTCGGCTGCTCCACACGCTGCGTCACAGCTTCGGAACCCACGCTGCATTGTTCGGCGTGAACCCGTGGCGGTTGCAGGCGTGGCTCGGCCACAAGCGGATCGACGAGACGATGCTCTACGTCCACGTGGCGGAAGCGCATCACCGCGAGCTGCCGGAAATCGTCCGCGAGAAAGCGCGCGGGATCGACGATCCGGATCAGCGCGTGCTCGCGATGCTTGGAGCGCGCGGCAGCGTCGAACTGACGGAAGTTCGTGGCAGTGGTGTGGCAGTGGCTACTGCCTCGTCGGAGGGAACCGCAGCGATCATCGCTGCTTGAGTTGTGCGAGCGGGGGGACTCGAACCCCCACGCGGTTAAGCGCTGCCACCTAAAGACAGTGTGTCTACCAATTCCACCACGCTCGCGATGGCCGATCGTATAGCACGCTGGCGTTCGACCAAGTCGTGCCGAGCGGAGCAGAGCAACCCCCGTGATAGCGTCGATTCGGATGGACCTCGGGCAAGCGTGGATCGGATGGTGCGTCGCCGGGGCGACCGCGGTCGGGTGCGGCGATAACGTGGTGCCCGCGCCGTCGCGCGATACCCAGACGCTCGTCGAGAACGTGTCTTTCGCGCGCTGGTTGACCGTCACCAAGGACGCTGTCTACTGGGTCACCGTCGGTGACGATCCCCACGTCGGTCGGGTCCCGAAGGCCGGCGGCGAGGACGTGGTCGTTGCCCGGGGCACCGGCCCGCTGATCAGCGATGACACGCACCTCTACTTCACCGATCCCGATCGCGCCGACTTCGCGATCGTCCGCTTGCCGATCGATGGATCGAGCGGCGCGCCGAGCCGGATCGGAAACCGGATGGATCCTGTCGCAGTCGACGACACCAACGTCTACGGCATCATCTTCGACTCGCCGCAGATCCTGAAGGCCGACAAGCGCGGTGACGGCTCCGCCGCGCTCGTCGCGATCGCCGATCTGCCGGCGAAGGTCACTCGCTGCGTACAGGAGGGCGGCAGCGTCGTGTGCGTCGCGGGCACGGGGGTCTACGAGGTCACACTCCCCGATGGCGCCGTTCGCGCGATCGCCGAGAACCTCGCGCTGGCGCCGGCATCGCTCGCGGTCGATGCGACGCACGTGTATCTGCCCGAGCCGATCGCGACACGCGAGACCACGATCGTTCGCATCCCGCGGGCTGGCGGCGAGGCCGTCCGCGTCTCCGTGCAGCGCGACGCCGATTCGCTCGCCGTCGACGACGGCTACGTGTACTTCAGCCAGTACCAGTCCACGACGGCACCGTTCGATCCCGGAGGCATCTTCCGCGTCGCCGTCACCGGCGGCGACATCGAAGAATTCTCGCTGAACGAGCTCGGCGCCACCAGCCTGCGGTTCGACGCCGATCACGTCTACTGGTGCAACGACGTCCATCCGCAAAACGGTCCCGGTCAGATCCGCCGCCGCCTCAAGTAGTCGCTCAGCTCAGCGACCCCGCTTACAGTACGTATTCGTCTGCAGTTCGGCACAGCAAACGCAGATTGCTGAACCGGCTGTCGTTGTGGATGCCGTTGACGTGATCGAAATGCAGGACCCGCGGCTTGCCGGCCCAGTCCGAGATGCCACAAGCGGCACAGCAGTAAGCCCAGCCCAAGGCACGCAGCCGCTTCACGAGATTACGACCGGTCACAGCCGGCGAGTTCTCGACGAAGACGGCCACGTCAGGCCACGCGTTGCGCTTGCGCGTGCGCTCGACCGATGGATGCGTGGCAGCCGTCTCGCCGCGAGACCAACCGCGCCGACGAAGTTGCGCTGTGCTTATCCCGAGCTGTTGGATTCGCGCCGTCAGCTCGCGATGGCTGCGGCCCTCGGTCGGCATGTCTAACCGACTCAGTACCTGCGCGACCGACGTACAGCCCGCAATCAATGATGCGAGCTCGTCACGGGAGACCGCCGCGCAGCGCTCGCGAATCGAGGGTCGGCCAAAGTGTGACGTGTCGAGCCCAGCCAGACGAATGCGCGCCTCGATGTAGCGATGGCTTCCACCGTTGGGCTCGAGCCCAAGCCTGCGAAGGACATCCGCGAGCGTCGACGATTCTCGATCGGAGGGGCGAGCAACTCGCGTGTGTACTTGGAGGCGCGCACAGACAGTGCGTATTTCGTTCGTCTGACGTCCATTGCAGTTCGGACAAGCCGCCGTCGCGGTCTGGCGGGGTTTGATATGAGAAGCTTCGAGGCATGCAGTGGGCGTTGGCGTTGCTGGTGATGATCGGGTGTGGGGCAGGGGTACGCGGCACCAATGGCGAGCTCGATCTCTCGCTAAGCGATGCCGGGATGGCGAAGCTGCTCGCGGCGACCGCCGTCGGTGATGCCAGATCGTTGCGCGAGCTGATCGGTGATCGCATCACGACCGGCGGGTTGTGGTTCGACGATGCGACATGCCGTGCGCAGTTCACGGGCGCCGGCACGGTCGAAGGTCCGGGGCTCGACGCCCTGGCTGGCTGCATGTCGCGCTGGAAAGTGTCGCCGAGCGAGCGCAAGAACCTGTTCCTCGGGATGGCCGCGATCACCTATGAGCCGGGCATCGAGCTCGAGCTCGTGTTCTCCGGAAGCTCGAAGGAGCCACGACTCGCGTGGATCGGTTACATGGCGCGACGTCACGCCGACGACAACGCACCGACGGTCCTGCAGCGGTTCCTCGAGAGCCATCGCATGAACCCAGCGCCGCTCGTGCTCGACGACAGCACGCGCGGCGAGATCGATCGCGAGCTCGCTGCGATAGAGGACAAGCCGGCATGGAGCTGGCTGAAGGTGTGCACTGACGCGCAAGGGCAGGTCGTGTCCGCCGAGCCACGGATGACGACGTCGCTCGTCGCGCAGCGCGCCTTCATCGTAGCCATCAAGAGCTGGCGGTTTCGCCCGGTGCTGCTCGCTGGGCAGCCGACGGCGGTGTGTTCACTGATGCAACTAGGCGATGCACCTGCCCGCTTTGCGCGTACGCTGCCGATGCCCGTCCCCGATCGGCATGCGACCGCGATTGTCGTGTCGCCGGAGCTGTTGAAAGGCCGGCGCACGGCAGGAGAGACGGCGATCGCGCCTGCACCGCGGACGAGGGTTGCGTTGGGAAGGCTGGGGAACCCGAAACTCGTGGGCCACTTCTTCCTGTGCATCGACGAATTCGGCAAGGTGTCCTCGGTGATCACACTGCAGTCGACCGGTTCGCGTAGCTACGATCATCAGCTCGCGACCCGGATGGCCGGCTGGCGCTACGAGCCCTTGACGTTCGACGGCAAGCCACTCGCCGTGTGCACCCACATGACCTTCATCTACACGCAGCGGTGAGCGTCGCGTGATTCGAAGGCCGCCGTGGGTTCGGCGATAGTCGTGGCATGTCACGTGCGTGTCCTGATCACGAGCGGTGCTCGCCGGCGAACGCCTGACGGCAACACGTCGCTCGGCAATGACGGAGGGCTACCGGCGCGTGGCGACGCCGTCACGCACGAGGCGGAAGCCGAGGCGCGCTGACTTCTCCGCCATCTTCATGCGGCGCCGGCTCGTCACGGCGCAGTCGGCGGCGTTGTCCATCCACGCGCCGCCGCGGCTCGCGAACGGCACGTTCGGCTCGCTCTTGTAGTCGTCGAGCGAGACCGGGGTGCACCAGTCGGCGACACCGCCTGCGAGATCGCGGACACCGTACGGCGAGACATCGCTCTCGAAGGTGCCGATCGGCTCGGGGGAGGGCGTCCCGGGTCGTGACAGACACATCTTGCAGAAGCCCGCCTCGAAACGATCGCCCCACGGGAACAGCCGGCCGTCGACACCGCGCGCCGCCTTCTCCCATTCAGCCTCGGTGGGCATCCGGTAGTGCCGACCGGTGCGGCTCGACCACCACTTCGCGTACTCCATGACCGAGTATGCGTCGACGCCGAAGACCGGAAGCTGCGACCACACCTCGTCCGGCATCGCGAGGCTGGCGTACGCTGCGGTCGGCGTCAGGCGTTTATCGTCGACGGTCCACAGCGGGAGGGCTTCGCGCGCGGACGGGATCAGACGGTCCGCGCGGCGCGGATCTTCTGCGAGCACCGTCTGGAGGAACTCGAGGTAGCTCCCGAACGTCACCGGAAACGTCTGGATGAAGAACGGCGCGATCAAGATGTCGCTGAGCTCTGGCTGCGCGACGCCGAGCGGCCGCTCGCCGAGCGCCGCGGTGCCGCCGGCGACGAAGGTCTCCCCGTTCTCGGGAAGCCCGGTCGCCTCGAGATCGAGGATGACCTTGGTCTCGCGATCGCCGCGCACGAGTACCGGAACGCGCAGTCGATGAGGGCCGGCCTTGAGCAGCAGCACGTAGCTGCCGGGAGCCGCGGGGACGGCACCGAGCGCGCCTCGACGAAGCCGGCGTTCGGTGCCCGTGATTAGACGGCGATCTCGCTCCTCGACGGTGGAGAGCTTGATCTCCTCGACGTCGCCCGTGAGCTCGATGTCGAGCCAGCCCGGCCGACCGCCGGCGCGGACGAGCGTGCCGTCGTCGTCGTACTGGCGCAACAGGCCCTCGAAGTAGATCCGATCGAGATCGTCGCGACGCTCGCGCGCACGCTCGACTTGATCGGCGTAGAGCCGCGCGAGACCGCGGCGGGCGTCGAGCTGTCCGGGCTCCTCCTGGAGGGCTTGTTCGTAGGAGCCGAGGGCTTCCTGGAGGACGCGCACCTGAAGCCCATCGAAGACGCCAACCTCGTCCTCGGCGTCCCACACCCGCTGGCGTTCCTCCGCGGGAGCCCACGGCTCGACCGCCATGCGCAGGCACGCGAGCTCGGCGGCGAGCTTCGGTCGCTCCTCGAGCGCCTCGTGATAGCGGGCGGCCAGCTCGTCCCCTTGCGCGACAAGCTCCTCGGCGCGTCGCTGGCGCTGCTCGCGCGCACGGGTTCCCTCGAGAAAGACATCGACGGCGTCGGCGAGGCCCTGGGCCGACGGGAAGCGTGCCTCCGGATCGGGGGCCATCGCCTTCATCGCGATCTCCTCGAGCTCGGCGGGGACAACGCGGTCGGGCGGCGCCACGCTACCCGGCCACGGGGGCGGATACTGGATCTCGCGGCGGCGCAGCACCTCCGAGGCATCGCGGCCAGGGAACGGCTGGCGCAGCGAGAGGATCCGGTAGAGCACCGCGCCGAGCGCGAACACGTCGGTTCGAGCATCGAAGCCGGTGCTGCCGGTGATCTGCTCGGGCGCCATGTACGCCGGCGTGCCGCCGCGCGCGGACATCTGATGCTTGGTGGAGTGTGCGAGGCCCCAGTCGCCGACGAGCACCTCGCCGAACGCGCCGAGCAAGATGTTGGCGGGCTTGAGATCGCAGTGGATCACGTCGCGGCTGTGTGCGTAATGCACGGCCTGGCAGACCTGGACGAACGTGCGGAGCAGGCGCGAGAGCGTCCACGTCGCCGTCATGGTTGGGTCCTGGACGCGCAGCGAGTCGAGGACGTCCTCGAGGCTGGGCTGATCGACGAGCCGCATGACGTAGAACGGCTCGTTCCGCTCGGAGCCGCCGACGTCGTAGACGGGAACGATGCTCGGGTGCTCGAGCGTGCCGGTCAGCCGGGCCTCCTTCTCGAGGTTGCACGCGTTTTCCGGCGTGCGGGTCTCGGGACGCAACGCCTTGAGCGCGACCCGCCGCCCGAGGGCTCGGTCGTTGCAGATCACGATGCGGCCCATCCCACCCTCGGTGAGCACCCGCTCGACGAGGTACCGCGTGCCATAAGGCGTCTCCTGCGGGACGAGCTCGGCGACGGGCGGGTTCGACGTCCCCTCCGCAATATCGGCGTACGAGTGTGGCTGGGTATCGCCGTTGGGCGCCTGGTACAACATCCGTTGCGAGGGGCTGCGACGCTCGAGCTCGTCGATCTGGGTCGACGTCAGCAACCCGGATGCAAGCCAGAGCTCGCGCGCACTCGCGTGCTTGCCGGTGCGGAACAGCCGGACCGCCACGAGCAGGCCAGCCGCATCGATCCACTTCCGCTCGAGCGCCGCGATTCCCAGCTCGACGAAGTGGCCGCTCTCCACGCGTCCCGAGCCTAACACTCCTCGCGCCCCTGGAAGTACCGAGACGAGTCGACGAGCCACGACTCGAGCGTTGACCCGGTCCCGAGGGCCGTGGAACTATCGTCTGCAGTGCCCCGGGCTGCAGCGCTGTGGGTCGCTTCGCTCGTGCTCGTCGCGGGCTGCAGCGACGAGACGCCGGACCCGCTGGTCGCGCTGCTCGAGAAGCACGCCGGCGTACCCGATCCGCCGGGCGACCTGTCGAACAAGTACATCGGCATGCCGGCCGCGATCGCGCTGGGCAAGCAGTTCTACTTCGATGCGAGTTTTTCTGGGCGCCAGGTCGACGTCGACATGCTCCTACGCCCGATGACGACGTCCGGACGAGCGCCGCTCGCACAGCCGATCGACGTCTCGTGCAACACCTGTCACGACGTGACGCGTGGCGGCGCCGATCAGACGACGGACCCTCCCGGCCGCAGTGTGTCGTTCGGGGCAGGCGCGTACGACGTCAACGGCCAGCAGACGGTGAACTCCGCGTACGCCGATCTGCTGTACTGGAACGGCCGCAACGACTCGCTCTGGTCGCAGGTGTTCGCGGTCGTCGAGAGTCACGTGTCGCTCAACGGGAGCCGGATGCGGACCGCGTGGCGGATCGCCGATGCCTACCGCGCCGAGTATCAGGCGGCGTTCCCCGCGTATCCGTTGCCGCCGCAGCTCGACTCGATCGAGGCGCACCGCGCTCGGCTCGCCCCCGATGGCACCTGCAAGCTCGTCGACGGTGCGTGCCCGCCCGAGCACTGCCACGAGACCTATGGGCGGTGCACGCCGCGGTTCCCTCTCGAGGCCAAGCCGGGCTTCGTCAAGCCGGGCCAGCTGGCGGTCTGCGATCCGGCGTCAGCCGACGAGATCCTGCAGCCCTACGGCGACGCGTGGGATTGCATGACGCTCGCCGATCAGCTGCTCGCCACGCGGATCTTCGTGAACTTCGCGAAGGCGATCGCAGCCTACGAGTACACGTTGCTGTCGCGCGACTCGCCCTTCGATCGCTGGGCCGCGAACGGCTTTCCGTCGGGCGGCCTCGGCGCGGCGGCAGAGCGTGGCGCTCGGCTCTTCGTCGGCAAGGCCGCGTGTCGCGAGTGTCACGCCGGGCCGCTGTTCACCGACAACAAGTTCCACCAGATCGGCGTCGCGCAACTCGGCGCATACATCCCGAAGACCACGGACTGCGAGGCTGGTGGCTGGTGCGACTGCGAGAGTGATGACCGCTTCGAGCCGATGAACTGCCTGCCGGAAGGCGCACGTGACGGCCTGCGCAAGCTGCAGGCAAGCCGGTTCCGTCGCGATTCGATCTGGAGCGACGACGAGGAATGCCGCCGCCACTTCACCGCGCACATCGATCCGGCTTATGCGCTGGCGCACCCCGACGAGTGCGATGGCCGCGTGAAGTACTACAGCATGCCGCTCACCGAGGAGCTGGTCGGTGCCTGGCGGACGCCGGGGTTACGCGACGTTGCCCTGTCCGCTCCGTACATGCACCAGGGCATGTACGAGACCCTGCGAGACGTGGTCGCGCACTACGCGCGCGGTGGCGTGATCTCGACCGACCGGATGGTCACCGAGGGTGGCGAGCTCGTCGGTCGTCGCGATCCCGTGATCCAGCCGATCCAGCTGACCGACCAGGAGATCGACGATCTGGTGGCGTTCCTGGAGAGCCTGACGAGCCAGCTCGACACAGCCGTGACCACACCGCCGGTGATTCCGCGCGAGACCGTGTTCTAGTCAACGAGGAATGGGAACAAGCAATGATCGATCATGACAGGTGGCGCGTCGCGGTCCTGGCGGTGGTGGGGCTGGCGTTGACCAGCGCGTGCGGTGACAACGTGCGCGCGACGGTGGTCGATGCTGCGCCGGATGCCGGGCGCAACGCGGTCGAACGCGGGCGTTACATCATGAACACGCTCGGCGCGTGCACGTTCTGCCACACGCCGCAGAACCCCGACGGCAGCCGCGATCTCACCCGCCTCCTGGCGGGTATCGACTGCTTCATCGATGTGGTGCCCGACATCCCGGCAGGCACGGATCCGAACAACGCGGTCGGTTGCCTGTCGAGCCGGAACCTGACGAACCACCCGACCGGCCTCGCGAACGCGACGGACGCGCAGATCCGCGCGGCGATGACGCTCGGCATCCGCATCGACGACAAGAAGCTGTCGCCGGTGATGCCGTACTGGGTCTATCACAACATGACGGACGCCGACCTCGACGCCGTGATCGCGTACATGCGCACCGTGCCCGGCGTCGATCACACCGTGGCTGCGAACCAGTCGCCGTGGCTCGAGATCAACAACGGCACGATGGTCGCCGAGCCCATCGATCCCGCGACGATCCCGATGCCGGCCGCCGGTCCCGACCACGAGAGTGCGATGCGCGGCCGCTACCTGTCGTCGATGGCGGGCCTCTGCATCGATTGCCACACGCCCTCGTATCCGCCAGCGGGCAATCCGCCGCAGCCCGTGCTGTTCCCGCGGCCGATCGACATGAGCAAGCCGTACGCCGGCGGTCGTGTGTGGTTCAAGCAGGAGCTTGGCCTCGTCGACCCGAGCTACCCCGCGATGGTGCACACGCGCAACCTCACGCCGCACGCGACCGGCCTCGCCGACTGGACCCCGGCGCAGATCAAGGCCGGGATCGCCGACGGCAAGGATCCCGACGGCAATGCGGTGTGCGCGGCGACGCATGGCAACGTGATCTCGCCGTATGCCGCGCTCGACGCGCAGGATCTTCAGGACATCACGAACTACATCGCGTCGCTGCCTCCGATCGAGAACGTCACCACCCCCGACTGTGCGGGGCCGCCGGTTCCATAGTGAAGCTCGTGCTGTGCGTGCTCGCGACCGCGGCGTGCTCGGGCCCCACGACGCCCGATGCCGATGCGTTCGTGTCACCGACAGCACTGCCCGCGCGGCTGTCCGGCACCGGGCTCTACCGTAATGTGGCGACGAAGGAGATCGCGAGCGACCATGTCGAGTTCATGCCCGCTCACGAGCTGTGGTCCGATGCGGCCACCAAGCGGCGCTGGGTCCACCTGCCGGCCGGCGCGCAGATCGATTCGCGCGACCTCGACCACTGGCTGTTCCCCGTGGGTACGAAGTGGTTCAAGGAGTTCGTGCGTGCCGATCGGCGCCTCGAGACCCGCTTGATCTGGCGCGTCGCGGACACCGGTGATCGCGAGGTCGATACGCTGTTCGGTGCGTACGTGTGGGACGACGTCGAGGCCGACGCACACCTCCGCGTCGACGGCGCGCGCGATGTTCGCGGCACCGATCACGACGTTCCCGATGCCGACACCTGCTGGAAGTGTCACGTGGGCGAGCCCGGGCGTGCGCTCGGGTTCTCCGCCGTTCAGCTCCGCGACGTCAGCCAGCTGTCGCTGTCGTCACCGCCGCCGGCGGGCACGCAGCTCGGTGCACCGAACGCGGCGCTCGGCTACCTGCACGCGAACTGCGGGCACTGCCACAACCCGAATGGTGGGGCGTGGGCGAGCTCCAATGTCGTGCTGCGGCTCGCTGCCGACGAGACCGCAGCAACCTCCACCGCGATCTACCAGACGAACGTCGGCGCGCCGCTCACCCACTGGCTCGGCTTCGGATACACGCATCGCATCGTCGCTGGCGAGCCCGACGCGAGCGCGGTGGTCTATCGGACCGCACAGCGCGCGTCGAACGTCCAGATGCCTCCGATCGCGACCGAGCATCCCGACAGCGACGGTGTCGCCGTCCTGCGCGCCTGGGTCCAGGGGCTATGAGCCGCACACTCCGCTCGCTGATCGTCGCCACGTGCGGGCTCGTGGCCGGCCCGGCCGCCGCGCAGACACCGCCCGTGCCCGCACCTGCAC
>JACCTC010000200.1 GCA_013812655.1 Deltaproteobacteria bacterium | reverse complement strand
GCTCGCCGAGCTGCTTCGGCAGCAGGTGGTTCTTCGCGATCGCGAGCTTCTCGACGGCGGTGTAGCCCGAGAGCTCGACCATCTCCATACGATCGAGCAGCGGTTGGCTGATCGAGTCGACCTGGTTTGCGGTGCAGATGAACATGACCTTCGACAGGTCGACCGGGACCTCGACGTAGTGATCGACGAAATCCTTGTTCTGCTCCGGATCGAGGACCTCGAGCATCGCGGCCGCGGGGTCACCGCGCATGTCAGCCGCGAGCTTGTCGATCTCGTCGAGCACGAACACCGGGTTCATCGAGCCGGCCTTCTTGAGACCCGCGACGATGCGGCCGGGGAGGGCGCCGATATAGGTCCGGCGATGGCCACGCACCTCGGCCTCGTCACGGACGCCGCCGAGCGAGATCCGGACGTACTTGCGGCCGAGCGAGCTCGCGATCGACTTGCCGAGCGAGGTCTTGCCGACGCCAGGCGGACCGACGAGCAGCAGGATGGGACCGTGCTTGTTCGGCGCGAGCTTGCGTACCGCGAGGAACTCGAGGATGCGACGCTTCACCTTGTCGAGGCCGGAGTGCTCGGCCTCGAGGATCGCGCGCGCGGCCGACACGTCGAGCCGATCCTCGGTGAACTGGTTCCACGGGATCTCGAGCAGGTTCTCGACGTACGTGCGCGCGATGTTGTACTCGGGCGACGACGACGCCATCTGGCTCATCCGCGACAGCTGCTTCTTGGCAACCGCGCGGACCTCGTCGGACATCTTGCTGTCCTCGATCTTCTTGCGGAGCTCGTCGATCTCGGCGTTGTCGTCCTGCTCGCCGAGCTCTTCCTGGATCTGGCGCATCCGGTCGCGCAGCACGCGCTCGCGGTGGGTGCGGCTCGATTCGCCCTCGAGCTCCGCGCCGATGTCGGCCTTGAGCCGGAGCACGGTCGCCTGGCGCTCGAGTGACGGGATGATCCGCTCGAGGCGCTTCATCGTGTCGGATTCGATCAGCAGGCTCGTCAGATCATCGCGCTCGAGCTCGAGGTACGGCGCGGCCGCATCGACGAGCTTGTCGGGATCGACGATCGCCTGCACCTGCGAGCGGGTCAGCTCGCCGCGCGGCTCCTTGCCTTCCTTGTCGGACTTCGCTTCCTTCGCCTGCGCGTCGGTCACGACGGCAAGCAGGTAGTCGCGAACCTTCGCGGTCGTGGTCACGAGCTGCTCGCCGGTCGCGCTCGAGGTCGACTGCAGCGCGGACACGCTCGCGATGAGGAACGGCTCGGTCGCGACGAGCGCATCGATGTGAACGCGCTCGAGGAAGCGCATCACGCACGTGAACCGACCGGGCGAATGCTTCACGACCTGGACGATCTCGGCACGCACGCCGACCTCGTGAAGATCGCGCTGACCCGGATCGCGTACCGCTGGATTCTTCTGCGGGATGATGACGATCAGATTGTCATCGCGCGTTGCTGCCTCGATGGCTCGTACCGACGCCTCGCGACCAATCTCGAGCGGTCCGACGTGGCCTGGCAGCTGAACCTCGGTGCGCAGCGGGATGACTGGGTATTGACCAGCGGTCTCGGTGTGCTTGCTCACGTTCCAGTCAGTCTACGACTTTTCAGTCGCGATGCCCGCCCCCAGAGGGGGTCTTTCGACGGAGACGAGTTACGAGGTCCACGAGCTGTTTCTTCGCGTCGTCGTCGAGGTCCCCGGGCACGTCGATGTGCACCGTCACGTAGTGATCACCAACACGACCTGACCGATCGGACACGCCCTTGCCGCGCAGCCGCAGCCGCTTGCCGCTCGACGTGCCCGCAGGGATCTTCACGTCGGCCTTGCCGTCGATCGTGATCACCGACGCGACGGTTCCAAGGATCGCGCGATCGAACGAGATTCGGACATCGGAGTGCACGTCGACGCCTTCGACGCGCAACCAGCTGCCATCGCTCGCCTTGACCTTGCTCTCGAGCTCCACGTCCTGTGCGCTGGCGCCACGCCGGCGCCTCGCCTGGTCATCATCACCGAACGGATCCATTCGCATGCGCGGGCCACCGGCGCCGCCGCCGCGCACGTTGCCGCTGAAGAACTGAGAGAACAGATCGCCGAGATCGAACACGCCGGGTCCACCACCTTGCGACGAGTACGTGTAGCCGCCGCCTCCGCCCGGAAATGGCGACCCGTGGGGCATTCCCCCGCTCGCGCGGATCTGGTCATAGAGCGCGCGCTTCTTCGGTTCGCCCAGCACGTCGTACGCGTTCGAGACGTCCTTGAAGCGCGACTCCTTCTTCTTGTCGCCACCGGTGGAATCGGGATGATTCGCCTTCGCGAGCTTGCGGTAGGCGCGCTTGATCTCGTCGGCAGTGGCTTTCTCGGTGAGCCCGAGCGCCTTGTAGTAATCGACGCTCGGATCGAAGTCGATCTGTTGCGGCATGGCTACGCGGCGGCTCCCTTTGCGGAGCGATGAAACACGATCTTGCCGCCCTCGACATCCGCTTCGAGCACGTCGCCGTTGTGGAAGTCACCCGCGAGCAGGTGGGTCGCGAGCGGATCGATCACGAGCTTCTGGAGGGCGCGCTTCAACGGACGTGCACCATAGACCGGATCGTACCCAGCCTCGGCGACCAGGGCGACTGCCTGGTCGGAGAGGTGCAGCGAGATCTGTCGGTCGGCCAGCAGTTTCTCGAAGCGCGCGAGCTGGATCCGCACGATCTGACCGAGCTGGTTCTCGCCGAGCGGCTCGAAGAAGATGATCTCGTCGATCCGGTTCAAAAACTCGGGGCGGAACGTCGACTGCAGCTCGCGCATGACCTGGCCTTCGACCTCGCCGCGCGAAGTCCCGGGCTGGCCGAGCTTGAGCAGGTGATGGCTGCCGGCGTTGCTCGTCATGATGACGACCGTGTTCTTGAAGTCGACCGTGCGGCCCTGACCATCGGTCAGCCGGCCGTCGTCGAGCACCTGGAGCAGCACGCTCCACACGTCAGCGTGCGCCTTCTCCATCTCGTCGAGCAGGACCACGGAGTAGGGATGCCGGCGCACCGCCTCGGTGAGCTGACCGCCCTGATCGTAGCCGACGTACCCGGGCGGCGCGCCGACGAGCCGGCTCACCGTGTGCTTCTCCTGGTACTCCGACATGTCGATCCGGATCATCGCGTGATCGTCGTCGAACAGGAACTCGGCGAGCGCGCGCGCGAGCTCGGTCTTGCCGACGCCTGTGGGGCCGAGGAACAGGAAGCTGCCGATGGGCCGGTTCGGATCCTTGAGACCCGCGCGCGCGCGACGCACCGCCGCAGCGACCGCACCGACCGCGGCATCCTGGCCCACGACGCGATCGCGCAGCCGGTCCTCCATCTTGTTCAGCCGGTCGCTCTCGCCTTCGAGCATCTTCTCGACCGGGATCCCGGTCCACTTCGCGACGACGGCTGCGATGTCGTCCTCGGTGACCTCCTCGCGGAGGAAGCTGCCCTGGGCGCGTAGCTCGTCGACCTTCGCGGTCTCGTCGGCGAGCTCCTTCTCGAGCTGAGGGATCGAGCCGAAGCGCAGCTCGGACGCGCGCGCGTAGTCACCCGTGCGCTGCAACCGCTCGGCGTCGCTCCTGAGCTGATCGAGCTGGGTCTTCTTGGTGCGCAGGCTCTTGATGACGTCGCGCTCGTGCTGCCAGCGCGCCTTCATCCCGGAGGCCTGCTCCTTGAGCTCGGCGATCTCGCGCTCGATGATTCCGAGCCGCGCCTTCGACCGCTTGTCGCCTTCGCGCTCCATCGCGACGCGCTCGACCTCGAGCGTGGTGACCCGACGCTCGAGGGTATCGATCGGCGTCGGCGTCGACTCGATCTCCATCTTGAGACGCGACGCTGCCTCGTCGACGAGATCGATCGCCTTGTCGGGAAGCTGGCGCGCCGGGATGTAGCGATGCGAGAGCTTCGCAGCGGCGATCAGCGCGGCATCGCGCACGCGGATGCCGTGGTGGACCTCGTACTTGTCCTTGAGACCACGGAGGATCGCGATCGTGTCGTCGAGCGACGGCTCCTCGATCATCACCGGCTGGAAGCGACGCTCGAGCGCCTTGTCCTTCTCGATGTGCTTCCGGTACTCGTCGAGCGTGGTCGCGCCGATGCAGCGCAGCTCGCCGCGCGACAGCGCCGGCTTGAGGAGGTTTGCTGCATCGGCGGCGCCCTCGGCCGCGCCCGCGCCGACGAGCGTGTGCAGCTCGTCGATGAACATGATCACCGAGCCCTCGGCCGCGGCGACCTCCTTGAGGACGGCCTTGAGGCGCTCCTCGAACTCGCCGCGGTACTTCGCGCCGGCGATCAGCGCGCCGAGATCGAGCGAGCAGATCCGCTTGTCACGCAGCGACTCCGGCACGTCGCCCGCGGCCATCCGCTGAGCGATGCCCTCGACGACCGCCGTCTTGCCGACGCCCGCCTCACCGACGAGCACGGGGTTATTCTTGGTGCGGCGGGACAGGATCTGGATCGTGCGGCGGATCTCCTCGTCGCGGCCGATCACCGGATCGAGCTTGTCCTGCTGGGCGAGCCGCGTGAGATCGCGAGTGTACTTCTCGAGCGCCTCGTACTTGCCCTCGGGATCCTGATCGGTGACCCGCTGATTGCCGCGCACCGAGACGAGCGCCTCGAGGATCGCTTCCTTGGTCGCGCCCGCGCTGCGCAGCGCTTCGCCCGCGACCGCCTTGCAGGCGGCGAGAGCCATCAGCAGGTGCTCGGTCGAGGTGTACTCGTCCTTCATGTTGTGGGCTTCGCGCACCGCGTCGGCCCAGACGTCCTTGAACGCACGGCTCGCGTCGATGTCGAGCGCGGCCCCGTGGGCACGCGGCAGCTTCGCGAACCCGCGATCGAGATCCGCGCGGACCACCTGCGCGTCAGCACCGAGCTTCGCGAGGATGCGCGGGACGACGCCACTCTCCTGTTCGAGCAGGGCGACGAGGAGGTGCTCCGGGGCCACCTCGGCGTGGTTACGCTGGACGGCGGCCTCGCGCGCGGAGGTGATGGCTTCCTGAGCCTTGACGGTGAGCTTGTCGAGCTTCATGGCGGAGCCAACGTAGTCACCCTTACACTGCCGTCAATACCTCAGGAGGGGGGGCTAGTTACGGATGCTCAGCCGGGGTTCGCGAGCGCGGCGACGACCGGGGCCGACGCGGCCGCGCGGATCTTGTGGAGATCGACGACGCCGCGCCGGCCGAGCTCGCCGACCGCCGTGGCAGCCGAGCCAAGTTGCAGGCGACCGTCACGCTCCGCGAGCTCGCCGAGTGCAGCGGCGACACACCGCGCGACGTCGTCCCCGAGCGCGGTACCGATGCTCTGCGCGAGTTCGGTATCGCCGAGCAGTGCGGCCGCGACCAGCGCACGCGCCAACGTCGGGGTCGCGGTCGCCACGAGCGCGCCGCCGGTCCCGAGCTCGGTCGCGACCTCGACGATCGCGCCCGGATCGTCGGCGCGCCAGTAGACGTCGATCAGGCGTCGCAGCGTCGGCTGGTGAGTGGGCTCGAGATCGGATGCGCGCAGGAAGATGTCATCGGCACGCTCGGGATCACCGAGGTGCACGAGCACGGCCTCGCCGAGGTTGTAGAGACGCTCGGCGCGCAGCGCCGGGTTCGGCGCGAGCGGAACGAGCTGGTAGAGGTAGCGAGTCGCGGCGGTCCAGTCGCCGCGCGCGCTGTGAAGCTGCGCGAGTTGCTCGAGCGCCGGGCCATGAAGCGGATGCTCGCGGAGCACGCGCTCGAGCTGGGCGATCGCGCCATCGAGCTTGCCCGCCTGACGCAGCAGATCGACAACCACGAAGTGCGTCGCGATCTGGGCCTCGTCATCGTCGAGCGGTACGAGCTCGAGGGCACCGTGCGCGGCCTCGAGCGCGACGTCGAGCTCGCCCATCCGGGTTGCGAGCTCCTGCACGCGCAACACGACGTCGCGACGGGTCGGCGCGAGGACACGCGCGGCCTGCGCAAGCGCGAGGGCTTCGCTGTCGCGCCGGAGCGTCTCGGCGATGATCGACCGCCGCAGTGCGAGCTCGTCCTCGCCCAGCACGGACTCGCCGGCAATGACGTTGCGGTAGATCTGATCTGCGGTCGCGTAGTCGCCGAGCCGGAACGCGAGCGCGCCGCGGGCATCGAGCGCGCCAGCGTGGCTGGGGTTCTCGACGAGCGCCCCGTCGTAGGCGCGCGCGGCCTGCTCGAACGCACCGACCTCGTCCGCGAGCCGTGCGAGCTCGAGCCACGCCGCGGCGCGCTCGTCGGTGGTCGACGCCTTCGCGGCGCGGATCGCGGTCAGCTCCGAGAGCGCGCCGAGATCTCCGGAGGCGCGGTGCACGTTCGCGAGCACGCGGAACGCACGCGGATGGCCGGGCTCGAGGCGCCACAGCTGGTGCGCGAGATCGAGCTGGAGGTCGAGGTCGCCGGAGGCCTCGGCGCGCTCGAGCTGGAGCGCGACATCGGGCCGCGCCGCACGGTCGGCGACCGCAGCGAGTGCCGCGGTGGCAGCTGCGAGCAGCTTTGCGCGATCCGCAGGGCGGGCCGTCGTGGCCGCTTCCTCGAACAGCTTCGCCGCGTCGTCGTGACGGCCGATCGCCTCGTAGCGTCGCGCGAGCGGCAGCTTGGCGGCCGGGATCGACGGATCGAACGCGAGGGCCTGCTCGTAGTTGACCTGCGCCTGCGCGTCGTCGTCGAGGCGCTCCTCGTAGATCAGCGCGAGCTCGAGGTGCAGTGCGCCGCGCTCGCGCGGGTGATGGGCCGCAGCGATCTCGCGATAGAGCAGCGACGCGGCGAGTGCCCATTCGCCACGCACCATCGCCGCGACCCGGAGCTGGTACGAGATCTCGGGATCCGCAGGCGAGCACGCGTGCGCTTCCTTGAGGCAGCGATACGCCTCGGCGTCGCGGTTGAGCGCGCCGCGATAGATCTTCGCGCGACGGCGCCACAGCGTCGCCTTGTGCGCCGGATCTTCGACAACGACGAGCTGGCGCCCGATCGCCTCCGACGCGGCGGTAACATCACCACTCTCGAGGTACAGCGTCTCGAGCAGCTCGAGCGCGGCGAAATCGCCTGGCGGGGCGTGCTCGGCGGCGCGCTGCGCGGTGGCGATCGCGGCGGGCAGGTCCCCGGCCTCGGCGAGCTCCTGGGCGCGCGCGAGCTCGCCGTGGCCGCGCGGTTGGATCTCACCAGACACCACGGTGTCATCGCGGCCAAGCACCCCGGCGCGCTCGGCGGCGAACGCGCGACGGGCGTCATCGTACTCGCTCGATGCGGCGACCTTCTCGTAGAGCTCGATCGCGGCGTCGAGATCGTCAGCGGCCGCGAGCGCGTCGGCGAGCGGCATCCAGACCGGCGCGAGCCCTGGATCGATCTCGTACGCGCGCGCCCACAGCGCCGAAGCGCGGAGTGCATCGCCGCCACAGCGCGCGAGCAGGCCAAGCTCGTGCAGCGCGATCGCGAGCGCCCGTCCGGTGCTCGTGCGTGACGCCTCGTCGAGGACCTCGCGGCGCAGCGCGGGCTCGCGATCGCCGAGGTGGGCGAGCAGCGCGAGCAGCACGGACGCATCGTCGGGATTTTCGCGGCGCGCTGCGAGCAGACGATCGCGATCAGCCGATGCCGCCGCGGCGGCGAGCGCCTGCGCGGTCTCGTCGTCGGTTCCGGTGATCATCACGGACGGCTCATGGAACCCGTCTGCCACTTCCGTGTCTGTCGCGTCGACCGCGACCGGGCCTGATTTAAGCTTCGGATCGAGGACGGATACCCAGCCTCCCTCGTCGTCGCCATCCCCGACTGTAATTTGTGGTGCCGCCGCGCGCTCGTCCGGGTCGAGCCGCGGCCCGAGCTCTTTTGTGGCCGTGCGCGAGGGCAGCGAGATCAGCTTGAGCCGGCCGAGCGGCTGGACGCGCGGCGCCGGCGTCGGTTCCTCGGTCTCGAACGCGCGAGCGACGGCTGGCGGCGCAGGCGGCTTCTCGGCGGCTCCGAGGCCTGGTGCGGTCTTGGTCCGCGGCGGGCTCGGCTCGTCGACGATCGTCTCGGGCTCGGCACCGATCGACGTCCGGATCTCGGTCGCCTCGGCGCGTAGCTGCTCGGC